>JACVRN010000259.1 GCA_014534425.1 Pyrinomonadaceae bacterium
GCAAGTCAACCCGAATCTCACGCCGAACATGATTAAAGCAATATTGATGTACACGGCACAGCCTTTGGCAGGCTACAACATGCTGGAGCAGGGAGCGGGTGAGATTAACTTGGAAGGCGCTGTCCGCTTGGCTAAGCTCGTCCGCACGGATTTGACCGCGACGACTATCTTAGGAGCGCCGCTTTTAACTTCCGCGCCGCCACAGCCTCAGACGACCATCGCGGGTCAGACCTTCACATGGTCGCAGGGCTTAATCCTGAATCAGAACTACGCCACGGGCCTTGAGTTGATTACGAAGTACCAGAAGATTTACGGCACGGGCGTCATCCTCGGCGACGGCACGCTTCTTTCCGGCGGCGTCATCCTCGGCGACTCTACGCGCATCACCTTGGGCGTCATCTTGGGCGACAACGTGAAGACGAGCGCCGGTGTCATCCTGGGCGACGGCACAATCTTCCTACAGGGCAGCATGCTACTGGGCGGGGGCGTCATCCTGGGCGACGGCGTAATCCTTGGCGACGGAGTCATACTCGGAGACGGTGTGATTCTTGGCGACGCCATACTCAGAACGGACGCCACTACGCAGGCCATGTCCGCCACGAACAACGGCGACGCCACCGCCAACACGAACGTAAAGGTGGATAGCGGAGTCGATTACTTAGGCTATTGAAGTCTTCTTCCTCGCTGAGAGATTAAACCCGACCGCATCGAGGAGAGAGAGAACGAGATGCCCCTTCCATTTGAGATGAGAAAGACAACGACGTTCGTGATTCCGCTCAAAGACGAGCCGCGCGCAGAGGCTTTGAACGTCACTCCCCTGACCTACGAGAACGAACGCGAAGTCCTCGGCTTCCTCAGAGGCTCCGATTCCGTGCAGGCAATCTTCATGACGAGCCTGCTGCGCGACAACGGACTGGAAAGCCCTTTCAACCGTGGCATCTTCTACGGCGCTCGTCTGGACGACACGGGAGAGTTCGTAGGCGTCGCGCTCGTGGGCCACGCGACTCTGGTCGAAACTTCAAACGACTTCGCACTCGAAACCTTCGCGCGCATCGCCAGAGAGATACCGGGCGCGCACGTTCACCTGGGAGAGGAAGAGCGCATCAAGCGTTTCTGGCGACACTACTCGCGCGGCGGCCAGCGTGCGCGCCTCTTCTGCCGCGAGATGCTGTTCGAGATGCGCGAAGAGTTTCTGTCCGAGACCGAAGAGGTGAAGGGCTTGCGCGCGGCCACGCTCGACGACCTGGCCTTTGTCATGCCCGTGCAGGCTTGCATGGCGTTTGAAGAGAGCGGAGTGAATCCAATGGAGCAAGACCCTGTGGGCTTTCGTCTTCGCTGCGCGCGTCGCATAGAGCAGGGCCGCGTCTTCGTCTGGATTGAAGATAACCGCCTGCTCTTTAAAGCGGACGTTCTGGCCGACACTAGCCGCGCCGTCTACCTCGAAGGCGTTTACACAAGCCCTTCGGCGCGCAACCAGTCTTACGGCTCGCGCTGCTTGATGCAGGTCGCGCGCAGGCTTCTACACAACGCGCGCTCCGTCAAGCTTCTGGTCAACGAGCAGAACCACAAGGCGCGTGCGTTCTACAGCCACGCGGGTTTCATGTTCCAGGGTTACTACGACACCATTTATCTACAGTCGAGCCACGAGGTGAAAGGATGAGGGAGGGACTTTTAATGAGCAGAAAGAGCCTTGCCAGGCCGTACATGTACGCCGTCATAGGGACGGGCGCGCTGGTTCTCATTTACGCGGCGCTGCGTCTTGACCTTAATCAACTGGACTTGCGCTTTGTGCTGCTGGCGCTCATCACTATCGGGCTGGCCTCGCGCATAGCCATACAGATTCCGCGCATAAGCGGCCAGATTACCGTCTCTGACACCTTCATCTTTCTCACCATGCTGATTTACGGCGGCGAGGCCGCAATCCTTCTGGCGGCAGCCGAAGGCGTCTGCTCATCGCTTCGCATCAGCCGCAAGCCCATCACGGTCATCTTTAATTCGGGCATGATGGCGACGGCTACGTTTCTGACCGTCTGCACCCTGCGATACCTGTTCGGCCCTCTGACTGAGCTAGCGCACGGCGCATACTCCGGCAACTTCGTGACGGCTGTTTACCTGATGGCGCTGGTGCATTACATAGCCAACTCTTGGCTCGTTGCTCTGGCCCAGGCGCTCAAGACGGACGAGCCTATCTGGCACACCTGGAAGAACTATTACCTTTGGACTTCCATCACCTACTTTGCGGGCGCATCTGCCGCCGGAATCAGCGCGCGATTCGTTGATGCCTTCGGCGTCTACGCCTTCATCATCACCACGCCGATTATCGTCGTCATCTACTTTACCTATAAGACCTACTTGAAGAACGTGGAGGCAACGGCAGCCGCAGCCGCAGCCGAGCAGGCGCAGCGACACGTAGAAGAACTCTCCCGCTACATTGCCGAACAGGAACGCATACGCGAACAGTTCTCTCAACTGGAAAAGCTCTCCGCTTTAGGTGAACTGGCTTCAGGTGTCGCCCACGACTTCAAC
>JACVRN010000116.1 GCA_014534425.1 Pyrinomonadaceae bacterium
ACCAGTATCAAGGCTTTGACCCAGTGCCCTGTCAGCGCAAGGTAGATAGCCGCAGGAACCCAGACCAGAAACGACCCGGCCATAGGAATCATGGAAAGGAAAGTCATCACGACCGCCCACACGATTGCGCTGGGAAGCCTCAGTATCCAGAACATCAGCCCGCCGAGCGTGCCCTGTATAATGGCTATCACCAGCACACCGTAGAGGCTCGCGCCAATCACGTCGCGTGTACGCTGGAATATTTTCTCGCTCTGCTCTCGCTTGAGCGGCAAGGTGTCAGGCAGCGCGCGCACGAAGCGGTCGCCGTCGCGGAACAGGTAGTACATGGTAAAGATGACGAAGAAAATCTGTACGACCGCGCCCACCACGCCGCCGAAAAACCCTAGCGCGCGACTGGCAATCGCTCCGCCCATCCCCTTCAACCGCTCCTTCAAAAACTCGCCCGAACGCAGCTCTTCAATGTTGATGTACTGGCCTATCCAGGTTATGACTCTTCCCAGCGGAGAGGTTTGCGGGTCGAGCAAAGACGAGACGTTGCCGTGCACCGAGTCGACCGCGTTTGAAAGCTCGTTAACCAGCGCCAGCGTGATAAGCGTCAGCGGGATTAGAATGGTGAAGATGACCAGCAGGCTTGAGAGCAGGGCGCTGGTGGCGGGGCGGCCTGTCCTCGCCACCAGCCTGCGGTGAACGGGATAAAAGACTATGACCAGCACAGCAGCCCACGCCAAAACGTTGACGAAGGGCTGCAACATCAGCCAGCACAGGTAGAGCGCAATGGCTGTGGCAATCAAAAGAGCAAGCCAGCGTGCTTGAATCCTCTGTTCTCTCATCCAGGGCTCCCGACAGAAAAGATTCCGCACACTTTAACACGAGAGGCGAATCATTGAACCCGCAAGTTCCGCCGACCGCGTACAAAAGCAGCGCCGGCCGGACTCCCGCACTGCCTGCGGTTGACGCCGACCGCTCCGCGCGTGTTAACATCAAAACGCTCTGGATAAAGGTTAAGCTCCCGTAGCTCAGTGGATAGAGCATCTGCCTTCAAATAGGAGCCTGTGCGGAGAATAAGTAATCCGTACAGTGGAGGGTGCTATATCGGTGAATCTCTAAAGAAGCCCTCAAAGGCTTCCATGACAACACCGAGGGAAGTAAGAGCGAGCTTATGATAAATAATACTATCGTAAGTGAAGTTGATTTGGCGTGGTTAGCGGGAATAGTGGATGGAGAAGGATGCCTGACTATCTTTCGCAGAACAAACAAAAGTTCTAACGGTAATAGAATAGTTTCGCCTGCTGCATCTGCGACGATAACCAATTCTAATCTGAGCCTGATGGCTAGATGTAGGGATATTTTGGATTTCTTAGAGGTCAAGTACCAATACATTAATCCAAGAAATTCAAATAAAAGACCGTTAAGGCGAATTCAGATTAAGAATCATGATTCTTTGAGAGTATTCATACGTCAACTCAAGCCGTACCTGATTGCAAAAATGAATCAAGCTCTCATGCTTGAAGAGTTTTTAGCTATCTGCCGAGATAAGCGTCAAGAGAGTGTGATACGTAAATCACAACTTCTTTGTCTCATCCAAGCAGAAAATCAATACGGTTCTCTTATCCTGTAGAGACTACACGCATCCAGGCTGAAATGCCTAAGATATAGTCCAGACCACAACTCTTTCGAGAGGTTAGGGAAACCTAAAGTGGTAAGCTAAGCAGAGGGTCGCACGTTCGAGTCGTGCCGGGGGCGTCTTATTCGCTTGAAGAAACAGGCCGGGTGGTGTAAACATTATCCAGCTTCAGCAGAGTTTGTGGCGGCTATAGTTCAGTCGGTTAGAACGCTTGATTGTGGATCAAGAGGTCGTCGGTTCGAGCCCGACTAGCCGCCCTTCAACTTCATAAACTTGCGGCCATCCATCAGTGGTGGCCGTATTTATTTTGAGAGGCGGCTTTAGGTTTTTATCATCATGGAAATCCGCGTTCCCGTTACGCACAACTTTAGTTTCAAGCGCACGGCGCTCAGTCACGGCTGGTGCGAGCTTCTTCCGTTTGAGTTCGAGCAGGAGGGTTGGCGGCTTCTGCGAGTGATTGATCTGGGCGCGCAGAGACCCGTTAGCGTCAGCATCACTGGCGCGAAGCAATCGCTCGTCCTCAACGTCAGGCAGGGGTTGGGAAAGCGTGCGGCGGCGAAGGTTGTGCAGGACGTGCGGCACATGCTGCGGCTGGACGAGGATTTGACGGAGTTCTACTCTGCTATGAGCGCGGACGATGAGTTCGCGTGGATAGAGCGGCAGGGCGCGGGTCGTCTGTTGCGCTCTCCGACCGTCTTTGAAGATGTAGTGAAGGCTATAACGACCACGAATTGCTCCTGGGCGCTGACGGTCAAGATGGTCACGGGGCTTGTGCAAAGCCTGGGGCTTGAGGCCGCAGATGGTCGCAGAAGTTTTCCTACGCCGCAGGCTATGGCCGAAGCGCCGCTTCAGTTTTACACGGACGTGATGCGCGCGGGCTACCGTGCGCCCTACTTCAAGGAGTTGGCGGAGCGTGTGGCGTGCGGCGAGTTGGACGTAGAGGGATGGCTTTCAAGCGACCTGCCAACGCCTGCCTTAAAGCGCGAGATGAAGCAGGTGAAGGGCGTAGGCGATTACGCTGCGGACACCTTGTTGCGGCTCATAGGTCGTTACGACGGGCTGGCTCTGGATTCTTGGGTGCGTGGAAAGTTTGCGCGCGTGCGCGGTCGTGGACGTGCTGCGACAGATGAAAAAATCGCGCGTTACTATTCGCGTTTCAGGGAGTGGCGCGGGCTTGCGCTCTGGTGCGACATGACGCGCGACTGGCTGGAAGAAGAAGCGGCGGTTTAAAATTAGCTCAAGCCCTCTCTGACTGGGTTGAGCTAACGAGAGGCGCGGGCTTTCATGGCTCGCTTGGCGCTTCTCTTTATTCCTTCACTCAAGTCTATGATGTCGTCAAGGTCGTCGCGCGCTTTCGTAGAGTTGTCGGCATCAAGCACTTTATTAAAGTTTCTGAAAATAGGGTTCTCAACGAGGCGTGCAATCATAGCGTCCAGCGATAGAATAGAGCCTTTAATCTCTTCCGTCTCTATCTCTGCCTGAGTCTTTCGGCGGTTCTCGTTCTCTCTTACCATTTGAAGAATGAGCATGTAGGATTTGAGATGGCCCGCGCGCTTCTTTATCTCGGAAGCGGAGTCTTCTACCAGCTTGTAATCAAGCCCGTTGCCTTGCGAGAGCATCTTCAAAAGCGCGTTGTTCGCGGCCTGCAAGCCCTCGTAATCCTCCTTGACCTGTCCAAGGGTCACTCTGGGCTGTGCAATATCATTCTCTATCCGTTTAACTTTTCCGATTCCCCTCAGTTGTCTTTCACGCACCTCCAGGTCGCGCTCGGCTCGCGGCGCTAGTTGAGCGCGGACGTACGTGGTTGAAGCAAAGATGAGAGCCGCAGGAAAGACCAGGATCGTGAACATTCGCCGCAGAAAAGCCGCCAAAGGAGTTTGCATATCACACCTCACATTTGAAAGGAGACACCGGGGCGAGTTGCAGTGCATTATAGTCCCACGGCCTCTGCCCGCACAATGAATTTTCTGCCTCATCTGCTTTCGGCAGCCCATTCTTCCAGCATTGATTTCAACTCAGGATGGCTCAACCTTTCGCCGCGCCAGGCGTATTCGCTCAAGGCCGCTACGGCATTCCAGGTAGGATGATAACGCAGGTATATGTCTCGCTCGCGGCGATTGCCCCAACTGCCGTCCCTGTTCTGATGAGCTAAAAGATATTCCATGCCCTGTCGCATCAAAGGGTCTGCGGTCGTCAGCCCGAAAGCTCGCAGGGTGTCCATGAACTCGCCCAACATGTCCGCGTCCCTTTGCTTGACCGCGACCGTCATATTGTCTCTGAGGAACTTGAACTCCTGCGGCAGCAGTCGCGTGTCAAGCCTGTAGAGGCTGTAATCATTGAGCGTGTAGACGACGTGCGTGATGGCGTAAACCGTGTCGTAGAATTCGTCGCTCGTCCTGTCGTCGTCACGATAGGGGCGCAAAGTTGGCAGCCACTTGAGAACATCCGCATACTTTGCGCCCAGCAAGACGCCGTAATGCTCGCCGCTATAAGTGGTAATCAACGCGTCGTACCAGACATCCTGCCTGGTTCTCATCCTGAGCGGGCGTTTACAATTGCCGCAGACGCTCGCGCCGCGCGGATTATCCTCTCCACAGAAATCGCACTCGTCCGGCACGTCTGACGGCGGAGGCTCTGTCAGTGGGTCAAAGAGCAGGTAAGCGCGTGCGTTGAAGCGCGGCGCGCGGCTGCGAATCTCATCCTTAAGCTTGTCGTCACGAAGGCCCAGGGAGTCTGCGGCGTCGCTGCCGAAAGCATAGTCCGCGATTGTTCCCGCGTCCGCGTCTCGCGGGAGCGAGCGATGAAGTTGTCTCCAACGTCGCGCACGCTCTAATCCCATGCGGCGGGCCAGAGCGCGAGCCTGCGCGTCGCTCAAGGCTTCGCTCATGGTGTAAAAGCACCACAGGTAATCGCTCCCGTACTCCTTAAAGTTTTTCTCCACGAGTGCCGTGCGATAGATGAATTGCAGGCCGCGACGCACGGCACGCGCACGCATGCCTTCCGTCCAGCGCGAGCCGGGCCAGAGCGGGCGAAGAAGATTGCGGTCTACAGGCTGAGCGGAAGTCTGCTGTGAAGAAAGATTCTGCGTGAGCGCGGGCGCGCAGAAGGCTTGCAGCACGAGCAGGGCTAAGAGTAGAGCGAGAAATCGCTTGAGCATAATCAGGAACCTGCAAGAAGAAGTTTATGGTGAAAGCCTTTTAACTATTGCGCCGTTCTTGAGGAGCGAGGACGGGCAGAGCTTTTCCAGTAGACATTCGGCGCAGAGCGGCGTGCGCGCTTTGCAAATCTTTCGTCCGTGCGCGATCAGCAGGTGAGGAAAGACAATCCAATCGCGGCGCGGCACAAGCTCCATCAACTCGCGCTCTATCTTTTCCGGCTGCGTCTTGGTCGAGAGAGCAAGGCGCTGGCTGAGTCTAGCTACGTGAGTATCCACTACGACGCCGGACGCTATGCCGTAGGCGTTACCCAAAACGACGTTCGCAGTCTTTCGCGCCACGCCCGGAAGCAGAAGCAGTTCTTCAATCTTATCCGGCACAACGCCTTCGTGCTTCTCTTTTATCAAGCGGCACGCGCCCTGAATCGCCCTGGCCTTGTTGCGATAAAAGCCCGTGGGGCGAATGTCCTGCTCCAACTCGCTCTGCGGAACCTTCAAGTAGTCTTCATAGCTCGGATATTTTCTGAACAGCGCGGGCGTCAATTGATTGACGCGCTCGTCCGTGCACTGCGCGGAAAGAATCGTCGCAACCAGCAGCTCAAGCGGATTACTGTAATCGAGCGAGCAGGCGGCGTCCGGGTATTCTCGCTTCAGAAGCTTTATGATCTTCTTCGCGCGTTCTTTCTCTTCGCTCTTCATGAATAAAAGTTATATCACAACGAAAAAGGATATTGACACGAGCGCGGCGAATTGAGTAAAGAGAATGTGCAGCTTAAATTTCAAGGAGCAGAAAATGACCTACATTGTCGCTGAACCCTGTGTTGATTGTAAGTATACGGATTGCGCTGCGGTCTGTCCCGTCGAAGCGTTTCATGAGTTGCCGGATCGCCTTTACATCAACCCGGACACCTGCATAGATTGCGACGCCTGCGTGCCGGAGTGCCCTGTTGAAGCTATCTTCTCGGAAGCAACGCTGCCGGACGACTGGGCGCAATGGCTTGAGATGAACGCGGAGGCTGGCAACTATCCAACCATCAGCGCCAAGATACCGGCTCTTCATGGCCCAGGCTGCGCTGGCCCCGAAGAATAATTACAGAAGTTGGCATCAAAGCTTCGGAGTTCAAGCTTTAGCTTCTGTTTCATTGACGCTCTCGAACTAAAGTTTGAATTCTGAACTACGGCCTGCGTGTCTTCGGCTCATGCGTCTTTTTGCCTCCCGCGCTCACAGGCTCTTTCGGCTAACTCCTCGCTGCTGATTTGACATCAAAGACTTTCATTAAGATGATGTAGGATGAATCGGAATCTACGCGGAGAATCAGAGACAGAGTTATCAGAAAGAGATGAAACGCTACCTTCCCTTTGCCATTATCGCCATCGTTCTCCTCAGCGCAGTTGTGTTCGCCACGCTTCTGCTTCGCGCGCCGCGTAAGCCTGCGTCGTCGCAGCCAAGCATTGCGACGGGTAGCGGTAAACCTGCGGGGCCGCAGCCCGGAGCAGACCCGCCGCGCTCAAGAGGCAAGGAGAACGCGCCCGTCACCATTGAAGAGTTCGGCGACCTTCAATGCCCTCCGTGCGCCGCTCTGCATCCAGAGTTACAGAGATTGGAGAAGGAATACGGCGACCGCTTGCGCGTAATCTTTCGTCATTTCCCACTGACGCAGATGCACCCTGACGCGCTCGAAGCGGCACAGGCGGCTGAAGCTGCTGGCGAGCAGGGAAAGTTCTGGGAGATGCACGACTGGATGTACCTTGAGCAGCAGCGTTGGGCAACTTCCGGCAACGCGCGCCAGGTATTTCTACAGCAGGCGCAGAACATGGGCCTCAACGTGGAAAAATTCCGGCAGGACATGAACAGCGCCGAGGTCAAACAGCGAATCATACAGGATTACAACCGTGGAATTTCGCTTGGTGTACTCGGCACGCCCACACTTTTCATCAACGGTCGGCAGGTCACGTCCGAGCAGATGACGGATGAAGGCTTACACGCCCTCATCAACTCGTCGCTGGCCGCCAAGGGCCAGTGAAGAAATAAAGAGAGTCTCATGCGCGAAGCGACAATCGCATGACGAGCGCAACAGAGCAATCGGCAACCGACATCAGAACTCCTGCGCGCACTGGGAACCGCACGACGATTCTTTATGCGCTCTGTGCGATTGTCGCGCTCGTCGGTCTGGGCGATTCCATTTATCTCACCGTAGAACATCTGTCGGGCAGAAGCGCGCAGTGCCTCATCACGACCGGCTGCTCAAAGGTTCTCAGCAGTTCTTACGCCAGCCCCGGCGGCATTCCCCTGGCAACAATCGGAGCCTTCGCGTATTTCACAGTCTTCAGCCTGTCGACGCTCGCGGCCTTCGGCTACAGGCAACTGGGGCGTGCTCTCGCAATCGTCGTCGGCCTGATGTTTTTGACAACGCTCGTGCTCCTCTATCTTCAGGCATTCGTCATAGGCGAGTTCTGCGACTACTGCCTTCTCTCCGCGCTGCTGATTTTCATCCTGACAATCATCACGGTCGCGCTGCGTTTCCTTCGCGCTCCGTCTCACTCTTGATTAAGAGGCGCGAGTTGTGCGAATTTAGCGCGAGACAGGCTCAGGCCGAAGGCTCCCCAAAAGTCTGAACAAGTAAGGCTACCCCTCGCCCGCGAGGTGAACTATGAGACGCTCTTTTCTCGTAACGGCCCTCTGGCTTCTGGTTCTTCTGGCGTCGAGCGCTTCGGCGCAGAACCCGCGCGCCGCACGCGAGCACCTTCAGCGTGGGCAGTCGCGCTTTTCGCGTGGCGACATTCGCGGCGCAATCAACGAATACACAAAGGCCATAGAAGACAACCCGCGCTATGCCGAAGCTTATCTGGCGCGCGGCGTCGCGCGGCGTGCGAGGGGCGACCTCGACGGCGCGATTGACGATTACGAGAAGGCCGTGGAGCTTGAGCCGCGCATGGGCCAGAACAACCGGGACATCACGCAGGCTTATACCAATCGCGGCTTCATACGCTCGAACCAGCTTGATCTGGACGGAGCCATCTCAGACTTCAACAAGGCCATCAAGTACAGCCCCTCCGATGCCGACTCCTATATCAAGCGCGGTCGCGCGCTCCTCATAGGCGGCGACATAAAACACGCCATAGAAGATTTCAATCGCGGCATAGAGCTAGACCCGAACAACCCGCTCGCCTACGCAGACCGTGGCGTGGCGCTTCGCCGACAGGGCAAAACAAACGAAGCCTACAAGGATTTTGAAAAGTGCATGAAGCTCAACCGCGAGCTTCGCCTCATGATTGACCTTCACATCATGGAGCTTGAGATGCAGATACGCGAGATGCAACGCCGCCTCTCGGCCACGCAGGACAAAGTCGCATAACCGACTTTTACCCTAAAGCCCTCGACTCTATCGCGTATAACCGAAGGGGTAACTGAGTTCTATGTCGTCGCGGTCGGTGGTGATTTCTATCCTGTGAAATCCCTTCTTCAGATTGGTGGAAAGATATGTCAGCGCCAGTTGCTTGGTCAGAGAGGTGGAGACATCTTTCAGGAACGGGTCATAGCTGACGGGCGCATCAAGTCCTTGAAAGTACGCGCGCCCGCCCGTCTCCTGCGAGAGCCTTTCCAGAGAGCTTTGCGCTCCTGCGGCCAGAAGATGGTTGGAGCGAACGGCTGTGATGACCGACGGCGCATATAGAGAGTAGACGGCCACGCCCCTGCGCTGTGCCTCGTTGATGGCGCGTTGCAGGTCTATGCTCTGCACGACCGAGACCGTGTCGAAGCCGCGCGAGTAATCCAGTCCGTCAGAGACTACGAGCATGGCGCGACGGCCCGCCGGTTGACCTTCGAAGCGTTTAAGAGAATCTATTATCTCAGTGTAAGGATTAGAGGGGGCTGCGGTGGCAAAGCTGACGGGCGGGCGCAGGGCGCTTGCTGCGCGCTCAAGGTCTGCTGTGAATTTCTGTCGCACCTCCAGAGAGCCTGTCCTGATGTAGCCTATCATCACGCGCGAGCCTTCGGGCAGGCTGCGTATAAAATCGCCTATGCCCTTCATCTCGTTTCCGATTGAGGGCACTATGCCGTCCTGAACCAGCACGGAGAGCGTCAGGGGAGAATTGCCCATCCAGCGAATAGAGAGCTTACGCATCTCTTCGCCGTCCTCGCGCACAGTAAAATTGACAACGTCCAACTCTCGCTCCATGCGCTTTCCCTTGGTGCGTATGGTGACGGGGATGACGACCGTTCTCACGCCGTCGCGGTTTCCCTTTCGCTTGTCCTGTCCCATCACGTTATTGACAAGACAAACGAGCATCAGGGCCGATAGAAAGATTGCGACCTGTCTTTTAATTCTCTGCATCGCGTCCCCTCTAGATGGAAATTGCCGTCTGGAGCTTTTTCAGTCCGAGGCCATTATATCCCCTAATCGCTCAAAAACAGATAGCGCCACGGGCGGCTTCTCCTGCGAGACTCTGGCTTATGCGGGAACAAGATAGTATATTTTTGTCTCTTTCAGGTAAACAGCAACCGGATTTTTTGTGAGAAGCCGTGGAGCCGAGCGGCGCATCAAACTAACTCTATGATGGAGAGAAGCGACAAACTGACTCAGCGAGACCGCATGATGATGCGAGCGCTCAGGCATGCGCCCTGGCTCAGCTTCTTTCTGGTGATGCTCCCGGCACCGATTGTCTTCTTCCTGCTCTATCTATTCTCAACGACCATAGAAGGCGCGGCCATACTCATCTTTCTGACTCTAGGCTCACTCGTCGCAGGCTCCATACTCGGTCTCATTGCCGTCATCTTCATGCTGGTCTATCGCAGCCGTTGGATGAAGAGAATGCGAGAGCGTCTTGCTTCGGACGGCATCACTGCGGACGAGTTGGATTGGTTCATGAAAGATTTGACGACCGCCGAGCGACAGAGCTTGAAGTCAATCGAGGCGCAGAATCCTCTGCTGGCCGACGCTTACAGGGAGACGCTGGCCGCGCGCCTGACGGCTTCGCGCGTTCTGGCAAGCGCCAAGCGCGAGCTTCTACACGTAGAGCGCCGCATCAATCGCGCCGCGCTCTTGCAGGGCACGAACACCGCAGGCTTGCAGGAAGAGCTTCGCGCAGACCGCTCGCGGCTCGAAAGAGTCCGAGATGAAGGCGCGACTTATCTGGCTGAAGTGCAGGCGCGTTTGCAGATGATAGAGGCCACGGCCAGCCGTGGCGCAAGCTTTGCAGAAACTGACATGGCGCTCAAACGGCTCGGCAATATAAGAGATCAGATGCCCCTGGCGCTCGAAGCCGCGCGCATGGAGCAGGAGGCGCGCTTCGAGGTCGAAGACGACTTGAGACGCGCAGCAGGTGGAGGCGGCGAGCGGGCATTGACGGGGACTAGAGAAGAATGAGCAACGAAGCCGTACGTTCTACGACAATCAACCTGGTACGCACAGACGAGGGGCGATGGCGCGTCTTCATAGACGACGAAGACATGGGCGCTGCCTTTCAGTTTCCGTGGGACGCGCTGCAATGCGCGCTCTACGGCTCAATCACGGGCAAGCCCCTGACAGACCTGCAATCAATCGAAGCCCACGCTTCGACCGACACGGACAAGAAACGCCTGGCGCGCGTCCGCGCCGCCCAGGCCGAACGTCGCGCCCTCCTAGCAGCCCTCAGAGGCATAGACGGCGAAGGAATCTGAAGAAGAATTGATTCATTCGTTCATTTGTTCATTGATTCAATGAACCGATGAATCATTGAATCAATCTCTTTCTGTAGACTCCAGTTGCAAGGCGTTCGGCGTAGCCTTCTTTGACGAGGGCGTGGTTGCCTAGTCCTGCATCGGGGCGGGAGAGGCCGGTGACTTTTGAGAGTTCGCCAGGAAGGGTCATGCCTGCGCCTTCCCGGTAGGCGCGTGCGATTTCTCTGAGCGCCCGCTCGCGCTTTACCTTCAGCTTGAGTTCCGGCGCGAAGCGGGCTTCCGGCAGCGTCCAGATGTAGGTGAACCAGGGTTCGTACAAAACTTCGCCGGGGATGACTTTCATCCCGCGTTGCAGTTCGTCAAGGGCGTGCGTGAACCGCTTGCGGTCGCGTACGCCGGATTCTTCGCGCAGGTCTTTTGTAGCCATCTCCCATTCGCGCCTGAGTACGCGCAGGATTGCGCGAGCGTCCGCCGACAGCATCTCACCCTCCGCACGTTTCGGGATTCCCCACAGGGCTTGAAAATGCTGTATCAGGCGCGGAGCTATGAAGGTCGCGCGCCCACGCCCCAACTTGGCGTAGTAGACGCGACCGCGCCGCATCACCTCGTCCTTGATGACCCAAGCCAGGCTGGCCTCAGGGTCTTTCTGAACGTTGCGCGGCATGTGAGCGTCGCGCCGCCCGCAGACGGCTATGTAGATGGAGGGGCCAGGATGGCGCACGTCCGTCATGGCAGAGCAGAAACCCACGGCCTCAATCAAATGCTCCGCCTCAAGGGCGCTTTCTATGCGAAGCTCAGGCTCGCGCCGCCACATGCGGTCACGATAAGCCTCCACTTCTTCCGGTAAAAACTTAATCGTCATCGGGGCAGAATTTCGAGCGTGATAGCAGAAGAAAGATAATCTCTTATCGCTCAAACTGACAGACCTTTTTCTTTCATCTTGACAGCATCGGTCAAGCCCGCGTGTTCCAGAAAATCCTGAAAAGCAGCGAAAGCCTAAGAAAAACGGGCGGATTATGCCTCAAACCATCACGGCACGGTCATTGCTCTAAGGGTTGCGCGCGAAGAGTGCGCTTGATTGAAAGCGCCTTTCCCCCTTGCAAATTCAGAAACTCTACGCGCAGGAATCGAGATGAGACGAATCAAACGTTCACGCATCATTACTTGGATGGCTCTGGCGGCGCTGATGGTCGCTGGCAGTTCCGGTATCATGATCACAGATCATGCGCGGGCACAATCGCTGCTCCAGCCGGGCGACAAGCTCACCTCAGAGCTAAAAGAGAAGAGCGGCGGCGAGAAGGTTACGGTCATCATTCAGCCCAACGGCGCATGGTCTAGCGGGCTGACGACCACCATCAAGAACAACAACGGAACGGTTAAGAAGCAGTTCACCAACTTCAAAGCCCGCGTGGTTGAAATATCCGTCTCCGCCGCCCGCAACTTAGCCAGCCGCACAGACGTGCAGTACATCTCTCTTGATAATACCCTCAAGACGATGGGCCACGTAAGCTTGACGACGGGCGCGGACGCTGTGCGCTCGGCGGTCTCCGGCACGCCGCTCGACGGTACAGGTATAGGCATTGCCATTCTCGATTCCGGCATTGACCCTAACCACGCATCTTTCAAGAACGCTAGCGGCGCATCACGCATAGTCTACAACCAGGATTTCACAGGCGAAGGCCGCACGGACGACCCTTACGGCCATGGCACGCACGTCGCGGGCGCAGCAGCCGGAAACGGCGACATAGCCCAGGGCGCTTACATCGGCATAGCGCCGAACGCGAATCTGATTAACCTGCGCGTTTTAGGCGCACAGGGTAGCGGCTCAACTTCGGCTACGCTGTCCGCCCTGGACTGGGTACTCAGTAACAAAGCCACCTACAACATCAAGGTCGTCAACATGAGCCTCGGCACGGCAGCCGTGGATTCATACAAGAACGACCCTCTTTGCCAGGCCGTGCGCCGTCTGGTCGACTCCGGTGTGGTCGTCGCAGCAGCCGCAGGCAATCAGGGCAAAGACGCTTCGGGCAACAAAGTTTACGGCATGATTCATAGCCCCGGCGTTGAGCCTTCGGCCATTACGGTCGGCGCTGCGAACTCTTACGGCACGGACTCTCGCGCCGATGACTCCATAGCCACCTATAGCTCTCGCGGGCCGACTCGCGGCTACTGGACGGACATCTCCGGCGTCAAGCACTACGATAATCTGGTCAAGCCTGACGTGGTTGCGCCCGGAAACAAAGTTATCTGGGCAGAATCTTTTAACAACTACCTGGTGACACAGAATCCGTCTCTGGACGCTGGAGTCAGTTCTTCATCCACCCGCAGGATGATGTACATGAGCGGAACTTCTATGGCGACTCCCGTAGTCGCGGGCGCAGCCGCTCTCCTGCTTCAAGCCAATCCGAAACTGACGCCGAACATGGTCAAGATGATTTTGATGTACACGGCGCAGTCGCTCGCAGGCTTCAACACGTTCGAGCAGGGCGCTGGCGAAATCAATCTTGAAGGCGCAATCCGCCTTGCCCGTCTTGTTCGCACAGACCTTTCTTCCTTGACGCTGGTTGGCTCACCGCTTCTGACGGGCGCGGCTCCCTCTCAGCAGTCGAACATCGCAGGCTTCTCCTTTAACTGGGCGCAGGGCATAGTGCTCAGCAACACCTTTGCTAAAGGCACAGACCTTATCACCAAGTACCAGAAGGTCTACGGCACGGGCGTGCTGCTCTCGGACGGCGTACTCTTGAGCGACGGCGTTCTTCTCTCCGACGTTACGCAGATGACTATGGGCGTGCTCTTGAGCGACAACATAGTCACGAGCAACGGCATAGCCATGAGCGAAGGCAGCTTCTTCTGCTCTACGGGCGTGCTGCTCTCGGACGGCGTGCTTCTGTCAGACGGCGTGCTGATGGGCGACGGCGTGCTGCTTTCAGATGGCGTACTGATGAGTGACGGCGTGTTGATGAGCGACATGACCTTGCAGGCGCAGTCGGCGCTTGTGTCGGGCGACAAGACAGCATCCATGAGCGTCAAGCTCGACTCGACAACGAAGACCACTTCAGGCTCTACCACTACAACCGGTTCGACCTCCAAGAGAGGCAAGTAAATCGAGCTTTATTCGACACGAACACGAGCTTGATTCAAACGATTCCCCCTTGCCTTGAAGGAGTAAAGTGATGATGACTTCCCTCGTCCAAGTGAAAAATGAGAGACCGGAGCCGCGCCAAGCGGACACGGCCCAGGCAGGCTCGCTGAAAGTCCAGTTGCTGACCGGCGCGGACAAGGCCGAAGCGCTCGCCTTTCTGGCCGCGCGTCCCCTGCATACTGTGATGCTCGCCGGTTTCATACGCGACAACGGCATCGAAAGCCCGCTCAATCGCGGACAGTTCTACGCCACGCGCGACCACAACGGGCGAATCAACGGCCTGGCCCTCATAGGCCACGCCACGCTCATCGAAACCGAATGCGAAGAAGCGCTGGACGCTTTCGCGCGCATCGCCAGAGGCTGCAAGAACGCTCACATGCTCATGGGCGAGCAGGACAAGGTTCAGGGCTTCTGGAGCAATTACGCCGAAGAGGGAGACAGCCCTCGTCTCATCTGCCGCGAGATGCTCTACGAACAGCGCTGGCCCGTCGAAGTCCGAGAGGCCGTTCGCGGTCTCCGACAGGCTACGCTCGATGACCTGGACATCATCATGCCCGTGCACGCTCAGATGGCATTTGAAGAGAGCGGAGTGAATCCAATGGAGCAGGACGCTGTGGGCTTTCGTCTTCGCTGCGCGCGTCGCATAGAGCAGGGCCGCGTCTTCGTCTGGATTGAAGAAGGGCATCTGATTTTCAAAGCCGACATCGTGGCCGACACTCCCGACGGCATCTACCTGGAAGGCATCTACGTTTCTTCCGAAGAGCGCGGCAAGGGTTACGGCCTGCGCTGTCTCTCGCAACTGAGCCGCAATCTTCTGGCTCGCACCAAATCCATCTGCCTTCTGGTCAACGAACGCAACTGGAAGGCTCAAGCCTTTTACCTCAGCGCGGGCTACAAGCTGCGCTGCACCTACGAAACAATCTTTCTCACCTAAACAGAGAACCGATAATCAGAAAGCTTCCCTCTCCCTGGAGGCGTCCGATGCAAGCCGCAGACAGACAACGCCTGGCAATGCCTTATATGTGGGCGGTCGTCTGCCTGGGAGCTTTCATCTGTCTCTTCTCTCTCTTTCGAATCCCGGTCTTAAATCTTGACCTTCGCTTTCTGCTGCTGGCGCTTATCACCTTCGGCATAGGCTCGCGCGTCACCATAGGGATTCCGCGCTTCAAGTCGGAAATCTCCATCTCCGACACTTTCATTCTGTTGACGATGCTGCTGTACGGCGGCGAGGCGGCGATTCTTTTGGCGGCAGTCGAAGCATCACTTTCCTCCGCGCGTTTCAGCAAGCGCCCCGTCACCTATCTCTTCAACGCAGCCGTCATGACCGTCTCTACTTTCTGCACGGTCTGGGCGTTGCGCTTTTCTTTCGGCTCAATCGAAGCCCTGTCGCGCGGCGAGTACTCCGCCAGATTCATTATGGCCGTCTGCCTGATGGCGTTCGTGCAGTACGCCGTCAACTCCGGCCTGGTTGCCATAGCCGGAGCGCTACGCTCGGGCAAGCCTCTGTGGCAGACCTGGCGGGACTATTACCTCTGGACATCTCTGACCTACTTCGCCGGAGCATCAGCCGCAGCCTTCACTGCCCGACTGGTTCTGAGCGTAGGCTCTTACGCGCTGATTGCAATGGTGCCTGTGATAGCAATTCTGCACTTCACCTATCAAACCTACCTCAAGAACATAGAGACCTCTGCGGCGGCAGCCGAGCAGGCGCAGCGACACGTAGAAGAACTCTCCCGCTACATTGCCGAACAGGAACGCATACGCGAACAGTTCTCTCAACTGGAAAAGCTCTCCGCTTTAGGTGAACTGGCTTCAGGTGTCGCCCACGACTTCAAC
>JACVRN010000215.1 GCA_014534425.1 Pyrinomonadaceae bacterium
AGGAGCGCTGAAAGCGATAACCGAGCAGTTTCCAGTGACAGTCAATGATGGAGTATTGAATATCAGTTTGGCGGCGAGTGTAGACAATGCGAAGGTGAGTGCGATAGAGGTGATTGCTGGCAGCATACCGACGCCTACTCCCACGCCTACTCCAACGCCAACGCCGACGGCTTCTCCTTCGCCTGCCTTCATAGAGCAGAGCGGGCAGGTGGTGATTGAAGCGGAGAAGTTCACGCAGCAGATTGGTCGCGGCGGCAAGACCTGGTCTTCGACGACCACGCCGACGGGCTTCGTAGGCACGGGCGCTATGATTTCATCTCCGAATACCGGCGCTCAGATTGACACGAACTACACCACGACCTCGCCCGAGTTGCAGTACCGCATTAAGTTCACGACGACCGGAACGTACTACGTCTGGTTGAGGGCGCAGGCCACGAGCCAGCAGGACAACGCCGCGCACGTCGGCTTAAACGGACAAGCATTAACCACGGCAGACCGTATAACTTTCAGTCCGAATGGTTCCTGGGTGTGGACAAGGGATACTATGGACAGTAAGCAGGTGGCTACGATTAATATTCCGAGCGCGGGCGTCTACACGCTGAACGTGTGGATGAGGGAGGACGGGATGCGTCTTGACCGGCTGCTTCTGACGACAAACAGCGCTCTCATTCCATCGGGCGCAGGCCCAGCCGAGAGCGCTGTTGCCAGCAACACGCTGTCCTCTGACGATTCAATTATGACCGCGTCCTTTCTCTTTGAACGCGGCCTCACCGAGTCCATTGTCGCAGAGGTTCGGAACATTAGTCTCAAACTGTTCCCGGACTCTATCCAGAAGAGGCGCTAAAAGAGCAGGCATGGAAAGAGGCCAGGTTAAAAGTGTGGATGAGACTGCAAGAGATGCGCCGCTCGTGTCTGTCATCATCCCCTGCTACAACCAGGCGCACTTCCTTGGCGAAGCCATAGAGAGCGTACTCAATCAAAGCTATCCTCACTATGAAATCATAGTCGTTGACGACGGCTCCACTGATAACACTTCGGAGGTTGCGGAGAGTTATACGCAGGTAAAGCTTCTGCGGCAGGAGAATCATGGGCGACCGGCTGTGGGCCGCAACAACGGCTTTCTTGAAAGCGTTGGCGATTACATAGTCTTTCTGGATTCGGACGACCACCTGCTGCCCGACGCGCTTGAGATTGGCTTGAGCTATTTAGAGTCGCATCCCGAATACGCCTTCGTCTCAGGCCACTGCCGCGCTATGGATTCTTCAGGCGCGCCCCTGCCTGTTCGTCAAGACCCTTGCATAGAGAAAGAGCATTACCTAGCGCTCCTGCATCACAACTACATCTGGACGCCCGGCACTGTGATGTTCCGCCGCGAGGCCCTTGAGCGCGCGGGCTGCTTCAACATTTCCATGAGCATGAAAGGCTCTGAAGACTATGACCTGTACCTACGTATAGCCAGAGAGTCGCCCGTTTATTGTCACGCTCATGCGGTCGTGGAATACCGTGAGCACGGCGCTAGCCTCTCTCGCAATGCCGCCACGATGTTGAAATCCACGCTCACGGTGCATCGCGCGCAGTGGCCCTTCGTCAAAGGCAACAAGCGTTATGAGCAGGCTTACCGCGAGGGCGAGCGTTTCTGGAAGCAATACTACGGAGAGCATCTGGTCGAGCGGGTTCGCTCGCAGGTACGCAAAAAAGAGGAATGGAATCAGGCGGCGCAGGGGCTAAAAGTTTTGTTGAGGTATCACCCCAAAGAATTCTTCACACAGGCTTACAGAAAGCTATACTGTTTCGTGTTCAGGGTAAAAGCCTGAGCCGCGCTCTCTCTGGAAATTCTCCTGACCGCTTTATAACCGATGCAAAGAGCAGAAGCCCACGAACCGCATCAGGACGCCGCGCCGCGCATCTCAGTCATCATTCCCTGCTACAACCAGGCGCACTTCCTTGGCGAAGCCATAGAGAGCGTACTCAATCAAAGCTATCCTCACTATGAAATCATAGTCGTTGACGACGGCTCCACTGATAACACTTCGGAGGTTGCGGAGAGTTATACGCAGGTGCGCTGCATAAGCCAGCAGAACCAGGGCCTTTCGGCAGCGCGCAACACGGGCTTGCGCGAGAGCACCTGCGACTATCTGGTTTTCCTTGATTCGGACGACAGACTGCTTCCCGTTGCGCTCTCTACAGGCTTGAAATATTTGCAGGCCAATCCTGATTGCGCTTTCGTTTCAGGCCACTACAGGCTCATCAATGCGAACGGCGAGCCGCAGGAGACCAACCCGCAGCCGCACGTTAAAGAAGATCATTATCTAGCGCTCTTGCAGAATAACTACATCACGGTGCCCGCGTCCGTGATGTACCGCCGGGAGATTTTCGAAGAGGTGGGCAATTTCGATACTTCTCTGAAATCTTCGGAAGACTACGACCTTTACTTACGCATCAGCAGGGCGCATCCTGTTTACTGTCACGGCACTCTGGTTGCGGAATATCGCGCGCACGGCTCGAACATGTCCAGCAACTCCGAGCGAATGATGAAGGCCACGCTTTCAGTTCACGGCAGGCAGTGGCCCTTCGTCAAAGGCAACAAGCGTTACGAGCAGGCTTACAGGCGCGGGCGTCGCTACTGGCAATACCGCTACGGCGAGGGAATGGTCGAAAAGGTGAGGACGAACATTCGCACTCCGGGCCAGTGGCTAGAGGCCCTGCGCGGCATGAAGATGGTTTTGAGATATTATCCCAGGGGATTCGTGAAGCACGCCGGAAGAAAGCTCTATTCGACCGTCTTTAGAGTTAAGGACTGAGGACAGACGTGGCGGGCGCGCTTGAGAAATTTAAGATGAAGATATTGCTGGCTAACGAGGGCTGCATCATGGGCGGCGTGGAGACCTGGATGGTCTCTCTCTCGTCGCAGCTTCTAGCTCGCGGCCATCAATGCGAACTCTTCTTCTTCAATCACGGCCCTATGGAGCAGAACCTTCCGCCGGACATCACGGCGCACTTCGGAGACCTGGCGGACTTGCTGAAACTGGTTAGCTCGCAGGGCTTCGACCTTGTTCACGCCAACAGCACGGACTGGCATATGGGCGTTGCGGCGGTGCGCTCACTCGGCGCAAAGCTTGTGCTCACTTCTCACGGGCGCAGCGTGCCTACGTGGAATCCTCTGAACTGCGACGCGCTGGTGAGTTGCAGCCGTTGGGAGGCCGAAGAGCAGCAAGCTTTGACGGGCGTGCCCGTGCGTACTGTCCTCAACGGCATTGATACTGGGCGTTTCAAAGCGGCGGAGGTGACCGAGGTGGCCGGGCCTCCGATTGTCGCCTGGATAGGGCGCGGCATCAACGTCGAGCAGAAAAGAATAGACAAGCTTGCGGCAATAGCTCCGCTTCTTCATAGGGGCGGCGAGCGCCTTCACCTGGTGGAGCCTTACGGCCCCGAAGAAGTCTCGAAGGTTGCGCCCGAAGCCGTGCGCGCTCTGCTGCCGGTCGTGGATTTCTGGGGCGCTGTGCCGGTTGAGGAGATGGCCGCGTTTTATCTGAAGGTGGCGGCAAGCGGCGGCTGCGTCCTCTCAACTTCCAGCTTCGAAGGATTGCCCCTGACTCTTCTGGAAGCACAGGCCGCAGGCTGTCCGGCAATTGGGCCTGACGTGCGCGGCGTCAACGAATGCATCGACCCGAAACACGGCGGCTTTCTTTATCCGTTCGAGACGCAGGTGGAGGAACTGGCGAGTCTGATTATAAAGACCCTGGGTAACGCGGACGAGATGCGCTGGCGTCGCGCGGCGTGCGCGCAGTTTGCCCGCGACCAGTTCAGCCT
>JACVRN010000317.1 GCA_014534425.1 Pyrinomonadaceae bacterium
ACAGCACGACGACCTCGCGGTAGTGCGCGGGCAAGGCTGTGACGGCCTGCCGCACGGATTCGATAACTTCAACGCGAGTCAAATCGCCGAGCGGGTCGTCCTGCGCTACCAACTGCTCGTGCGCCGTCTCTCCATCTTCCTCATAGCCTTCGCCAATCGAGACGAAAGAGCGGTCGCGCGAGAGCGAGCGCAGGACGTGGTTGCGGGCGATGCCGTAAAGATAACCGGAGAGCGTGCCCTTCGCCGGATCGTAATTTTTTGCCTCACCCATCAAGACCATGAAAACCTCTTGCGTCACGTCTTCAGCGACCGCCTCCGAGCCACTCATCTGGAGCGCGAAACGATAAATCCCGCCCTGCCGCCGCCGGTAAAGCGTGACAAAAGCACTCTCGTCTCCGGCCACCATCAGCCGCAGCAGTTCGTCATCACTGGGAGTTGTGAGCACTGTCATTCGCTTCCCTTCAGGGGCGCGTCAATTACCGGCTGCTACCTTTGATTCGCGTGGCTGGCTTAAAAAGTTCCAAAAAGAGTTGGGATAATCAAAATTAAGCTATAGGTTTGCATGTCCCGAAGGGACAATCGAAAATAGCCCAGCAATTTATTGTTGGGAATCATACGTCTTTTTACAAGCTGAGTCCCGTAGGGACGACTGAACAAAAGATTCTCTTCAGTCGTCCTTACGGGACTCAATAATTTTATTCGCACTCCCCAGCACTGAATTGCCGGGCTATTATCAGCCACTCCTGGCAGTTAATATTTCATAATGCTACGCCTGCGGCGCTTAATTGGTGTTCTGGCGGTGAGTAAATCTTTATGCCGTCCTTGCAGGATGCTCGTCAGCCTTTGATGTGTGACTCCCAACAGCCGCGCAGCCTGTGTGACGCGCCCCCGCGCGGCTTTCAGAGCCATTTGAATCAGACTTCCCTCGTAAAGCTGCACTTCTTCATCAAGCGAGCAGCCTGCCCACACGTTTGCTAGGCCAGCAGTCTGCTTCTGGCGCATCATCAGCGTCTCGACCGCCTCTTGTGTGATCGTCGCTCCCTGCGGAGCTATTAACACTGTGCGTTCAATCAGCGAGCGCAGCTCGCGCGCATTGCCTTTGAGTGGTAATTGGCGGATCGCTTCAATGGCTTCTGGCGTAAACGTCACTCTCTGGCCGTGTCTGTTAAAAGCCTCTTTGATGAAATGTTCGGCGAGAACGGGAATATCATCTGGACGCGCTCTGAGCGGGGGAATCTCAAGGTGGAAGGTTTGCAGCCGATAGAAAAGGTCATTGCGGAACAGCCCTCGCACCACTTCGTCTTTGAGGTTGCAGTTCGTCGCAGCGATGATTCGCACGTCAACTTGCTCGGGCACTGACGCCCCAATTGAATGAATCTCATAGCGCTCGACAAGACGCAGAAGTTTGCTCTGATTGCCGGTGCTTAGTTCACCGATTTCATCCAGAAAGAGCGTTCCGCCCCGCGCCTGACAGACCGCGCCCGGATAATCCGTGACGGCATCGGTGAAGCTGCCTTTACGGTGGCCGAAGAGTTGGGA
>JACVRN010000195.1 GCA_014534425.1 Pyrinomonadaceae bacterium
ATCATCATGCTCAACATCATAGACGCGCAGTGGAAAGACCACCTGCTTTCGATTGACCACTTGAAGCAGGGCATAGGGCTTGTCGGTTACGGCCAGAAAGACCCGCTCGTCGAATACAAGAAGCAGTCCTTCGACCTCTTTCAGGAGATGCTCGACCGCATAGACACGCACACGATTCGCTCGCTCTTTAACCTTCAGGTCGTGACGGAGCAAGCGCCCGAACAGCTTCAACAGCGACGAGCGCCGCGCCGTTCAGCGCGCCTGACCTTTACGGGGCCGAATCAGGGCGCAGCCGCCGCAGGCGAAGAGGCTGGAAAGGTTAGAACCATCACGCGCGACCAGCCCAAGGTCGGGCGCAACGACCCTTGCCCGTGTGGCTCCGGCAAGAAGTACAAGAAGTGCTGCGGAGCGTGAGATAAAACGCTCCGCGCATTCTTCCTTTCAAGAAGACTTTATGATGAAACCTCGCACGTCCGTCAAATATCTTCTCGGCATTGTTTGCGCTCTGGCCGCTATTTTCTGTAGCGGCTTGAGCGCGAGCGCGCTTGCACAGGAACACAACATCGGCGGCAGCCCGCCGTCGGAGTTGACCTCTGCAATAGAGCTTTACAAAAAGGGCGACGATAAAGGCGCGATAGAAGCTCTGCGCCGCGTCACCAAAAAGCAGGACAAAGAGATAGCCGCATGGTATTACATGGCGCTCGCCTACACGCGTCAGGGCAAACAGAATGACGCGCGCAAGGCTTATGAGAAAGCGGCCAAGAGCGGCGAATGGCTCATAGACGCCATCTACGCGTCCATGCCTTACCTTGAGGTTCCGGCGAAAACCGGACAATACAAGGGGCTGTTGTTAATAGCAGCCGAAAGCGCTAAAAAGTATCTTGAGCTTAGTTCAAAGCCTTCGCGCTCCAAGAGAGAAGAGTGGAGCGAGCGCGCCGAACTGTTGAATGACTACGCCATGTTGTCCGAGGGCGAGAAGAACGCTGGCGACCCTGACCTGGCAAAGGTTTATACCACCCGCCAGATTGACACGAAGGCCCGCATCATAAGTAGACCGGAGCCGCAGTACACGGACGAGGCCAGAAAGAATCAGGTCATGGGAACGGTCGTGCTGCGCGGCATCTTTGCTTTTGACGGAAAGGTCAGAGCCATAAGGGTCATGAAAGGGCTGCCCGACGGGCTTACGATGTCGGCCATACGCGCCGCGCGCCGCATCAAATTCGTCCCGGCCACAATTAACGGCAAGCCCGTTTCGCAGTACATTCAAATAGAATATAATTTCAACCTGTACTGAGCGAATCTTATCTCTTGCGGAAGGTTGCCATGCTCTATCCTCGCTCGCTGACGATGCTGCTTCAAGCCGCAATGCTCGCGCTCGCACTTCTCTTATTGAGCGGCGCTTTGGTGGAGGCACGCGCACAGCCCCGCCCTCCCGCTTCCGTCGCGGATGAAGCCGAGCGCGGCATAGCGCTCTACAAGCAGGGCGATGACAAAGGAGCGATAGAGGCTCTGCGCGGCGTCCTGAAGATTCGCGGCGAGGACATAGCCGCCTGGCATTTTCTTGGACTCGCCTATAGCCGCCAGGGCAAGACAAACGACGCACGCGAGGCGCACGAAAAGGCTGCTAAGAGCGCCGATAAGTTGCTCGAACTCTTTTACTCTTCAAACGACAACCCTCCGATTAACGAAAAGTCTGAATCCCTTTTAGAGATGGCTGCCGAAAGCGCAGAGGAGTTTATCAAGTTAAGCCCTAACCTTTCCGGCAAGCAGTTGGAGGAATGGAATACGCGCATGGACATCTTGCGCGAGTACTCCAAGCTTACGGACGCGAGCGGCAACGCGCTTAAGATTTACAAGAGCAGTGAAGTCGACACGAGAGTGAAGATACTTTCCAGGCCCGCGCCCGCTTACCCGCGAGAGGCGCGTCGCAAAGAGGTGGCGGGAATGGTCGTGCTGAGCGCTGTCCTCAGCTTCGACGGCAAAGTCAGAAACATTAGAGTCGTCAAAGGTCTTCCCTACGGCGTTACCCTGAGCGCCATACGAGCCGCAAGGCTCATCAAGTTCACGCCCGCGACCCTTAGCGGCCAGCCCGTTTCGCAGCGCGTTCTGATAGAATACTATTTCAGCCTGTACTGAGCTAAACTTATCGTTTCCGATGAGCGCTAACTACACTTCAACGAATCCTGTGGTGCAGGCCATCGTTTCGGGGCGTGCGCCGCAGGCGGCTCGTATGGCCGCCGCTCGCGGACTGCTGCCTTTGCCGCAGGCAGACCTGCTCGAAGCGCTCGTAGCCCTACGCGAAAGCGAGGACGCCGAAGTGGCCGAGGCCGCGAGCGCTACACTCGACGCGCAGGAAAGAGATGCTCTGCTCGCAGTAGCCAAAGAGGCGGGAACCTCGCCCGCAGTGCTGGGTTATCTGGCCGCGCGTCGAACTTCCGAGCGAGAGATTCAGGAGGCCGTGACCTTAAACGCCTCAACGCCCGACGACGCAATAGCGCTTCTCGCAAGCCACACGCAGGACGGCTCCTTGCTTGAGCTTATAGCCATCAACCAGCAGCGCCTCATTCGCGCGCCTCAAATCATAGACGCTATCGTCAGCAACCCTGCCAGAACGCCCGACGCCGAACGCCGCGCGCTTGAGACCCGCCGCGAGTTCTTTGAAAAGGAACGCGGCGCGCAGCAGATAGCCGGAGAGCTTCGCGCTCGAGGTAAAACAGCCGCCGCAGAATTTCTTGAGACGGCGGAATCCCTCGGCACAGGCGGCACGATGGATTTCGACGACGCCTGGCTCATAGCCGAGCACATAGAAGTCTCTGACATAGACATAGACGATTCCTGGCTCGCGCTCGAACATATAGAGATTTTCGAAGAGTCGCTTGAGCAGCGACAGGCAAACGCTGACCGCCTTATCAGCGAAACGTTGCGCGAAGGCGAGGCGGCCCCCGAACGCATCGCGCTCATACGCCGCATCATGCTCATGACCGTCAAGGATCGCATCAAGCTGGGGCTTAAGGGAGACCGCGAAGCCCGCTCTATCCTCATACGCGACCCGAACAAGATTGTGGCGACGGCTGTCATCAACAACCCGCGCATCACGGATCACGAAGTTGAATCAATCGCTTCCATGCGAACGGTCGCGGACGAAGTGCTGCGGCTAATCTCCATGAATCGTGCCTGGGCGCGCTCTTACACCATCATCCATAACCTCGTACGCAACCCTCGCACGCCGATTACAACCTCCATCAGCATACTGCCTCGCATACGCAGCAAAGACCTCCAGCATCTCTCCCAGAACCGCAACGTGCCCGAAGGCGTGCGCCGCCAGGCCGCTCGATTAAACCAAGCACGCGGCGGACACTGAAAACTGCTCTTAAAATATTTCGGAGCCTTTGCGTAGGACAGACCAGCCAACATCTGTGAGGGTGTGTGTGGCTGCGCCCCACCAGAGACCTGCGAAGGTTATCCATAGGACGTGATTGCCGACCGATTGCTTGAGCACTGCGTCCATCATTCTCCACACGCTTGCTATCTCTTCAAAACCCGGAGGAGCGCCCGTCACAAGCATCGCGCGCAGGTAGACGGCGGCAGCCGCCATGAGCGCTATGATGCCCGTGAAGTAGACGACGCGAATCAGTGTCCCGAAGATTAGCCCGTGCGACCACCTAGACCTGTGACGAAAGATGACCTTGTAGGGCAGCCATATAAAACGAAAGACTCCCCAGCGCGTGTACTGCTTCGACTGTATGTCCAGGTCAGGGCCGAACATGAAGCCACCGAACAGCATCGCAAGGGTTGCTACCACCGCGAGCGAAAGGCTGCGCGTCAACGCCCACGACGCCGCGAACGTAGGAGCGGCGAGCAGGATTGTGATGGCGTCATGTGTTTTTCCTGACGGCATAAAAAGAGAGAGTCGCCCCTTTACACGCCGGGCATGGCCTTCTTAAGCGGCCTCAGCAGGACGAGCAGCACAAAGGCCATCACGAGCGCTGCCGCGCTCAAAGTAATCCAGAAGGAAGAATGCAGCCAGTCATCCCACAACTCGCCAATCTGCGTGAGCTTGTTGCCTATGGCCGTGGCTACGAACCAGCCGCCCATCATCAGCCCGCGCATCCTTCGCGGCGCGACCTTCGAGACCAGCGACAATCCCATTGGCGAGAGCATCAACTCGCCCAGCGTGAGCACGCCGTAAGCGCCCAGAAGCCACACCGGCGACATCTTGTAAGCATAAGGATTCGCCCCCGGAGCAAGCGACCCTTCGCCAACCTTCGCCGCGATGAAGAAGATGAAGAAGGCAAGCGAAGTCATCACCATTCCGAAGACCATCTTCGTCGGCGTAGAAGGCTCAAGCCCCTTCTTGTCCAGCCATCCCCAGAAGGCTACGAGCGGGAACGTGAGCAGCAGCACCCATCCTGGATTAATCGAGTTAGAGATGATGCCCGTCACCTTCCAGTCTGTGTTTTCGTTGGCCCAGTAGGTTATCGTCGTTGAGTTCTGATGAAAGACCATCCAGAAGACTATGACGATGAGAAAAATGACCACAAGAGCGCTCACCCTCTTCCAGTCGGGCACGCCTTCAATAGCATTCTGGCGGCTCACGCTCGCTGGCGGCGCATCCTCCGTGACGGCAGCAACATTGGCCGTATTCTTCGGCCCCTTGCTCATGGGGCGGTCTGCCGCTTCTACGTACTTCTTCATCCTCCAGAGCGTGAAAACAGAGATGACCATGCCTCCTGCCGCGACCGCAAAGGCCGGATGGTAGCCGAAATTTCTCTGAACCACCTCCATGACTATAGGAGCCGTGAACGCCCCGACGTTGATGCCCATGTAAAAGATGCTGTAGGCGCGGTCTTTGAGATGGCTGCCCTCCTTGTAGAGATTGCCTACCATCGCCGAGACGTTCGGCTTGAAGAAGCCGTTGCCTATGACCAGGCACGTGAGCGCGGCATAGACTACGCCTATCGCCTTGATGGAGAGCAAGAGGTGTCCGGCCATGAAGAAGAGGCCGCCGATCATGACGGACTTGCGGTAGCCGAGTTTCTTGTCCGCGACCCAGCCGCCGACGAGCGGCGAGGCGTAAACGAACATCAGGTAGTTCGAGACGAGCGCCTGCGTGTTGTCCA
>JACVRN010000243.1 GCA_014534425.1 Pyrinomonadaceae bacterium
TCCAAGCGGGTTGCCAAACGTCTGGCTCGGGCCCGTGGACAACTGCTGAATGTTATAGATGTTGCGGAACCACTCGAAACCGTACTTGAAGGTGTGCTGGTTCCAGATGTTCTGGAGGCGAGCAGCAAACTCGTAGCGGTTGCGATCCTGGAACGCGTAGAGGCCGAAGCCCTGGCGTATGAAGTTGCGCTGCAGCGAGCCGTTTGGAGCGTAGACGTAGTCCAGGTTCCCGGTGGTGCTGCCGAAGTTCACGCCCGTCTGCGTAACATTGGCGACAGTGCCGTTAGAACGCAGGATAGAGAATGCGTCCGTGATGAGCGGTACACCGGTGCCCTGCTGCGGGATGGTGTTGGCTCTCTGGAAGTGCAGACCGCCGGAGAACTCACCAATCCAGGTCGGAGTGATGGTGGAGTTCAAGCGGAAAGCGTAGTTGTGTCCGCCAGTCTCCTGACGGCCAAGGAAGCTGTTCGGATCTGCGCCGTAGCCGGAGACGTTCGTCAAAGCGCCCGTCGCCAGGAAGCCTTCGACCTTCGTGAAGTCCGCGAAGGTGGAAGCCGTGAACACGTTCTTCTGATTCACCGCCCAGGTAATCTTGCCCGCGTAGAACGGAGTGGTCACTCTGTTCTCATAAGGCGTGCGGATTGACTGAGCCAGGTAGAAGTTCTTGCGGCGCTGCGGGTTGAAAGCGCCGAAGAACCAGAGCTTGTCCTTCATAATCGGGCCGCCGATGTCGAACCCGGCGTCGATTT
The DNA here is from genome assembly GCA_014534425.1 of Pyrinomonadaceae bacterium. Classification (GTDB taxonomy): domain Bacteria; phylum Acidobacteriota; class Blastocatellia; order Pyrinomonadales; family Pyrinomonadaceae; genus JACVRN01. The sequence goes on from JACVRN010000243.1 coordinate 750, forward strand.
CCGAGAAGCCGTTCGCGGCGGAACCCGTGAACGGGAGATTCCTGGTCTCACGAACGAAGCTCTTGGTCGTAAAGTAGGCGAAAGCGTCGCCGCGAATCTCGTTGCCACCGCTCTTGGTGATGACGTTGAAGATACCGCCCGTCGCACGGCCATACTCGGCACCATAAGCGCCCGTCTTAATTTCGACTTCCTGCACAAACTCGAAGGGCAGGTTCGCGCCCGAGCCGCCAACTGCGGGGTCGGTCGTGTTCACGCCGTCGAGAATGTAGTTGTTTTCGGGGCCGGATGAACCGCCCACCGAAGGATCGCGCTCACGCCCTGAAGCGTCACGCAAGCCCGAACGAGCTACCGTCGGGGCAATCGTGTAGAGCTGCTGAACGGTGCGCTGAGTCGGGAAGTTCGAGAACTGTTCCGTCGAGACGTTCGTTCCCGCAGTGTTGCTGGTCACGTCAACGTTGGCACCCGCAGTGTCCGTCACGTTGACGACCGCCGTAGCACCCGCTGGCTGCAGCGTGATTGCGACGGAAGAAGACCTACTAAGATTGACTTCAACTCCGGTACGTTCAAAGGCGGCGAAACCTTGAGAGGCTTCAATCTGAACCCTGTACATACCCGGCGGGAGATTAGGGAGGCGATAGCGCCCCTCATTGTCGGAGGTGGCGCTCTGCGGAGTAATCAAGTTCGGGCTTGTTACTCGCACCGTCACCCCGGGCACTGCGTTGCCGTTAGTATCGACAACCGTGCCTTCAATCGTACCTGTCGAAGACGTCTGTGCGAAAGCGCCCGAAGTAAAGAGCGCCATGCACAAGGCGAGCAACGCCAGAGTAACAATTCGCATGGAGATTTTCATGCTGGCTATTCCTTTCTGAATTAACAATTCCTTTATGCTCAGCTCGCTGCCCCAGAGATTATTCCCCGGTCAACAAAGTGCGGGCTTTAGTTGGTCTTATTAATAGACACGGCAGCGTTGGCAAAAAACCATTTCGGGAAGTTGAGAAACCTCATCAGCCCGGACAATTGCAACTCGTATGCCCAGTCCCCCGTAAATAGACAAGCTACTGTTCTTGCACAGTTTAGCTGCGGTCAGCGGGGCTTCAAAACCATAGACTAAATCCAAAAAATTGGTAACTATCCAGAATTCAGAACGCGCTTATAAATGGCTATGAAGCGGGGCGGGACAGCCCTTTCCAGGCCGGAGTCTTAAATTTGCCGCAGGGATTTACGGGCTGGCGGCGGCACGCGGGCAAAGCAGTGGTAGAATGGCACTCGCGCGAAATTTCCGATTGCCTGTCGTCGAAGGGGAGTTCAAGGTAACAGAGTGGCCGAGCGTATCTACAGAGACCCTGTGCACAACATCATACGTCTTCGCACAGACACGGACGAAGGGCGGCTGATGGTGCGCCTGGTTGACTCCCGCGAGTTCCAGCGCCTGCGCCGGATAAAGCAGTTGGGGCTGGCGCTCTACACGTACCAGGGCGCGGAGCATTCGCGCTTCACGCACTCGCTGGGCGTGCTGCACCTGATGACGCGCGTGCTGGACAGGCTGGGCGAGAAGTATGAGATAAGCCTACAAGACCGCGCGGCGGCGCGCGCTGCCGCCCTGCTGCACGACATAGGCCACGGCCCCTTCTCGCACGTGATGGAGAAGGTGCTAGGGTTTCATCATGAGGCGTGGACTGTGCGCGCCGTCCAGAGCGAAGAGACGGAGGTAGGGCGGGAGCTTCGCGCCTTCTCCGAAGAGCTGCCTGAAAGCATCTCGCGCATCATAGAGGGCAGGTTTCAGCCGGCGGCGCTGGCGCAGCTTGTCTCATCGCAACTGGACGTTGACCGCATGGATTATCTCCTGCGCGACTCTCTGATGACGGGTGCAAAGTACGGCATATATGACCTGGAGTGGGTCATCAACGCTCTGGCGATTGACGAAGAGAGCGACCGCATCTACGTGGAGGCGCGCGGCCTTTACGCCGTAGAGGAATATTTGCAGGCGCGCTATTACATGTTCCGGCAGGTCTACTTTCATCGCACGCTGCGCTCGGCCGAAGCGGTGCTGCGCTCGCTGCTGCGACGCGCGCTTAAATTACTGGAAGCGAATGAGGAGGTCTGGTGCGCGCCCGGCACAGCCTTCGAGAAGATGCTCAGGCGCGAGCCGCTCTCTTTGTCCGA
>JACVRN010000288.1 GCA_014534425.1 Pyrinomonadaceae bacterium
CCATAAAGATATCAACCTCACCCTGATCTCTCTGGTACGGATGAAGCGTCGGGAAATCGTTTGAGTAGGTATAACCCGTGACATAAACATTGCCTGCTGAATCGACGGCGATACCTGTGCCCAAGTCCCCGCCATGCCCCCCCAGATAAGTGCTGTAGAGGAGCGCAGCCGTGCCGGAAGCCTTCGTATCGAGCTTCGCCACAAAGGCATCACTGGTATAGTAACCGTAATCATCCAGGCTTGTTTGATACTGGTTGAGCGTCGGGAAACTTCTTGATTGGGTAAAGCCGGTCACGTAAACAATGCCTGCTGAATCGACGGCGATGGCACTACCAAAATCATTCTCGTTAGCGCCGCCCAGGTAGGTCGAATAGCTCAACACCGGGTCGATCACCAATCGCTGTCTCCGGTCATACTCCCCGACCTCGATCCTTACTTTGCGCTGGCCCTCGACAACGTAGCGGCTCGCCACCGCCCGTCGTTTGCCGCCCACCTCCTGATAGGCCACCGGCCTGCGCTGGCGGACTTCTCCGCCCACTGTCTTCAAGACCAAGTCGCCCGTCCGGCGCTCAACCCTCACCCGCTTGACACCCGTAAACTCCAAAGCGATCCGGCGTGCGTCTGCAAAGGGCGCGACCTCGAAGTCATACTCCAACTGCTGTTGCTCTCCGTAGTAGATGGTGTCGATGCCTGGGTAGACCTGCGCGTACCTGACCCGCTCATAACGCGCGACGCCCGTGTGCCACTGCTGAGGATCGTTGCCCTTGAAGTAGTTGGTCTTCACGCCCAGCTTGCTCTCGCTTGTGATGGTGGGCGCGTTGTTCGCTCCGCTCAGCTTCATACGTAAGACTGCCGATGACCGATTAACGATTGACGATTGACGATGGCGAGCATGGCGCGCTCCGTCATTCTTATTCCGCATTCCGAAATCGGCATTCCGCAATGTCAAGACTGCTTCGGTCTCGGTGAGAAAGAGTGTGTAGCCTGCGCCGCGCGAGATGTACCTGACTTCGCTGTTCACCTGCCCGCGATTCTCTTCAAAGCTCAGGGGCATCTTGCCGAGGGCTTCATGGACGCGCGAGCGTGTCGCTTCGTCAACAGCCTTTGCCTGTGGCACAGCCTTCTCAGAGGACTCGTTGACGCTTGGAGTAAAGGCATGCGGCAGAGAACTGTTAAAGGCGTGGCTCTGACGAGTCGCGAAAGTGAGCGACCCGGTGATGATTAGTGAAACCATCAGCACATAGGCGAGAGACTTCCTGGGATTCAGTGAGGGGGACATCTGCGTTCTCCTTCGCAAGTGGGAAGATGCTCTCAGCAAGCTGGCTGTTTCGACGGACGCACTCCGAGACGAATGGAGAGCCCAACGGCAGATGATCTCGATGCGAGACATATGAAGCTGCATCGCCTGGTTTCTCGGTGGATGAAAGACCTGAGGCTACACTTGTTGGCCTGAGGCGAGCCTGCCGGAGCGCGTGCTCCGTCTTGTGAACACGTAACGCGGCTGAGCATATGGGCGCGGCTAACGAATGTCAAGAAAGGTATGGGCGAAGCGGGGCACAGAGATTTGTTAAATAGGACACTACCGCATTCCGGCAGACTGGATCAATCGCGGGGGCCTTGTGCTAAACTGCGCGTTCACACGGACTCTCAGCGGAACAAAGGAACCCTTATGCCTAGTAACCTCTCGGCAACACTGGAAGGCACGGCGCGCTATCGCGAGCGACTGAAAGAGCGCACGGACGCCAACCATTTTCGTCTCGAACAGAACCTGTGGCTCTCCTCCATCGGCATGGGGACGTACCTTGGCGACGCGGACAAAGCGACGGATGAGCGCTACACGGAGGCGGCGGTGCGCGCCGTCGAGTTGGGCTTAAACGTCATAGACACGGCGGCCAACTATCGTTTCCAAAG
>JACVRN010000083.1 GCA_014534425.1 Pyrinomonadaceae bacterium
AAGAATCTGCAAGAGCAGTTGATGGAGAAGGACATCCCTTTTCTTCAACACGTGCTGCCCAAAAAGTTCACAGCCGCTTACATGAAGGGCCGTGGCAATTACGCCTGCCTGCAACGCATCAAGCGCGCGGAAAATTCGCCGGTGCTGGAAGGACTCGAAGAGCTTGATTATTTCGACGAGGTGAAGCGCTGGGTCAGAGATTCGCAAGTGGGCGACCGTGCGGAACTCGTTGAGCTTCCCGAAAATCTATCCTTCTGGCGGCACATAGACGCTAGAAGCGAAACCTGTTTAGGCCAGAACTGCCCGGAGTATGACGCCTGCTTTATCACTCGCATGCGCCAGCGCGCCTCGGACGCAGACATTGTCATCGTCAATCATCATCTCTTCTTCGCTGACCTTGCGCTTCGCGGCGGCGAATACGGCCAAGTGTTGCCGGATTACTCTGCCGTAATCTTTGACGAAGCCCATCTGATTGAAGACGTGGCGGCGGAATACTTCGGCGCTTCCGTCTCAAGCTATCAACTGGAAGACCTCGTGCGCGACCTTCAACTTTTGCCCGTCACGAGCGTTGAGGCGAACCGCGAGTTGACGAAGACAGCAGGCCGCGTCATGCGCTTTGCGGAAAATTTCTGGATGGGCTTTCGTGAAGGCCGCGACGGCGGCGAGGGCGGAAGATTTCCTGTGCTGCCCGGAACTTTCGCCAGAAAGAATCGTGCGGGCGAGATAGAGGCCACGGCGCTCGGCGACGCTTACCTGGGATTGGACGGCGCTTTGCAGCGCATGGAGACTACGCTCGACGCGCTGCGCGATGCTCCGCCGGAAGTTGAGAATCTTGTAAGACGCATCAGGCAGGTTCGCTTTGACTTGCAGTTTATAGTCGCGGGCGACGACCGCCATTTCGTCTACTGGCTTGAGCGCAGAGGGCGCGGCGCATTCCTTCGCGCGTCTCCGATAGATGTTTCTGGCTTGCTACAGGACAAGCTCTTCGAGCATGTCGAGACGGCTGTGCTGACTTCCGCGACCTTAGCAAGCGCGGGAAGCTTCTCTTTCATACGCGAGCGCCTGGGACTTGCGGAAACCGACGAACTCGTAGCGCCTTCGGGCTATGATTTTGAGAATCAGGCGGTGCTTTATCTGCCCCGAAGGCTTTCCGACCCGCGCTCGCCGCAGTGGATTGACGAGGCCGCCGCAGAGGTCGTCAAGATTCTCAGCGCCACGCGTGGCCGCGCCTTTGTGCTTTCGACCAGCTTCGCGGGGATGAACGCGCTCTATGAAAGAGTCTCGCGCAAGGTTGACTACCCTTGCTTCCTACAGGGCAGCGCTTCCAAGGCTGGCTTGCTTGAGAAGTTTCGACAGACGCCGAACGCCGTGCTCTTTGCCACTTCAAGCTTCTGGCAGGGAGTGGACGTGCGCGGCGAACAGCTATCATGCGTCATCATTGATAAGCTGCCGTTTGCTGTTCCGAGCGATCCCGTGGTGGCCGCGCGCCAGCGCTTTATAGACGAGCAGGGCGGGACAAGCTTTTACGAGTACAGTGTGCCGCAGGCCATCATAAGTTTGAAGCAGGGGCTTGGTCGTCTGATACGCAGCGCGACAGACCGTGGCGTGCTGGCTGTGCTTGACCCTCGCCTGCGGACTAAGGCTTACGGGCGGCTCTTTCTTGAAAGCCTGCCGCCGTGCCGCATTACTTCCGACATAGAAGATGTCTCGCGCGTGTTTGAGCCTGACAGAGCATCGGTGCGATAATTTCGGTTGGCTTCATACAGCTTGCTTCAGGAGGGAGACTTCGCATGAGCGGAGATGAGAGGGAAGACAACACCATTTACAAAGTCGTGGTCAATCACGAAGAGCAGTATTCCATCTGGCCCGCAGACAGGGAGAACGCGCTCGGCTGGCATGACGCGGGCAAAACGGGCACAAAGCAGGAGTGCCTCGATTACATCAAAGAGGTCTGGACGGACATGAGGCCGCGTAGCCTCAGAGAGAAGATGGAAGAGGCCGCCAGGCAAAGCAAGAGTCCTGCAAAGGAAGCCGGGGCCGACGGCGAGTCCGAAGGGTAAGGCGAAAACTTTTCAAGACGGGTTTGATTCGGGAATGAGCGGAATGTTTGAAGTGATGATTGAGCGCAACTTTTCCAGCGCGCACCAGTTGCGCGGCTACAGGGGAAAATGCGAGAACCTGCACGGGCACAATTATCGCGTGGAGATTTACGCTCGCGGGCGCGAGTTGAACAACATAGGCTTGCTGGTCGATTTCGTCGAGCTTAAACGGGCCGCCGACGAGATTGTTCAGTTCCTAGACCACAAGAACATCAACGAGCTTCCGCCCTTTGACGAAGAACTGAACCCCTCGGCTGAGAACCTCGCGCGCTTCATACTTGAGCGCGTAGCCTCGCACATCACGGACGACCGCGTACAAATCTACAAGGTGCGCTGCTTCGAAACCCCCACCAGCGTCGCCACGTACCAGATAGATTAAAAAAGTCCCAGGTTCCAAGTCCAAAGAAAGAGTCTTGGACTTGGGACTTCTTTTCATATCGTCCATTCGTCGTTGGCTACTGCTACCAGATACCAGTCGTTGCCTGACTTCTCGAAGACTAGGTAGAGGGCTTGCCAGTCCATTGCGCCGCCCTGCGGGCCTGTGATGCCTTCGTGGTCGTAGGTGACTATGATTGAGCGCGGATAAATTTCAAGCAGGTTGTCTATGGTGTTGCCGCCGTGCCGCCCCTCCGGGTTATAGGCGGGAGTCTTATCGCTCAGCAAATCCTGACGGTAAACGAAGCGCTTGAGGTACTGGCGAAAGGTCATGTTTATGTGCGCGCCTGAGCCGTCCCACTCTCCCCAAGTGAGCCTTCGATTGCTCCTGTAAAGATTGACAAGCTGCTGGCGATTGAGCACCCTCGTCGTCTTCACGTCCACGTAAACATAGGGAGAGAAGCGCACGCCCTTTCGTGGATGAACGAAGCTTGCCAGCTTTCGCATATCCCTGTTCTTGATGGCGAGCATTATCCGGCGGGCGCGAGTTTCCGTCAGCCTCTTTGCCTCGGCAGGCGACATGGTGTAACGGCGAGCCTCGCCGTCCTGTGCGACGGCCCTTTGCATAAAGGCTGAGGTGAAAAGCGTCGCGGCAATCAGAATCGTGGCAAGTTTTCTCATCTCGAATAAACCTTCTCAGATGGTAGGGCTGTCTTTGACTACGCCGACCAGATACCACTCGGCTCCCATCTTCTCGAAGACGAGCCAGAGCGTGTCCCATCCTCTTTCGTTCGGGTCGGGGTTCGGCTCGTAATACTCTACGACTATGGCGCGAGGATAAAAGTCCAGCACGTTCGGGATAGTGTTGCTTCGCTTGTGCTGAGTGTTGTAGCTGACGCGGCTGGCCTTCAGGTAATCATGATCATAGAGGTGCTTGCTCAGGTATTCCCTGCCGGTCATGCGAGCCGCAGTGCCCGCTTCGTCGTTCATGTACCAGACGGAGCGCGGGTCGCGGCGGGCCATGTTCCTGACCTGCTGGCGGCTCAGCCACTTGTCGTCACGGCTCACGTACGCGTACTCGGAAAAGCGTACGCCCTTGCGTGGGTGAACCAGGCCGGAGAGCTTAACCCAGTCAATGTTCTTGATGGCTAGAAGAACCTCTCTGGCGCGTGCGTCTATGATAGCTTTGGCGCGCGTAGCGGGGATTCTGTATCTGGACTTGTCCGGCGAGTACTGGTAATCGTCATCCTGCGCGCGTGCCGTAGGGATTGAAAGAGCCTGTAGGAAAATCGCCGCGACCAGCAGCGAGAGGGAAAGCAGCTTACGCATCAACTTTACTCTCCTTATAGATTCAGAGTTTTAAGGCTCCTGTTCTGCCATTTCCGTCCTGCGTTTCTCCCAGGTCTCTTTAATCGTCTCGTTGGTGATGCGTAAGGTCGGGCTGCCCGCGACCATAGTGACGGCTATCTGGAACTCTCCGCACTTTAACTGCTGCCCGCGATTCCTTGTCTCCCAAGCGCCCGCAAGCTTGAGCGACTTCGTTACGGCCTGAACAACTTCGTCAACGGTCTTCAAATTAAAAGTTTCGTTGTAGCCCAACCAGACGGAGAAGAGTTTGTCGTCCAGAAAATCCAGCGAGACTGTACGCACGCCTTGAAAAGCCGCCTTGTTCATCTTCGGATTAAAGTCCGGCGAAAAGCTTGTCTTCGATAATCCCAACTCGTCCTTTTTTCCCATCTCCAACGTAGGAACAACCGCGCGCACCTGCTCGATTGTCATTCCCGGCCACAAGCCTTTCAACGCAGGCACCTGAGATAGTTGATCGGGCGTGAGCGCGCATTTTGCCGCCTGCCCTTCCTGAGCGAGCGCCGATGTTGTGAAGATGAAGAGGATGATGAGAGAAGCTTTGACGAAAATCATCGTTATTCCCCTGCCTGAGTGTCCGCAGGCGTGACCGTGCGTTTCATTCGTATGAAGCCCGTGCCGCGCTCGGTCTTCTGCTCGCCGCCTTCCGTTTCAAAATTCAGGGTGCGGTAAAAGTCTACGGCATCTGTCCGAGCGTTGCACCAGAGAAGCGTACCGTCCTGGCGCGCAACGTGCGCTATGCCTTTCAAGAGCACAGCGCGCCCGTATCCCTTGCGTTGTCTCTCAAGCAAAGTCACCATTCCTCGCAGCCGCCAAGCGCGCGGGTTATCTTCGCCCGGCGGCGGCTCGTGAAAGAAGGAAGCCACCGTCACCAACTCGTCGCCCTCGAAAGCGCCCAGGTGCAACGACTCCGCGTCGTAATCGAGCGGATAAATGTTTGCTTCAAACGGCACGCCGGGCCTGAGCACCGCAGACCTCAGTGGCTGAGCCTCTTCTGCTCTTATCATGCGAATCTCCATAAAGCGCCCTCAATCATTCCCGTACTTGAGCGGTCAGAGCCTTTGCATGTTAAGATAGTTGTCGAATCAAAGAAAGTACAATATTCCGCAGGGAAGAGATTTTGCTCTATGAGTCAGGACAGACCCTTTAATCGCTTCGTACTGATTGTGCTTGATAGTCTGGGGATGGGCGAGATGCCGGATGCAGCCGATTGGGGCGACGCAGGCTCGGACACGCTCGGTCACATTCTGGAATCTCGCGCGGTTCACCTGCCGAACTTGCAGCGACTGGGCCTCGGCAATGTTCGCCCGCTTGCAAATGTGCCGCCCGCAGAAAATCCGCGCGGCTCCTACGGTCGCTGCGCTCTGCGCTCGAACGGCAAGGACACGACCACGGGCCACTGGGAGATGGCGGGCATCATACTGGAGCGAGCTTTCCCGACTTACCCGCAAGGCTTCCCGCCGCGCATCATCGACCGCTTCGTCAAAGAGACGGGCGTGCCCGGCATCTTGGGCAACGTTCCCGCTTCAGGCACAGAGATAATCAAAGAGCTTGGCGAAGAGCACGTCAGGACGGGCAAGCCCATAGTCTACACTTCAGCCGACTCCGTCTTTCAGATTGCCGCGCACGAGAAGGTTATCCCTGTCCCACGACTCTATGAAATCTGCGAGACGGCGCGCTCTCTCTTGAGAGGCGAGGACGAAGTGGGCCGCGTCATCGCTCGACCCTTCGAAGGCGAGCCGGGCGCTTTCCGCCGCACGGAGAATCGTCACGACTACGCTGTGCCACCGCCGCGCGAGAACCTGCTTGTCACGTTGTCGGAAGCAGACCTCGACGTGGTTTGCATAGGAAAGGTCGCTTCCATATACGATGCCGTGGGCGTCACCGAAGACCTCTCGGCCAAGAACAACGACCAGTCTATTGACCAGACTATTAATGCTCTGAAGAGCGACACGCGCGGGCTTATCTTCTCGAACCTAGTAGATTTCGACATGCTCTACGGCCACCGCCGCGACACGGAAGGCTACGCCCGCGCACTTGAGCACTTCGACTCTCGGCTGTCGGAAATAGAAGGCGCGATGAAGGAAGGCGATGTCTTTATCATCACAGCCGACCACGGCAACGACCCCACGCGCCCCGGCTCAGACCACACGCGCGAGTACGCGCCGCTCATTGTCTACGGCCCGAAGGCACGCGCAGGCGTCAACCTGGGCACGCGCGGCTCGCTCTCCGACATAGGCCGAACGATTGCTGACAACTTTGGCCTCAAACTCTCAGCCGGAGAGAGCTTCTTAAATGAGATTGCCTGAAGAGGATTAAGCCATTAGCAGGAGGTACTTCAATGTATGTGCAGGCCCTGCGATTAAAACTCGCCTCGACTCTGGCTTCACTCATGCTTTTAACGGCCCTCTGCCCTATCAATGCAAGTAGCCTAGGGGGAGCCGCCCCGCCGTACAAAATTACCGCCATTAAGGTTTCAACGGCAGACCCCACCTCGGAGGGGGGATTTCCGCGCCTGGAAGACGTGTTTGCGCGCCAGGTAGGCAACGAGCAGGTATTTGCCGGCTCTGGGGCGGCCAATGGTATTACCTACTATCTGCTCGTGATGGTGGAAGTGACAGGAGAGGACGCGGGCCAGAAGGTGGAACTGGTAGTGACAGAAGGGCGCGCCATCGTGTTTCGAAAGATAGGCACGGCGGTAAGGCCGCCGGACGGTGACTTCGGGCCGCCCATCAGGAGCTACGCCCTCTTCTTAATAGAGGGCGGACGTTGCGAGACTATCAGGTTGAGAGCGCGTCTGATGCCCGCGAGGCGCGGCGGGCAAGGCTCGTCCATAACGAAGACGATTGGGTTCGGGTGCGGCGAGTGAACCGGCTCGGGGGCAGGATTAGAAGTCCGCAGAAGTTCTATCTCTGACGGTTCTACACTCCGGCCACCGAACGCCTCACTGCATCTCCGGGTTCTTGAGAATCGCTATATAAGGAAGATTGCGATAGCGTTCGGCAAAGTCCAGTCCGTAGCCGACTACGAAGGCGTCCGGTATCTTGAAGCCCAGGTAATTAATCTCTACTTCGCGCTCTCTGCGCTCGAATTTGTCCAGGAGGGCTACGAGCTTGACCGATTGCGCGCCGCGCGAGCGAAGGTTCGCCAGAAGATAAGAGAGCGTGATTCCGGTGTCGACTATGTCTTCTACGACCAGAATGTCCCGGCCTTCTATAGGCACGTCCAAATCTTTCGTGATTCGCACCTCGCCGGACGTTCTGGTCGCCGCGCCGTAGCTTGAGATGCCCATGAACTCTACGCCCAGGCGCAGGTCTGTCGCGCGCATCAGGTCGCTGACAAAAATGCACGCGCCCTTCAGCACGCCTATCATCAAGGGATTTCGTCCAGCATAGTCGCGCGAGATTTCCGCGCCCAGTTCCGCTATGCGCGTTTGAATCTGCTCGGCGCTGAAGAGCGGCTCAAGGTTCGGATGAGAAAATTCGGACGGGGTCGGTGCGGAATGGACTGGAATCATTGCGCCTTAGTTCCTTTCAAAATTAGGTTTCAATGAAGCCGTCCCCACACCGGACAGGCGGCTTTCACCGCATCCGGCGTTCCGATACGACCTCTGCCTATTAAAAGAGCCTCCATGTACTTCAAGGTGACATTCTTTGCAGAGGGCTTTGGCCGTGTACCGCTGGTCACGGTCAGACATCACTCTTGCTAGGAATGTTTTAGCTCTTAGTGGCACAGTATGGTGTACGTGGACAACTGGTCTTTCTTGGCATCGCTCACATACTCCATTTGCTCTTTCTAGTGCTTCTAAACGTGTTGCAAAACTTCTGCCGCTTTGCCAGTTCATAGGGGCTAAAGGTTTGAGGTCAACTTTCCATTCCTGTTTATTGGCAATAGCTCTAATCTTTTCTGTCTTCGGAGGGAAGATGTCCAAGATTAGAGTTCTCTTTCCAATATGGATTTGGAAGGTATCTTTCTTCCTTTTCCCTTTTATGACTGCCCCGTACCGTTTTGCTTTCCTCTCGCGCGTCATCATGGCTTTAACACTGGACTTCTGTTTTCTAGCTAAGAAGTGTGCGTATCTCCACCATGTGTGACTTGCGAGTTCACTGAAATTTGGCTGGGGGCTTCTGGCATAGCGATAGTAGTTACACCATCCTCTGTACATGGCACTTAGTTGTGCCATGACATCTATTTCAGGAATATGGTAGTAACCACTGACCTTATCCATCTCGGCCTTTATCTTGCTGACTCTATCGTTAGGGATACTTAGAACGGCTCGTATTCCTATGCCTCTAGCTCTCTGTTTTCCTTTGATGTTGTATCCAAGGAAGTGGACATATTGACTCCAGTGAGTGAGTTTGGTTTTCTCCTCACTGAGGTTTAGTCCTGTTTCTGATAGCTTATTTCTGACTTTGGTTTTAATGGCTTCCGTTTCTTCTTTGTTTCCTGCGACTAAAATTACAAAGTCATCGGCATAGCGCACATACCATATCTTGCCTGGATGTTTTTCATCTTTGGCGTAAAATGGAATGTTTCTACGTCGTCGTTCCAACTCTTGGATTTCCTTAATGATTTCTCTGCCACCTTCACCATTTCTCAGTTTCCTCCTTAGTATCGTGATTTTACTCTCTAATCTTCGATACTCAGGATTTCTCCGAGAGTTCTCTTTTTGCTTTGTCTGGGTCTGGTTGGCTTCGAGTTCTTCCATCAAGTATCTATCGAGTTGATGCAGAAAGATATTTGCAAGGAGGGGTGATAGCACCCCGCCTTGTGGAGTACCACTGTAAGTCTTGTGATACTTCCAATCTTCCATGTATCCCGCCTTGAGAAAGCATCTAATAAGACTTAATACTTTCTCATCTGCCACACGTTTTTCGATTTCCTTCAATAATTTTCCGTGTGGAATGTTATCGAAGCAGCCTTCAATGTCGCCTTCGATAATCCAGCTTGTGTCTGTGTAGGCACGAGCTACATCTCGAAGCGCGGTTATTGTTGACCGCTTTTGTCGAAAGCCGTGTGAACAGTTATAGAAGTCAGCTTCAAAGATAGGTTCGAGCAGCATCTTTAGTGCTTGCTGCACTATCCTGTCTTTGACGGTCGGGATGCCTAACGGTCTGGTCTTGCCGTTAGCCTTTGGTATCTGGACTCGACGTACCAGTGTTGGCCTGTATGTTCCTTCCTTCAACTGTTAGGCTAACTTGTGAATCAGTTCAAGGTCAACGTCCACAGCCGTCGTGTTATCCACTCCCGCCGTTTGGCTGCCCTTGTTGTGCCTGATTTCTTCCCATGCTTGCGCCAGCCATCGAGGGACAGTCAGACTTTCCCATAGATGGTTGAATCGCTTGCCTGGGTTCTGTTTAGCAAGCTTATGCAGATGCTTCATTTCTTCGGTGACGTTATTCATATAGCCTAGTGCTATTCATCTCCCGATTCTTCATTCTGCATGGTCATATCTGAGTCCCTTCGCCCTGTGAACGGCTTTCCCGTTCTCCCTGGGTGGTCGTCTGCTCCACCGACTACTACGGACTCGCTGCCCTGACTATGGCATTGGCTATCTGCCAGCCTACCCCATTGGGGAGTCATAGCCAGTTCCGGCGTTGCTCGCATAGCAATTTATCCACTGACTTAGGTGTCTTTCAGAACCCTTGACGTGGCGTACCACGCTTGAGACTAGATGATGAGGTTGCAGAGACCTCATCTTCCCCGTAACTGACGACTCATAATTGAACTTATGAGTTGCGGGGCAGAGTATGAACTTCTTCTCATACCTTGCTCGTCTCCCACCTCATTAGCTACCGTAGGTGGTCTTATTGGTTATAGGTGTTCTCAGATTCGACATTAACCGTCTCACCATATCAGCTTCCGCGACGTTCTCTTCTTGGGAATGTAGCTTTCCCTCAAGACTCGCCTGTTTCCCTTCCAAGCTTGCTCTCATGCCCGCTTACAGTGACAATCCTGTAAGCTTCGGGAAGGTTAGGACAGAACTGCTTGCCAGTTCTGACTGAATTATCCAGCTTTGCTATGCGGCCTAGCGCCGCGCCCAGAAGTAGCCAAAAGAATTGCCTCCAGAAGTTAAAGTTTGAGACGCGGTCGTGCCGTGCGCGTGCGCCATTGCAACAAAAGCCTGTGGTGCGACATACTATTGAAGCTCTCCTTAGAGGTCAATGCGAAAGAGCCGAAATGGCGCGCGCGAGTTCAGATATTTCGGCGACGCGCGCCAATCATGCTCGGACTGTTTCCTGATTACGTTCGTTTGAGAGGGGAAAATGATAAGACAGGCGATTCGCTCAACGTCTTTGGCGCTCCTGGCTCTCTGCCTTTATCTGCCGTATGCGGGCAACGCGCACGCGCAGCAACAGCAGGGAAATCAGGCCAAGCCCGCTACAACTACCTCCGCCACCAGTACTCAGACCGGCGCGCAAACCAGCGCCGCGTCTCAGCCTTTGGACATTCGCGGGCGCGCTTCGGAAAACGTCGTCGATGACAGTCTCAAGGACGACCCCGAACTGCAAAAGATAATCGCGCCCTACAGGACAAAGGTTAACGAGTTGAACACGCCCATCGGCAAACTCGCGGGCGATTTGAAGAAGGCTGGAATGGGCGGCGGCTCGCTCGGCAATTTCGTATCGGACGCGCTTCGCGCCGTCGCGGAGAAAAAACTCGGCAAGCCCGTCCTGCTCGCGGTCGTCAACACTAGCGGCATGCGAAAGAACTCAATTATGGCAGGCGACATCAGCACTACGGACATCTACGAGTTGCTGCCGTTTGAGAACGCGCTCGTGACGCTGGATTTGACGGGCGAACAGCTTCGCCGCTTCATGGAGATAAACGTGCAACGCCGCAACGCTCAATCGGGCGCTCGCATTGTCTATCGCAACAACCCTGAGAAGAAGCAGAACGAGATTGTCAGCGTCAAGCTTGGAAGCCGCGACGCCGAGCGAGACATAGACCCCAAGGCCACCTACACTATCGTCACCATTGATTACCTGGTAAAGCGCGGCGGCGACTACGCTGTGCTACAGGAAGGCAAGAACGTGCGCCCGCTCAATGTGACTATGCGCGATGCAGTGCTCGATTACGTGAAGGCAGAGACCGCCGCAGGCCGGGAGATAAAGGCCAACCTGGACGGACGTTTCAAGTATGACCGCAGCAAGCCGAGCGCGGAGGACGAACAGCAATGATTACTAGACGCAAATTTTTAGGTAACGCTCTGGCAGGCGCGTCTCTGCCTCTGGCTTTATCAAGCATGCTGCCGAAGGCTTCAGCCTTCTCGCTACTAGCGCCCGCTCGCTCCTGGATGGAGATGGCAGAGCCTCTTCTGGAAGCCAAGGACGGCGAAACCCTCATCACCATTCTCAACACGAACGACCTACACTCGCAGATTGACCCACTGCCCGCGAACGACCGCAACGCAGGCAAGGGCGGCATGGCGCGCATGGCGACGCTCGTCAAGCGCGTGCGTAAGGAGAACCCGAACACGCTCGTAGTCTTCGCAGGCGATGCTTTCCAGGGTACGCCCTACTTCAACCTTTACGGCGGCGAAGTCGAGTTCAAAACCATGTCCGCCGCAGGCTTCGATGTCGCGGTGCTTGGCAATCACGATTTCGACAACGGCATAGAGGGCCTGGCGAAAGTCATACCCTTCGCCAAGTTCGACATCGTTTCCACCAACTACGACCTTCGCGGCACCGCCATAGAGAAGTTCGTCAAGCCTTACGTCGTGCGTCAATTCGGAGACGTGCGCGTAGGCGTCTTCGGCTTGGGCATAAAGCTCGAAGGCTTGAATCCGCCCGAAAGCTTCGCGGGCATGAAGTATCTTGACCCCGTCAGGATGTCGCGCGGAGCCGTGCAGGTTCTTCGCAATCAGGAGAAGTGCGCGATGGTCGTCTGCTGCTCGCACCTTGGGTATTATCCGAATCCCAAAGGCGACGAGTTGGGGGACACGCAAGTGGTCGCGCAGGTCGACGGCATAGACTTCATAGCTAGCGGCCACACGCACACCTTCATGCAGAAGCCCGTGCTCGCGCGCCAGCCTTCGGGCAAAGACACTGTCATCTTCCAGGTAGGCAAGAGCGGCATCTACGTTGGCCGCGTGGATTTCACCATCAAGGCCAACCGCGTCACCGCCTCCGCCGGAAGACTCCTTGACCTACGCAACGTGGCGCTGGCATGAAAGAGAACTCAGAACTCAGGAGTCAGAAGTCAGAATAAAAGCTGTCTTTCTCTTATTCTGACTCCTGACTCCTGAGTTCTGACTACTGATTTTTATGTCTACTGATGATTCAACCCGTGATCGCGTGCGTGCGCTGGTGCGTGACGTGCTGGCAAACGCTCTTCCCGCCGAAGAGGAAAAGGGAAGCACTGCTTCGACAGCTTCCACGCCGTCTTCGCCCCGCGCAGAGACTCCCGCCACTACGCAGAGCCGCTTCATTAACACGGTGCCCGAAGAACCTGCTGCGGCCTCCAAGCCGGAGTTTGCGCGCGACGAATCTTCCAAGATGGTGATTACCGAAACGGACGTGCGCGGGCTTGAAGAAGGAGCACGCCTGCGAATCGCAGAGGGCGCACGCCTGACGCCTCTCGCCGCAGACATCGTGCGCGAGCGCCGCATAGAGCTTGTGCGCCGCACCTCCCGTCGCGGCTCGCGCGAAAAGAAGATGGTTGCCGTAGGCGCAGACCACGGCGGCTTTCCCATGAAAGAAGAGTTGAAGGCTTACCTCTCCGAGCTTGGTCATCGCGTGCACGACTTCGGCACGAACTCCGAGGACGCTGTTGACTACCCGGACTTCGCGCATGCTGTGGCGCGCGCTGTGTCGGACGGCCAGGCTGACGTGGGCATCATCATAGACGGGGCGGGCGTAGGCTCCTGCATGACTGCCAACAAGGTGCCGGGCGTGCGCGCCGCCGCCTGCTACTCCGTGGCGGTTGCCAAAAACTCCCGCGAGCACAACGACGCCAACGTCCTCACCCTGGGCAGCAAGACTATCACGTCCGCCGAGATGCGCGAAATCGTCCGTGCATGGCTCTCCACGGAAATCAGCGAAGACCGCCACCGCAAACGCGTCGCCAAGATAGTCGCGGTCGAAAGACAGTACAGTTGTTGATGTCTGACGATAAAGATTTGACTTAGCCAATGGGTAAGTTTGAAAAAGTTCTCCAGCGCGTACGGAGCGGGGAATCAGATGCAAACATCCCCTTTGCTGATTTATGTCTCTTGTTAAAGCGCCTCGGTTTCAAAGAGCATATCAGTGGCGGTCATCATAATTTTAGAAAAGAGGGCGTTCGGAAGATACTTACACTTCAGCCTGAGGGAAACAAAGCCAAGCGCTATCAGGTACGACAGGTGCGTGAAATTATTTTAGAATATGGCTTAGGGGAAGAGAGCTGATGAACAAATATAGAACCGTTATTTATTGGAGTGAGGAAGATCAAGTATTTATTGCCGAGGTTCCTGAGTTGCCGGGCTGCATGACACACGGCAGCACGCAAGCTATGGCCCTAGCCAACGCAAACAAAGCAGTTCAGGCTTGGATTGATACGGCAAATACTTTTGGCGATCCTATACCTAAACCAAAGTGGGTCAGCAAAGCATACAGAGTCAGTAAAAAGAGACCTAAGGCTCAGTCCACATCCAAAAAGGAAATGAGGGCTAAATAGAGATGGCGTATTCACAGAACGGCGAGCTTGAGAGTCTTGTTGAGCAGATTACGGACGTTATTGTCGCGCGGTTGAACGGCGACCATGATGAGCAGGCTGCTATGTGCGGCTGCACGAACGAGTGCTTCAATCGCTGCCCGGAGCGCATGCATAGGATTGTGGATGCGGGCGCGGCGCGCATTGGTTTGGTGCTGGGGCAGACGGCTTCGGCGCGCGACTGGGCCAGCCTGATTGACCACACGCTGCTGAAACCGGAAGCCACGGAGGACGACATACGCCGCCTTTGTGAAGAGGCCGCGCGCTTTCATTTCGCTTCCGTCTGTGTGAATCCTACGTGGGTGCGCGCTTCGGCCTGCCACCTGCGAGGCTCAGGCGTTCCGGTCTGCACCGTCATAGGCTTTCCGCTCGGCGCAACCATGCCGGACGTGAAGGCTTATGAAGCGCGCCGCGCAATCTATGACGGTGCGCGCGAGGTTGACATGGTCATTAACATTGGCGCGCTCAAGAGCGGCGACGACTGCGCCGTAGAGCACGACATACGCGCTGTGGTAGAGGTCGCGCACGAGTACGAAGTCACCTGCAAAGTGATTATAGAGACGGCGCTCCTCACGGATGAAGAGAAGATACGCGCATGCCTGGCATCCAAAAACGCGGGCGCGGATTTCGTCAAGACTTCCACGGGATTCGCCAAAGGCGGCGCGACCGTCGCGGACGTGTCACTCATGCGCCAGGTCGTAGGCTCTGAGCTTGGCGTCAAAGCTTCGGGCGGCGTCAAGGGCCTTGAAGACGCACGCGCAATGGTTCAGGCCGGAGCCACACGCATAGGTGCCAGCGTCGGCGTCAAAATCGCACAGGAAGCCGCAGGCTCAAAGCCCACCTCCACCGTCGCAGCTTATTAAATTTAGAGGGAGAATCAAACAGGGATAGACAGGATAAGCAGGATAAAGGTAAAGCCATAGCGCTTCTTTTATCCTCTCTATCCTGTCTATCCCTGTTAATTTCTTTCCGGCGAAATTTTAATCCCCACCTGCTTTTGTAGCCAGTCGGAGCGGTCTCGTAGGGCTTGAGGGTCGTTTAGCTCGTGGCCCGTGTCGTACCACTTGATGAGCTTCGGGTGGCTTGCGGCCTGTGCGTAACGAAGCATCGCGGCTTCGTTGAAGTAGCGCTCGAAGCGTGCGAATTGAAAGAGCAGGGGTGTGGGCGCGGCGTGTGAGACAAAGCGTATGGCGTCCAGAGGGCTTAGCACGCGAAGGTAATTGTCTATTACCTCTCTGGGAGTGTTTTTACGAAACTCCACGTTGTCTGGGTCGTCACTCTCAAGATAAATCGTGGCTTCGGTCGGAACACCCGCCATCAGGACGGCTGTCTTAATTCTTTTATCAATGGCCGAGATGATAGCGCCCCAGTGAGCGCCGGAACTGTGGCCCACGTAGGCTATGCGGTTGGCGTCAACGTTCGCGCGAGCGGCCAGCAAATCTATTCCGCGCTCAAGGTCTACCACAGATTGAATGAAGTTGGCGCGCACGGCCAAAGGGTCTGTGCCGGGCGCACTGCGCCGCCACTCGGCCGGACGAACATCAATGTCATCGACCAGGAGAGAGACCGCGCCCGCTCTGGCATAAAGTATCGCTTCGGGCAGAAACTCTGTACGCGTCCCGTAGCCCCAGTGGCCGAAGACAATCCCCGCGTAGCGCCCCCGTGCAGTAGGCTCCACCAGGTAAGCCGTGACGCGACCGAATTTCGGACTGGCGTAAGTAATATCGCATATACGCACGCCGTCGCGGTTGATGACGCTCATTTCTTTTACGTCAAGCGGCAGCTTTCGGTCGTAATCGAACATCCGCCGCACTTCATCAATGGATTTATCCTGCGCTTGAGCGCACGCCGAGCATGCGATTAGCAGAAGAAGCGAGCGGAGGATTGTTTTCATCTCAAGCTCTCTGGCAATTGTAGGGGCAGAGGACTTGTCCCTGCCCGCTCTTTGCTCAAACACACGGGCAGAGGACTTGTCCCTGCCCCTACAGTCATGATGCTGGTCGCATACCGATGGAATCCGTAATAATTAGTCGTCCGGCGATTGACCGTACTTGGCGGCCCGCCTGGGGCGAGAGCCGTGTGCGCTTGATTGTCATGCTCCGTTTGAAGGGTTCGGAAGAGCACGGGCGCTCCCATTGCCGTCTCTTCAAGCCCCCTTTCAAACGGCGCGTGCCAATCTCACGCATCTAGGCTCACTCCTTTACAGACCGCTCGGCCAATCGCCGGACGCTGAAGAGCAGGGATGCTTTCATCCTTGCTCTTCAGAACCTGTAGCCTATCCCGGCGCTGAACTGAAAGCTGTAGCGTGTTTCGCTGGGGATAGTTGCGGGCGCGACAACGACTGTGTTGTTCGGCCCGGCTGCGAAGCTTTGAAATGTTGTTTGCCGCACGCGATAGAGCGTCTCTCCTATGTCGAAGCGCGTGACCCAACGGCGCGAAGGATAAAACTCAAGCACTCCGCCCAGGTCAAGGGCCGTATGCGTCAGCCTTCGCGGGACAAAGTCGGACTGTGGAAAGACGCTGCCCGCAGGCGGCGGCCCCGTTATGACTACGTCTCCGAAGCCGCGCGAAAAGCTCAGGAAGCCCGGACGCGCTTTGCCGAAGATGCCGAAGTTCTTGAAGCGCTTCCCGGCCTTGACGCCGAACAAGCCTTCAGTTACGCGCCCGTTATTTCTGTTGCTGGAGATGATGCCGTTGTCGTTCGGGAAATAGTTCAGTTCGGCTTCGAGCGCAATGTTGTCATTGAAGTTGTATGTAAAGCGGCCTCCCAAGCCGGGCTGCGTGTGCTCCGGCTCGAAGGTGATGGACGAAAACTGCGCGCCCACCTCAAAGCGCGTGGCCTTTGATTTCTCAGGCTCGCCGCCTTGCGCGCGTGCATCCTGTTGATAGAAAGATAAGAGCGAGATGAGGAGCGCCATCATGAACACAGACTTTTTCATAAAGATTTCCCTTCGCGTGGATTTCCCCAAAGCACACTCCGACCGTCAACTCCTGACCGCTTAGCGCGATTGTTCGGAGAAGGCTTTTCAACTACGCACGGCTTACGATTAACCGGGAGAGTTTATTATTCCTTTGCTACCGAAACAGAAATAGCGACAGAGCCTTGTCGAGTATTGATTTCTTAACGGGCTGCGGCTCCAGCTTGGTGTACCCGTCCGGCAACTCGAACAACGACTGGTCAAGCTCTACGTTCGCAATCTCCGTGACCTCTCGTTTCGTTTCCACCACGGTGCGACCGTCGTTGCTGTAGGCGCGTATGATTAAGACTACAGGAAAGCCGAAGCGCGCCGTGCCAACCTGCTTGCGCTCAAACTTATAGTTGCGCTTCTCGTAAGTCTTAGAGCAGGAGTTGAAGTTACCCGGAACCAGAAAGCCCACGTTGAGTTGGCCGGAAATATCGGAAGAGCATTCGGTGCCGTAGAGCAGGTCTATGTACCAGCCGTCCGTCTCCTGCCTGAGCCGTGTTTGTTCGCAAGCCTCTGGTTTGGCTTCCGACATCGTCACAGTCTTGATGTGGCGCGCTATGTAGCCGAACATCTCCCTTCGCTCGCCGGTGTCTACGACGGTAGTGGTCTCTGTCCAAAGACCCTTGTACTTCGCACCCTGCGCTCCCTTCGCCTTCAAGTCCTGTTGCTTGCGGTAATACTCGGCCCAGGCTTCTTCCAGGCTCCAGTACGGCTGGTCGTAATACTTGCGGTTCACATAATCAACCCACAGGAAGCGCTTCACGTCGCATTGGTAGATGTAGGCTGTCTCGTAAGCTTTGCCGTCTTTGCCTACAGACTTGAACTCTTCGCGCTGGCGCACGCCCTTGAAGTATGTCGTGTGCTCCTGCGAAGGGCTGCCCGTCTGACTGTAGCGTGTGGTGACGCGCAGGTCTCCCAAAGCCATGCGCGCTACAGTCAGTATGACCACAGATGCTATTAGCGACCTCTTCATCCCTCTTCTCATAAAGCTGCCCTCATCAAAAAAGCTTCTGCTATTTCGGCCAGAGGTTTTCCATGCGGTCGGCTGCGCCGACTTCTACGCGCGCTTTCGGAAGCGGTATCTTGTCGCCCTTTGCTTTGGCGGGCGTGACTGCCATCTCGCGGTTGGGCGGCTTGATGCTGTTGTTGACGGTCGCATCGAGGCTCAGCACGCGTATGTCCTGCGTGGGCGAAAACACGACCGTAGTCGTCTCGGAATCCTTGTCGGATTCCTTCGGCACGTAGAAGACAGAAGGGCTGTAGCGTTTGTCGCGCAGCACCCAGAGGTTCCACTTGCCGCCTGAGCCTACAATCGGCGCGCTCGAAACCCACTCGTAAACGTCCTCGCCTAGCTGGAAGCTAATCTTGTTGTCCTCAATCTGCGCGACCTTCTCGAAGTCGTAGCCCGCGCGCGGCGTCAGCGAGAAGATGAAGCGCCCCTTGTCCGGCACGTAGAACCAAATGAGCGCGCCCGTAAACCCTTGCGACGGGCGGCCTCCGCCCACGCGCTTGCCGTTCAGATAAAGCTTGTAATCCTTGACAGCCATCTCCACGCTGTCTAGCGTGAAGTCGCGCGCGGGCGGCCCCTTAGGAGTTTCCCACAGGCGCGATTGGTCAAAGGAAGCCTTGACCACGTCGACTATCTTGACGCCCGTTTGCGGATTAATTAGGAGGTCAAGGGCGAAGCCGTCGCCGTCGTCAATAATCTGCGCTTCCGTTGAGCGCGGCAGCGTTGAAGCGTTCATCTGAAGCGCGGAGCGACCTGTGCGCGGCGACTGGCGCTCGCGCATGCGTCGCTCGAATTCAGCGTCTAGAGGGCGAACGGAGACCTTGAACTGGCGTGAATTTAAGAGCGGCTCAATCACCAGGTCGTAACCGAAGATTAGAGCGCCGCTCGCGTCCACCAGCACGCGATGGACTACGTGATTTTCGTCAACGAGCACCTGCGGCTTGACCGCCGACTGCAAATCTATCTCGCTGGATGCCGACACGTTCTGCTTTTCGGGCGTGATGGCTTCGGTCTTGAAGGAGACGTAGCCCGCGCTCTCAAGCGGCACGACCAGTTGCTGCACGCGCTTCTCCTGCGCCACGGCGAGCGCTGGCAGTAGTAGCAGCAGGATGAGGGGGAGGACTTTACTTCTCATCGCTCTGGCTCCCCTTAATGACCGTGAGCTTCACGTCCGAGGGCGGCTGAAAGCCGTTGAGGGTCGCGCGCGTAGCGTTGATGCCTTCATCCTTGTACTGCGCGGTTATGTCCTGAAGGTTTTGAGCCGAAGGCGCTGATTGGTTATTCTGGCGCGAGCGCTTCGTCACGTAAACGGTGCGGGTGACGACTCTCTCTTCGACTACACGCTTTTCGACGGGCACTTCCACGTATTTTATCTTCGCTTCCGTAGCTTCACTCGGCGCGTTCTTTGGCGAAGAGTTGAAGATGAAAGAGCGTATGGCTAGGACGGAGGTCGCTGCTAAAAGAAGCGTGGCCGCGATGGCTATGGGGACTGGGACGGAAAAAGAGGTGCGAAGGGTTCTGCGCCAGAAGGGAAGCACATGGGCGCTCTGTGCGGCGTCTAATCGTTCTTCCACGCGCGCGTGATGCTCCGGCCAGAACTCTCTGGCGGGCTGGAGCGCGGGGGCCGCATCATCGAACGCGCCCAGGGCTTCGCGCATGGAATGATACTCTGCGCGGCAAGCCCTGCATGCTTCCATCTCTTCCAGCAGGCGAAGCTCTGCGGCCTCGTCCATCTCGTTGAAGATGAGGTCTATTAAATCTTCTTTGGTCTTGCGGCAATCGTGCATAGCTAGTAAAACTCCAGACTCTACTATTTTCCTCCTGCGGCGCACCTCAGGTAGTTTCTCGATTCGCTTTTGAGGCCCAGATGATGCCTGAGCTTTTGCACCGCGCGAAACAGCGACTTCTTAATCGTCCCCGTAGAGCAATTCAGCGCGGCGGAGATTTCTTCATACGTCATCCCTTCGTTGTGTTTGAGTATGAAGATTAGTCTCTGCTGCGGCGTTAGTTCCGTGAGCGCCGCTTCGACGCGCTCGACCATCATCTTCCTGTGAAGGTCGTCTTCCATGCTCGCCCCGCGCGCCAGCCTCACAGTGTCTTCGTAATCAACCGACTCTATCTCGACCAGCCGGAGCGGCTGCGGCTCGCCCCCTACGTGGCGAATAGACGAGCGCCTGTGATTAAGAAAGGTGTTGACCGTTATCTGGCGCAGCCAGGTATAGAAACTAGATTCGCCGCGAAAGCTCTCAAGGTGACGATAGACCTTGAGCCAAACCTCCTGCGAGAGGTCTTCGGCGTCGCCGTGGTTGCGCGTGTAAAAGAGCGCCAGAGAATAGACGCGCCGCTCGAACCTGCGCGCCAAAAGCCCGAAGGCTTCGCGGTCTCCACTCCGCGCTCTCTCTATCAGTTGGCCGTCGCCGTCAATCACCAAAAAAGTAGCCTTTCGCTTCGAAGGTCATCACCATAGACCCTGCGGCCCCGAATTCGGTTGGCAGAAAAGATATAGCAAATTGAATATTGTTGCGACTTATTCTATGCTCAGTCGAGTTCTCTAAATAAAAATTTAACGAGCAGGGTGAAAGAAGATGGCAGCCAAACGCAATGTGCTGGCAGTTATCCTGGGCGGAGGCGCGGGCACACGACTGTTTCCTTTGACGAAAGAGCGGTCTAAACCGGCTGTGCCCCTGGGCGGCAAGTACCGCCTGATTGATATTCCGGTCTCTAACTGCATCAACTCGGACATCACCAAAATCTTTGTCCTGACGCAGTACAACTCCGCCTCTCTGAACCGCCACATAGCGCGCACCTACCGCTTCTCGCAGTTTGCGGATGCGTTCGTGGAGATACTCGCGGCAGAATTGACGCCGGAAAGCCCACAGTGGTTTCAGGGAACTGCGGACGCCGTTCGACAGGTCTTGCCGCACATCAACGACTGGGGCATAGACACGCTCCTGATACTTTCGGGCGACCACCTGTACCGCATGGATTACAGAACCTTCCTAGCCCGCCACTACGAGACGGATGCGGACGTGACCGTCTCCGTCATCCCCTGCCGCCGAGATGTCGCATCCGATTTCGGTCTTCTGAAGACAGATTCGACGGGACGCATAGTGGAGTTCAGTGAAAAGCCGAAGGGCGAAGCGCTCGACGCAATGCAGGTGGACACGACCGCTTTGGGGCTAAGTCAAGAAGACGCGCGTGCTAGACCCTTCCTGGCCTCTATGGGAATCTACGTCTTCAAGTATGACCGGCTCGTAGAGTTTCTGGCGAAAGACCCTGGCGCTATGGATTTCGGGCGCGAGATAATCCCTGCTGCCATACAGGCGGGCCACGTTCAGGGCTACATGTTCGACGGCTACTGGGAGGACATTGGAACCATCGGCGCGTTCTATGATGCTAATTTGAACATGACCTCGCCCATGCCGCAGTTCAACTTCTTCGACGCAGACGCGCCCATCTACACGCGCGCACGCTATCTTCCTCCGTCGAAGCTACACAACTGCGACGTGACAGATTCCATAGTCACGGAAGGATGCATCATCAACGGCGCTACCATCAACCGCTCTGTGGTCGGACTTCGCAGCCGGATAGACCGTGGCGCGCAGATAGAATCCTCAATCCTCATGGGCGCAGATTATTACCAGTCAATCGAAGAGATGCGCGACGAGATAGCCGCAGGGATTCCGCACATAGGCATTGGCAGCAACACCGTCATACGCCGCGCCATCATAGACAAAAACGCACGCATAGGCTCGAACGTAAGCCTCATCAACGAAAGCGGCGTAGAGAACGCGGACGGCCCCGAAGGAAGCTACTACATACGCGACCGCATCATCCTCGTCCCCAAAAACGCCATC
>JACVRN010000012.1 GCA_014534425.1 Pyrinomonadaceae bacterium
CGCGGGCAGGGACAAGCCCTGCTCCTACAATAACTTTAGCTCAGGCGCTTGAGGGCTTTCTGCGCCAAGGTTTTTAGTTTCTGGATTTTGATGTTCACGCTGTCGGGGCCGCCTATGCTGAGCCGCAGGATGGAGTCTTTCTTCATGACGTAGAGGACGCCAGCGCGTGCGTCGCCTCCCCAGAAGGCTTCTTCGCCCACGCCAGTGACTTTGGTGAGCTTTACTTCTTCCTCTTCTTCGCCCTCGCCGCGCTCACGTTTGCGCTCTTTCTCGCGCTCGCGTTCTTCTTGCTCGCGCTTCTCGGCAGGCTCCTCGAATCTCTCCTTCCAGAATTGGCGGACGTTGGCAGACGGATTATCGGGGTTGTTGCGAGTCACTTCCAGGCTCACAGATTTATTGAAGGTAGGCATCGTGTAAAAGCACTGTGAGATAGCGAAGGCGCTGTTGGGGCGCGTGGAGGATTTAGTTTCTTTAGGCGCTTCGCCCTGAACGGCTTTAAGCTCATCCGCAGTGAGAAGCGCGCAGCCGTCAATCACTCCCTTGGCGGGCGCATTAGTCGCAGGCATGCTCACATTGGCTTGTGCAGTGTTGCCGGAATCAGTCGCAGGAGACGGATTAGTTTGAGCTACGCCTATGTTCGCCTGCGCCTGTGTGCCGCTTTGATTGCCGGAATCTTTGCAACTTATCCCCATCAAACACAGGCATAGAACAATCACTGAATAGACTTTTACGCTCACCTATATCTCCCTTTATTGCCAAGTCATAGAGTGAAAACCGAAAGACGCCGCCCATTATAGGCTTATCGCATTCGGGATTAAAGTTAAGAATATAGAGTTGAAAGTAAAGATACCCTACAGAAAAATACCAGGTCGGCCCCGGTTGAGCAGAACCCTTTTAGGCCGTTAAAATGTCTGTCTCTGATGGTTAATAAGATAAAAATCAAGAACCTAGTTTACCTGTTAATTGTATTAGCCGCTCTACTTGTCGCCTCAATTCTTTTAGCGCGGCCTAATTGTCCCCATCAGGGCTGGGCTTTCACCACAGAAATGCGCGCCTTCGCCCGTCTCAAGAATCGCACCCTGCTTCCAAGACCTGATGACTTTGACGAGAGGGTAACGCTTGAAGCTCTTTTGGAGTCGGGCGATGACCGAGACCGTTGGTCCGAAGGGCGGGCCGCCAGGATTGAAGGGTACGTGGTCGGTGTGGTGCGCGGTGGGATAGAGGCCGCAAACTGCTACTCGTTGAGAATACGCGATACGCACATCTATATTGCTCGAAGCTTAAACGCTCCACCAGGCGAGCGCGTTGTGGTAGAGGTCACTCCACGTCTGAGAGAGTGGGCGAGGAGGCAGGGTTTTGACTGGTCGGAACCAGCGTTAGAAAGCGCGCTGGTTGGCCGCCGATGTCGCATAGAGGGTTGGATGCTGTTTGACCGAGAGCATGCTCAGGAAACGGAGAACATGTCGCCGGGGCGCGCATCGACCTGGCGGGCCACGGCTTGGGAAATTCATCCGGTGACCAGCATTACCATACTGAACTGAAGCTAATCTGTTACCGCGCTTTCATTGACAAGTTTGTGAATATGTACAAAATTTGCTGCCATGAAGGTTCCAAAGTTTGTGCTTCGCGGGTTCAGGCGACCACATGATCTAATTGCTTCTGCGCTCGGGCAGCTTGAGCGTGAGGCGATGGATGAATTATGGCGTCGTGGAGAGATGAGTGTGCGCGACATGCACAAAGCTTTCAACGAGCGCACCGCTTACACAACTCTAATGACTACACTCGACCGCTTGCACAAAAAGGGTCTGCTCAATCGTCGCAAGCATAGACGAGCATTTCTTTATTCGCCTAGAGTTACGCGCGTGGAGTTTGAGCAAGGGGTCACGGAAGATTTGGTGGAGGGATTACTCGGCCCTCCGAACGGCGGAGTCGAACCAGTTCTGTCATGCATCATTGATAAAGTTGGCGAGCGTGACCGCGCTTTACTGGATGAACTCGAACGCTTGGTGAGAGAGAAAAGAAGAGAGTTAAAGCGCAGGAGCTAAGGGTTCATGTATTATCTGCTTGGAATCTGTATGGCCTTTGCCTCACTGCTTGCCATCAGCGCTCTTTCATCTGTGGCGGCAGCATTACTGTGGCGCATCATCAAACAACCTGCTTGTCGCTGGTCATCTACCGCGCGAGCAAGACTCATCTTCGCTCTTCGCACCGCCCCGGCGGCTTGTTCACTCATCTGCGTCTCGGCGCTTCTGCTCCCGGCCTACCTAGCTCATGAGCCGCAACATTCAACCGAAACCGTGAGTGCTAAACTGGCGCTCATCTCATTGCTCTCGATCTTTTGGGTCGCTCTGGTACTCTGGCGCACTTTCGCCGCATGGCGCGCCACGCGAATGCTCACTGCCGACTGGTTGCTCCGCGCAGAGTCTATCAGCATTGGCGGCGTAAGCATTCCCACGTATAAACTCCATCATCCGTTTCCGGTCATAGCTATGGTTGGAGCTTTACGGCCTAAGCTATTCATTGCCGCTCATCTTTTCGATGCGCTGGACGAAGAAGAACTGATGGCGGCGCTGCTGCACGAAGAGGCTCATCTGACGGCGTGCGATAACTTCAAGCGACCACTTATGCGTGCCTGCTGCGACGTGCTGAAAATAGCCCCTTACAATCGCGCTATTGAGAGGCTCTGGGCGGAAGAAGCCGAACGGGCTGCGGATGAATACGCCGCGCGCATAGGAGGCGCGGCCTCTGCCCTGTCGCTCGCAACTGCGTTGATTAAGATCGCTCGTCTCGCGCCGGAAGGTGGCAGACCTGCTATGCCCGTCGGCTCCTTCCTTGTAGGTGAGTCGGAGACTCAGTTAGCAGATCGCGTCTGGCGTCTGACATGGCTTGCAAGTCAGAGAGCGCAGCGTCAAGCTTCGGCAACCCACGCGAGATTATTCAACGGCTTCCTGTCTTGCTCTCTCTTCGTCATGCTTTACCTTCTCATCACGCAAACTAATATACTAGTAAGGCTGCACGCCGTAATCGAACTCTTCGTGACTGCGCTACAATAAGCTTCTGCTCCCTTATTTAAGCTGACTACGAAGTTTGGTAGTAGTTCTCGTTCCCCTGTACAATCCCTAATTCTCGTAAGGTCTAAAGCAATCCCCGACGAAATCAATCCATATCAATCGTCTTCCGGGTCGGAAGGCCGATTGTACAAGCTGCCCGAAACGTCGAGTGCCCAATATGATAACCACGAATCGAATCCGCCTTTCACTCTTTCTGCTTGCATTCTTTGCCTTCATGGTGTTGCCAGCACGCGCGCAGTCTCCTAACACTGCTACGATAGTTGTTGTCGTGGTCGATCAAAACGGGGTCGTGGTGCCGGATGCTAAAGTTTCGGCGGTGAACACTGCGACTGGCACAATGCGCGACGCCGTCTCCGGGAGCGACGGCAGCGCCGAACTGGTCGCGCTGTCACTGACAGGGACATACACGATTAACGTGTCCAAGGCAGGATTCGGCGACGGAGGACTCAAGGACATCACTTTGCGCTCGGGCGAAACCGCTACCTTGAAGGTAAAGCTTCTTGCAGGCGCAGCGCAGGCCGACGTTACCGTCTACGGCACCACCGAAGGCGTGCGCTCGAATCCGCAGATCGGTTTACGGCTGGACAGCCCGCAAATAGACGAGACACCTATACTCGGACGTAAGGTATCTACGCTGCCGCTACTGAATTCGGCTTTCCGGCAGGCGAAGGGCACAGGCGATCTCTTCGTCAACCAGACGTACTTCGTTACAGGCGTGGGCGGACGTCGTCAGACTACTGTCACGCTGGATGGCGCAAATAACGACGAAGCGTGGGGCCGTCAGACTGCTATTGCCACCGTGCCAATCGGCGCTATCCAGGAGATAACGATTCTCTCGAACGCGTTCTCTGCCGAATTCGGCTGGACGGCAGGCCCTGCGCTTAACATCGTCACCAAGTCCGGCACGAACGAACTGCGCGGCGAAGGACTGCTACTGTTTCGTCCCGGCAGTTGGCAGGCGAAGGAGTTCTCGACCGAAGGCTTCTGTCCGCCGTCCGTGCCAACATGCGTGACGCCCACTACCTTGCAGGCCATCAGCCCGGTGGATATTCCCGACGCTCTGAGTCAAGTATCAGGCTCAATCGGCGGCCCCATTGTCAAGGACAAGACCTTCTTCTTCGCCACGGCTGACTACACTCGACAGAATCGCACGACATTTCTCTCAAACTCGCTGCCTGCTTTCGTGTTGCCTGCGGACGGTCGCCTGGATTACACGGGGCATTACCGCCAGTTTCTCTTCGACGGACGACTAGACCAGAAGCTCACAGAGCGTCAGACCTTGATGTTCCGTTTCAATGTGGATCGTTTCTATGACAACAACCCGCAGGACACCGTGAGCGGCACGAACGCTCCGAGCGTCGCACGCAGATACTCGCGGCGCTCTTGGACTGCTCAGGTCAACGATACCTGGATTATCGAAGCTGACCTTCTCAACGAGGCACGATTCGCTTTTCTGAATGGCGACCCCGTGACGAAATGGGAAGCTTTGAACCTCTCGACTGCGTACACGCGAGCCGGGGCCGTCCCGTTCACCATAGGACAATCACGGCTGGCAGACTTCTTTGGCCGTCAAGTGCAGTTCTCCGACACTCTCTCCTGGTCGCGCGGCAAGAACTACTTCCGCTTCGGAGGAAGTATCATACGGCACACTTCAGGCGGCATAGGAAGCGAATTCGGTACGGCTGTGCTAGGCACCTTCACCTTCAGGAACACGACGACCGCGCCCTTCGATCAATTGACGCTGGCCGACGTGCAGAACTACACGCAACCGATTAACTTCGGTGTTGACAGCTATAAGCTCTCGCAATGGCTCTTGACCGGATTCGTGCAGGACAGCATACGCTTACGCCGTGGCCTGACCATAGACCTCGGACTGCGCTACGACCGGCAGACCTTAACCACCGCGACGAAGAACTTCGCGCCTCGCCTGGGCTTTGCCTGGAATCCGGGTGGCGATTCGCGGATGGTGATTCGCGGCGGCTACGGCATGTATTACACGCAGGTTCGTGCCAACACCGTCGCCGCCTATCTGGTCAACGGGCTGGACGGATTAGCGACCTACACGGCGGTTGCAGGTCAAACAGGTTTTCCGACATGCCTGACATGCGCTCCGGTCAATGTTGATCCGAGGGTGCTGCCTGCTTCGCAATTACCGGCGCGCGACATCACCATCAGGGCAGGCCAGCGCGACTTCTACTGCGCGCAGTTCGCAAGGTACGGACTGAACTTTGACCTGCTGCCTAACTACCCGGACGAGTTCGTGAACCCTCGCAGCCAGGTGATGACCTTAGGTGCGGAGCGCGAGATTGTTAAGGGATTGTTCTTCGGTGCAGACTTCGTGCACCAGCGTTTGACAGGTATAGACCGCACGGTTGATTTGAACGCCCCTGCGCCCTTTGAGCGCACAGCGCCCGGACAGGTTAGAAGCGTGGCTGCGGCGAATGCCACACGCCCAATCCTGCCGGTCAATGGCGGCGTACGCCAGGTCAATGTTTTGATGAACCTCGGCGAAGCTGACTACAACGGCTTGCAGACGCAATTCACCTATCGCGGCAACAGGCGTATGTACGCCTCTATCAGCTATACATTGTCGAAGGCGACCAACACATTCGAGCCGGACGGTAACGGTATCGGGCCGAACGAAAGCAATATCACGCGTCTTGGCGAGCAGGAGCGTGGGCCGAGCGTGCTAGACCAACGCCATCGCGCTGTTCTAACGTTCCTCTACCGCTTCCCATTCAATTTCACGGCAGGCACTCTGATGCAGTTTGCGTCGGCGCGCCCCTTCAATGCTACGACTGGCGTTGACAATGACGGTGATGGCTTGAACAATGACAGACCCGTTATTGACGGCGCGGTCATTAGCAAGTCTGCGTTCCGCAGCACCGCGACCTCTGACGTGGCAATCTTCATAGAGGATCGCATCAAGCTGTCGGAACGCACGAGCCTGCTGCTCAGGCTGGAAGGCTTCAATCTCTTCAATCACGCGAACATGCTTGGGCGCGGGGTCACTACTTACGGCAACGCTGCCACGCCTGCAACTACCTTCGGCCAGTTCGCCGGCGGCGTGGGCACAGCTACAAATGCAATCCCTGCGTTCGCAAACATAGACCCGCCGCGCATGTTCCAACTGCAAGCGCGGTTCATCTTCTAAAGGAAAGCGGCAGATTCACTCCTGATGAAACGAATCCTACTCGCTGCGGTGTTTGCTGGCGCGCTCATCCCGGCAATTAGCTGCGGGCGTTTCTCCAATCCGTCTAACGACGCGAAGACCGAGCGGCTGGTGGTCATCTCGCAAGTGTACAACGAAATCATCTGGGCTTTAGGAGCACAGGACAAAGTCGTCGGGGTTGATTTCTCCAGCACCTATCCTCCTGAAGTAAAGAATGTGCAAACAGTAGGTTATCACCGCGCGCTCAGTGCCGAAGGCATCCTGTCACTGCACCCGACCGCCATTATTCACGACAACAACATAGGCCCGCCGCAAGTCGTAGAGCAGTTACAGAGCTTGAACATTCCTATGAAGACCTTCAACGCGAAGAACGATTCGGTCGAAGGCACAAAGGCTCTCGTACGCGAGATGGGCGCTTACTTTCATAAGGAAGGGCGTGCGGAAGAGTTGTGCCGCATGCTCGACTCACAGATGATAGCTTCGCTCGAACGGGTCAAGCAGTACACAGAGCACCCAAGGGTCGCTGTCATACACTTCGGACGCGCCTCCAATGTTTATCTGGTCGTGGGCAAAGGCGGAGGCGGTGACGGCGGCGCGGCCAGTCAGATGATAGAATGGGCTGGCGGCGAGATGGCGATTGACACGAAGGGCATGCAGCGCATGGCATCGCCGGAGATAATTGCACAGGCGAACCCGGACGTTATACTCGTCACAGATTTTGGTTTTGACAGACTCGGCGGGTCTCTGGATCAGATTAAAGCGTTGCCGGGCGTGGCGACCTCAAACGCCGCCAAGAACAATCGCATCTACCGCATAGAAGAGAACGTGCTGATGTACTTCGGCCCACGCACGGGCGAGAACCTAGAGAAAGTGGCTGCGGTCATTCATCAAAAATGACGAAACAACGTGGGAGTCAGCCAGCGATTCTGTTCGCATTGACCTGCGCCATGCTCCTTGTACTGGCTGCGTCTATTCGCTACGGGGCTATCGATTTTTCGATTCCTGACATTAGCCGGGCATTGATTTCTCTGCTTCCGGGCCAGCCCGATGCTACTTTGGAACAACGTATTTTCCTGGAGTTGCGATTGCCTCGCGCTATTCTCTGCCTGCTGGTCGGCGCGAGTCTGGGCGTAGGCGGCACGCTCATGCAGGCGCTCTTTCGTAATCCAATCGTGGAACCGGGACTCGTCGGGACATCAAGCGGCGCTGCCTTCGGCTCGGCGCTCTTCTTCGTACTCGGAGGTCTCTTTAACCTCGGGGCGAATCTTTGGACGCTTCCTCTTGCCGCGTGCATAGGCAGCGTCATCTCCACGTACTTAGTCTTCCTACTCGCACGCTCGCGCGAAGATGGACGAGCTTCCATCGTCATGCTGCTGCTCACGGGGCTGGCTATAAATGCCCTCTTCATGAGCGCCATAGGCTTTCTCTCTTACATTGCGCGCGACCCGCAGGCGCGCTCGATTACGTTCTGGAGTCTGGGCACGCTTTCGGGCGCAAGCTGGAGCGCTGTCCAGATTGTCGCCGTTTCGACAATAGGAGGAACCACTCTAGCGCTCCGTTATGCGAAGCAGCTTAACGCCTTGATGATTGGCGAAGAGGAAGCGACGTACCTTGGAGTGAACGTCAACCGGCTGAAGTGGATTATCCTTTCCATCAACGTAGTCATCGTCGCTGTTGCGACCGCCTTCACAGGCGTCATCAGTTTCGTGGGGTTGGTCGTTCCGCACATCCTGCGGATGATGCATGGGGCAGACAACCGCTTTCTCATTGTGGGAAGCGCGCTGACGGGCGCAACACTGCTGAGCCTCGCAGACCTCATCGCGCGGCTCGCGCTTAGGCCAGCAGAATTGCCAATCGGCATCGTCACCTCGGCGGTGGGCGTCCCCGTATTCCTCCTACTGCTGCGGCGTCGCCAGTACGTGTTCTGAAGCTTCGAGGCCGCGTATGCTGGAAGCCAGCGACATCACTTTTCGGGTCGGTAACAAGGCGCTTCTCTCGGAGGTGTCCGTCTCGTTTGCGCCCGGCAGTCTTCACCTGGTGATTGGGCCGAACGGTGCGGGCAAGTCAACTCTCATTAAGGTGCTGGCAGGACTGCTGCAACCGCAGACGGGCGGGGTCGAATATGAAGGCGCGGACATTCGCGGTGCGAGCGAATCCGAACTGGCCAAGCGCCGCGCGGTGCTCTCGCAGGCTGTAGAGGTCGCGTTTCCTCTCTCCGTGCGCGAGGTCGTCATGATGGGCCGCTACCCGCATTTTGGAGGAAGGCCCGGCCCTGTAGACGAGAAGATTGTTGACTGCCTGATAGAGTTCTTCGACCTGGCGGAGTTCATTGAACGCAACTACCAGACTTTGAGCGGCGGCGAGCGCCAGCGCGTCAACTTCGCGCGCGTGCTGGCGCAGTTGTGGCGCTTCGATGGGAGCGCGCTTCCGGTTTCAGTGTCCGCCGCGACGCACTCATCTTGCAGGTACTTGTTTCTTGACGAGCCTCTCACGTTTCTGGACATTCGCCACCAGATTGAATTCATGAAAAAGGTGCGCGACTTCACGGACGCGCCCGACGTTATCACCGTGGGAGTGGTTCACGACCTGAACCTGGCCGCACGCTTTGCCGACCAGATTGTCTTGCTGCATCGCGGGCAGGTCGTAGCAACGGGCAGCGCCGCAGAGGTGCTCACGCCTGAGCACATTCGGAACGTGTTCGGCGTCGAACCGACATTCATCCCCGTCAATGAAACGGGCGTTCATCTCATCTTCGACTGAAAGATTGAGTCGTAACCTAAATTCAACTCTCTGCGCCCCTCTGCGTCTCTGCGGTGAATAACTGTTTAAGAAGCACTCACCGCAGAGACGCAGAGGGGGGCGCAGAGAGTTGAATTTAGGAGACCACCGTTTAGTATAATCTCATCAGGCTTGTGGCAAAGGGAGTATAAGCTTATCAATAAATCTGTCCGTTTCCGTAAGCGTGCAGTAACGCTTTCGCTCATCCTGCTTGCGTCTATTTTTCAGGTGCAGGCCGCCGCGCCGCCTGCTCTAGCCAGAAGCGTCTTTGATTATGGAGTCAAAGGCGACGGCGTGGCGGACGATACAATCAGCCTTCAGGCGGCCATAGACGCCACGCCGCCGGGCGGTCTGCTACAGATTCCCGCGCGTGCCGACATCAAGCTCACCGGCACGATTCTGGTTCAGGGCAAGAGCATCGCTATCGAGGGCTCGCAGGGAGAAGGTTATGGTAAGAGCTATCCGCGCCTGACGTGGGCGGGAAGCGCTGGCGGCACTATGATGCGCTGGGTTAATTCCAACTCGTCGCAGGTTTCCGGCCTCTATTTCGAGATGGGCTCGGCTGCGGTCGCGCTCGACGTTGACCAGGACACGACGCGCACCGCTACAGGGACAATCAGAGCCGGGTCGAACATGCTCTTGTGCCCGCAGTGCAGGTTCAAGACGGACGCGGAAGGATATAAGGCGACGGATGTCGGTCGTGCCATGACCATCGTGGGCGCGGGCGCTTCGGGCCGCGTTCTCTCAACTACGATTAAGAGCGTGCTGAGTCCAACGCAGGCGGAGTTGGCAAGCGCGGCTTCCGCCTCAGCCTCTTCCGCAGATGTTTCAATCGCATCGCCCTACGGCAACAACGTCTCCTCTTCAAACAGATTCGAGCGGCTGACGTTTAGTAAAAAGAGCGCCGATGCTTCTACTGCCGGGTTGAGGATTTCCTACTGGTCTGTGAATAACAACGAGCGCATGCAGGTTGACCGCAGCAGTTGCTTCTTCGGCGGCGGCAGAGAGGCGTCAACCACTCGCGGGGCGTGTTTCAAGATTGGCGATGAAAAGGTGGGCGGCGGCTCGAACGCTTTCAACATCATCCTGACGAACGCTTACTGGTACGGGCCGAGTTATGGAGTCGAAGCTCATACGGCAAAGATTATCTCCATCAACAGCCAGTCTAACTACGCGACTGTAGATTACAAATTGACGGGCGGCGCGACGGCACAAATCATAGAGCACTATTCGGAATTCCAGCGCCAGTTCGTGACCAGCGTGGGCGGGCGCGTACGCATAAGCGGTGGCTTTATAGGCAACGGCGCATGGAACGCAGCGTTCCCTTTAATCTATACGGACGGTGGCAATCTTTTCATCACAGGTCTTGAGACATCCAATCAACAGGGCATCACGCTTGCGGACGCTAAGCCGACCGGAAATTCACGGCTCGTCATAGACTCCGCTTCGATTACGGCTCTGCCGATTAATTACAAGAACTTCTCACAGGGCGTAGCCTCGCTCATGGGAGCAGACAGAGTGGGGCTTTACCTCGGCGGAGCGGACGGCGTGGGCGCAAGTATACAGATGAAGGGAACTACCTTTAACAATCTCAACTTCATGTTCAATAACAATCTCTCCACGCAAGGGAACGGGACAATAGTCTATTGCCAGGACTGCGTGCTCGGTTCCAACCCCTGCAAACCGGGCGGCACAGGCGCATTCGCCAAGCGCATCAACGGAAGTTGGAACTGCCAGTAAGAAGAAGCAGTGTCGCTACTGATGTTTGTAGGGGCAGGGACAAGCCCTGCCCCTACAGTTATGTGGGCATAAGAAGAGGGCTGCAAAAGACTATAGTCTTTTGCAGCCCTCTTCATTGCTGACGGTTAATTATGGGATGTAGGTTGAAGGCACGGGAACATCTCCGCTCAGGCCGAGGGAGCGGATACTGACCGCGCCGGTGCTGCTGAGGAGGATGTACCAGTTGCCTTCCGATGGACGGAAGACGGCTATATCAGTCTTGCCGTCGCCATCGTAATCTCCCGGTATAGGAGTATCCGTGGAAGCGCCCCAGCCCTGAATCGTGACGCCGCCCGTACTCTTGAGAATGTACCAGTTACCCTCCGACGGACGGAAGACCGCGATATCCGTTCTGCCGTCGCCGTCATAATCGCCCGGCACAGGTTTATCTGTGGCCTCGCCCCAGCCCTGTGCGTAGGTGGTTCCGTTCGAACTGCGTATGACGTACCAGTTGCCTTCCGAGGGTCGGAAGACTGCTATGTCCGTGCGCCCGTCGCCATCGTAGTCCCCCGCAACGGGCTTATCCCCATTCAGCCCCCACTGCTGTATCCGTCCCGTGCCGTCGGTTGTGCGAACGATATACCAGTTGCCGTCTGACGGACGAAAGACTGCGACGCCTGCCTTGCGGTCTTCGTCGTAGAAATTTGCAGGCAGAGGTTGGTCGCTACCGCCGCCCCATCCCTGAACTCTGATAGTGTTGGTAAAGCTCTGAATCATATACCAGGCGCCTTCCGTGGGACGCCAGACGGCTATGTCGGCCTTGCCGTCTCCGTCATAGTCGCGTGGTACTAGCACGTCACTGGCAGCGCCCCACTGTCGAACTGTGGTCAAGCCGTCCGAGCTATTAATGATGTACCAGTTGCCTTCCGAGGGTCGGAAGACTGCCACATCCGTCTTGCCGTCGCCGTCAAAGTCTCCGACCGCCTGTGTCGTGGGCAAAGGCGCTGTGGAAGGCTGTTGGTTCTTGACGACAAGGTTGTCTATATACCAGCCACTATTCGGGCCGAGCGATGTGCCTGCGTCCGATACCATGCGGAAGCGCACGTAAACGGGCAGCCCGGAAGGATTGCGATACTGGCCGGGCGCGAAAGCCCACAGCGAGATGCGCGTGTGGTGCAGGCCCTTGACGCCCGTAAAGGCGTAGCGACCCAGGAGTGGCGACGACGGAACGCCTTCAATCGTGCCGTCCAGTTTGGCGTTGTACTGTCCGTCTATGATGAAAGGCCCGGCGTCGAACTCCGTAGTGTTGTTGGGATACGGCGCGGTGCTGTTGCAAAGCGGGTCGCCGATGCAAATCTGTATCACGCCTCCGTCAAAGTTGGCCTCCGATGCGATGCGGTGGTCGAACTCCATAATCGAAGTCGGCGTTAAGGTGAGCGGGCCTATCTTGGTAGAGAAATCGCTCTGCGCGCCCGTGCCGTCGTCTACCGGATCAAAGTCCGGCGCGAACATTGTGGACGTGGTGATAGTGCTGCTTAAGACCACACCCGTCACGCGCTGGAAGGCTGCGATGGCGTTGTTCGGGTCACTGCCGGATTCGACTAGAGGCGGAGTGAAGCGCGTGTCCGCAGTAGGCGTCTCGAAGTCTTCGACCGCGAAGGGCGGCGGAGTCTGGGCCTGCGTCTGCGTCACGGTCGGAGCGTTCCACCTGACGACTCTGTTGCCGGTGTTACCAGTGTCCAGCGTGTTACATGTCAGGTCGTGCGCCTGCACTATGTAATACTGGACTTGATTGAGCACCAGTCCTGTGTCGATAAAGGATGTGCTATGAACGCCAGTCGCAATGCGGTTGGACTCAGACGGT
This sequence comes from Pyrinomonadaceae bacterium, assembly GCA_014534425.1. Lineage (GTDB taxonomy): Bacteria > Acidobacteriota > Blastocatellia > Pyrinomonadales > Pyrinomonadaceae > JACVRN01. Next base: position 12,605 of record JACVRN010000012.1, read on the forward strand.
ACGAACGTAGGCTGCTGCGTGCCGTCGCCAGGGTCTACTTTGTTGACGCGATAGATGTCGTAGACGATGTTAGCCTGCGGGTTGGCTGAGATGGCCGAAGTCCAACTGACTATCAGTCTATCACCCGGATTCTGTCCGCCTGGATCGCTCGGCCCAGGATTGCTTACATGGTCAACCCCGAAGAAGACCGGCGCGGGACAGAGCGCCACGCCGACAGTGATTGTGATGCTCTGTGTGAGCGCGGTCGAGACGCAGTTCAATTCCGTGTCTCGGCTCGCGCGCACCTGATAGTAATAGGTCTCACCGAGGACAAGCCCGCCACCCCCGTTGTTATCCTGATAAGTGGTCTGCGAAGCGGGAATCTCTGCCACCAGTGTATACGGCCCGTCTACGCTGTTGGCGCGGTTGATGGTGTACTTGGCAGCGCCCGCCACAGGCGTGCCGCCGTTGATTGTAATAGTCACAGTGTTATTGGTCGTGTTCGCCAGCGTGAAGGAGGGCGCAGCCAGAGGCCCGAGCTGTTCACACTGCGTCACGCCCGCCGGAACGGAGAAGTCCTCGACCACCTGCGGGGCCGACTGACTGGCCGGGTCGCCCGCAGCCGTCGTTGAAGTGGCGAGCACGCCGACGCCGTGGCTGGAGAAGGCGCGCCAGATAATGGCACGATTCTCGCCGCCGTTGAGTTCGCGGTCGGCCAGCAGTATGGAGTCGCGCGAGTCAACGAATGAAGGGTTGCAGGGCGAAAGCTGCATACCACGCAAGACCAGCTTGTCCGACAGACGCGCGCCGTTGATGACGGCGGTCGCAAGCGGGCCGTGGCGGTGCCCTAGAGTGGCGATCTCGTTGGCAATCAGGCCCGGACGCACGATGTGCTGGCTGGCATTGATGGTGGCCGCATCGTTCGTGTTGAAAGACGAGCGATAGTTAATCGGATGTTGAGTATCTACCGATTGCACTTGCCGCGTGCCTATGTAAAAGCTGGTGCCGCTTCCCAGGCGGCGCGTGCCGTCGAAGAAGACGGCGTTAGGGTCTTTCATTATCAGCAACTCGCGCATGTCCCAGAGCGTGGCCGCCCAGATTTCGCCTACGTTGTGAACTTCAAAGGGAGTGCCACTGCTGATGTCCGGCGGCTGCTGGTCGCGCCGCGTGAGGGTCGTGCCGCGTATGGCACCGTAAGACCATCGGTAATTGGTCATAGGCAGGCGGCGAATCCCTACGTCAAATTCTCCCGTGACGTACTCACCCTCGGAATCATCATCGGACATCGAGGAGGCTATGTAATCCGACCAGCCTTCTCCCTGTCCGCCGGACTCACCAACCAGCGTCACGCCCAGACAGCCTTCGCTGCCCTTGGCGACCGAGCGGTTGGAGACGCCGTGATGCCACTCGTGCGCCACCACGTCGAAATCGAAATCGCCGTCCGAGCGGCGGAAGCTTCCTTCGGTGAAGAGGAACATCTGCATGCGCGGGCGGCTGCCGTCGGCGGGCGTGGAGAAGTTAGCGTTGTTGGTGCCGGAGCCGTCCTGCACCTGAGCGCTGACGGCGTCCTTGCCTGCCCCGCCTCTGCCGAAGTTATCCTGCTGGAAGTTCCAGAGGCTTTCGGTAAAGCCTATGCTGTACATGTAATCGTGCATCAGGTTGTTGTAGTAAAAGAGGGCCGTCGTCCCCGGATACACGTCCGGGTAAGTGCTCGGCGGGAAGAACGGAGTGCCGCCCGCATTGACGCCTCCGAACTCGTAGGAGTTGACGAAAGTGAAGAGGCTTGAAGTGAACTGCCGCGACGGATTATAGCCCTTGATGCCATGCGTCGCTTCGTTGTCATTCTCGTGGTCGTCCGCCACCATCACATTATTGCCCTCCGTATAGTTGGACTGATATACGGAAGATAAGGTGCGGCCATCGCCGAGCGTCATGGGCGAAGACAAGACTGTGAGCGCGGCAGAAAAGGGCTGGCTCTTATCTCTAACCGGAGAGTTTGATGAATCGTTACGCAATCGCGCCTCTTCGGCCATCGTGTAGCCGAAGGCGCGTGTGCTCGCGCGGTTATTATCATCGCTATTAATCTCCTGGCCGTTCGCTCCGCTCGGCAGGTAGAACCAGCCGAAGGGCGACTCGGCGGAAGGGTTCGCGGCGTCTGGAATCCCGCGCAGCACCTGGCCGAAGGGAATGTCATAGATGAGCGCGCCTTCGTTGCGCGCACTCACGAAACTGAACCTGAATCCGCGCCCACTGTTTCGCACGGTCGTAGATTCAGCCGGATAGGTCGGAGGAGTTCCAGGCGAAGGCGACCTGCCAACGCCCAGGCGACCCGAAAGCGCAGTCGGCTCGGCGTCGAAAACTTTGGCCTGTGCGCTGCCAGCGCCGTTCTGCGCTTCGACTCGGTCTTGAATGTCCGGGCGCAAAGTGCTTCGACGCCCTGTGCCCGTCCCGCCGCCGCTCTGAAAGGCCGTCAGGCTAATGCGGCGTAAGACCTCGCCGGTCTGCGCGTCCACTATGTTGTCCCACATAATGCCTTCGTACTGCGGCGTGGTCAGCATGAACTTGTAGGCTTCGCGCGCCTGGTCGCCCAAAGGAAAGAGGACGCGCGTGACGACGATGTCGTCGGTGAAGACTCCGCCGCCAGTGAATTTCTGCCCGGTGACGTACTCCGGCGGCAGGTCTCCGTAGGTCGTCAAGACCTGCGCGGTGCCTGCGGGCGTGGGCGTGAATCCGTTGATGCCCAGGTCTGCGGCGGCGGCTGTGACGGCGTTGGCCGCCGTCATGGTCGTCGCGTTCGTCACAGTGAGCTGCGGAAAGCTTTCGCTGCCGACGCTTAAAATCTGGCCGTTGCGGTTAATGTTGACCAGTACTTCACCATGATAGACCGGAAGATTATTGACCCTCTGCTCAAAGAGCAGGATGGTCGTCCCCATATCCGGCACAGTCGCGCGGCTCTTGAGCCTGAGGTTGTTCAAGTCATCGTCGCTGAAGCGGAAGATGGCTCGCCATCGGCTTAAGAACTGTCGCGCTATATTCTCAGGCGGGTCTTGACTGGGCTGCGTCAAGTAGTTGTTGTAGCTGAAGAGATGGCGGGGCGTCGCGGTCAATCCATTGTACTCAACCTTGAGTGTCGCACCCACCAGTAATTGTAGTGAGTTTAAAGCTTTCACCTGCGCTACGGTCGGCGTGCGTAGAGTCGTCCCCTTCGGGACTCCGTGTACGCCGCGCACGTCCTTCTCAGGAGGCCGGTTAGGACTATCCGGTGGCTGGACAAATGATGGATTGTTGTTACCGGTAGCGTGCGACCGCTCGCTCGCGCTGAAAGCAAGCGTAAAGATAAACAGAATGAGTATCATCAACACGAGCGCAAGGCGACGGCGCTCGCGGGGCAAGCGAGAAGGTTTGGGCATGTTAAGCTCCCTTGTGGCTGACGGCTATCACAGGTAATCAAGATTGTGCCGAACAATCCTGGCCTTTAACATGTTGGGATATTACTTGATACAAAATGAACGCTAAGGAAAGACACAATATCGTAATCCCGGAGAAGAACTAATCGCCGGTTACGAGGGGGGACAAAGGGGATATTGGAATAATGCGGGGGATACTAACACTATGAATGCCTTGGTGGCAATTAAAAAGGTCAGAACCGCTCGCAGCAAGACGGAGACAGAAAAGCACGGGAAGGGTTCTATCGTAGTGAAGAACCGGAAGGAAGTGACATGCCGGTGCCAGCCGATTATGGTCTGAATGGCAAAGCAGATATTGCTGCGTTCCGTCCATTAGAAGGCAACTGGTATATCATTCACATTTCGACAAATGTAGGGAATAGTATCTACCTAGGCAGTAATGTAGACGTACCTCTGCCGAGTGCTTATCTGCCTCAATAGTCTCCGTAAGCCGACGGGCACTTACCGCCAGTGCTAAAGGCGCGCATCGGCTTATGGAACTTGCAAGTTCCATAAGCCGATGCACATAAACCGTGAAGAATTAAGCCTTTGATAATGAGCGCTGCAAGTCTTGACAGAGTATAGCCTGTGTCGGTAGTCTCTTTGGGCTTCCATATGTCGGAGCCTTCTATTTATGTAATAGAAGGCAGAATCTTGATGGAAGTCTTCCTCTGCGTGCGGGTTGAGAACTTACGCGAGAGTCTTTAATCTTCGAGTCTTTCTGGAGGCTATTGACGCGGTCGCCCGCTCTTGCACAATCAATGTGCACGGCATAATAGCTTTTGATGAAATCGGCTGAACCTATAGATGCTCGGTCAAGCAGGTTTAGCTTAAGCGCCACAGTTAAATCAAGGTCGTTTATTGTCCTGTCGAGTTTTATCCGCTAGAAGCCCCGTCGTGCTCTCCCGGCTTGGAAACTCGCGCTGAAACTTCAGTCTACAAGCATATCGCTGCTTCTTGGCACATTTACCTATGAGTACCACTGAGCCTATTACCTACCCTTTAGGTTGGCCTTCGGGAAAAGTCGAGGACGGACAGGCGATGGCATTGCTGGCGCTGAGCCATACGGTCATAGAGCATCAGCTATACAGTGCCATGCTGAATGAGACGTGCGCGCTTGGCACGCGCGTGGGGGCTTTCAGCATTCGCCGCCTGATGCTCCTGACGGGCTTGAACGGTTACAACACCGTGCGACGTGGCCTCAATGGTCTATGTAAAAAGCTGAGCATAGAGCGGCAGTTAGTGGCCGGTGATAATGGCATGCAGAATCCCGGCGCGGTCTATCTGATTTTCAACCCCGAAGAGATTTTCGCGCGCCGTAAGGCCGCAGGCCAGCCGCCCTTTCCCAAAGAGATTAGACCGTATCACAACAAGTCCTTCGGCTTGGCGATGGAACGCGTAGTCGGGCGTTACAACCTGAGCCGACGCGAAGCTCAGGTCGCTCTGTGCTGTGTCGAAGGGTTAACCAACGCCGAGATCGGCGAGCGGTTGTTTGTCAGTAGGCAGACCATCAAATTTCATTTGCGCCATATCTTCGCCAAGTTTGGCGTGAGGCGTCGAACCGAATTGGTCTCGCGCTTACTGATGCCGGACTCTGATGCACAGAGCGCAGAGCGTGCGAGATAGAGTGGGGGCTGGCAGAGGCTACGCTGCATCTGAAGCAGCCTCTTGCTCGCTCTCGCTGTGACAATAATGATTGCCGCCTCTTTCAGGCGGCTTCCCCACGGGGTACCGCATTCATCGCTTCGTTGCGCGTGAGCGCAAAGCGATCTTGGAATGCTACGGGTAAAGTGTATCCAGTTGAATTATCGGAGGCCCAAAAGCATGAGCATGAAGAAAGAGAAGAAAAAGAAGAAGCGCACGGCGCTGGTGATTTGCCGCGACCGCAAACAGTTCTGGACGACTCAGGCGCAGTTCTGGCAGTGGGTCCGAGACGGCATCATTATGAAGACACAAGATCGCCCGCTCACGGGTGTTTTTCTGCGCGACCATGAAGAGTCAATCGTCGTCTTAAGCAACACTCTGCTCAATCTCGCTCATCCGATTCACTTGACTGAAGTGCTGGGGACGCGTCGCGGCAATTTGTCCGGGAAGTAGTTATGAGAAAGATTAAAGAGCCTTCTATTAGTTTGAATGGAGCCTGCCCCGCGCGTGCCTTCCGCGTCTTGCTCTTATTAATGATTCTGCTTTGTGTTGTGCCTAAGCAGGCGCGAGCGCAGCAGACATCAGCGACGCCTTCAGCAGACGCGGCGGCGAGCGCAGGCACGAACGCGCCCGCACAGCTTTCGCAAAGAGACGACCGCTACCGCATCGGGCCTAATGATGTGCTGGACATACGCGTTTTCAATAAGCCTATTCTCTCGCGTGATAATGTGCGCGTTGACGGGCGCGGCATGATACGTATGCCTTTGATTGAAACAGATATTCAGGCCGCATGCCGCACCGAGACGGAACTAGCGCAAGAGATAGCGCGCCTTTATCTCAAATACCAGAGGCGCCCGCAGGTCGATGTCTTCATCAAGGAATATCAATCACAGCCGGTGGCCGTCATCGGTGCAGTCAACGCGCCCGGTCGCTTCCAGCTTCAAAGACGCGTGCGCCTGCTCGAACTGTTGGCCTTCGCCAGCGGGCCAGCCGAACGCGCTGGCCGCAGCGTGCAAATCATTCACTCTCTGACGCCTACAATCACATGCGAGCAGCCCGACTCCGATAGCGCGGACGAGATAGCGACGGCTGGATTTATCTCTTATAACCTGAGCGAAACTTTGCGCGGCGAAGAGAAGGCTAATCCCTTCGTTCGGCCCGGCGACATTATTACAGTTCCTGATGCAGACCAAGTTTATGTCGTCGGCAATGTGATGAAGCCTTCGGCTATTCCGTTAAAAGAGACTATTACGGTCACGCGTGCGATTGCTATAGCTGGCGGAAAGATGCCGGACACCAAAAGCGACCGCGTGCGTATCATACGCCAGATACCGGGCAGCACAACAAAGACGGAAATCTTTGTTGACTTAAACGCGATTGATAAACGCAGGGCTGAAGATGTTGTGCTACAGCCTAACGACATAGTTGATGTGCCGACGGCGAGCGGTAAAAGACTTCTCAAGAGCTTTATCGGCGCTATTGTTCCTTCGGTCGCACAACTTCCCGTGCGCGTAGTGCCTTAAATTTCTTGTTAATAGAGTCACGCCGGAAAAGGTGAAGCTATGAAAGAACGCCAGGCGATTGCCAGAAGGGGCGCGGAAATACAGAGCCTTGAAAGCCCCGTCGAGGAACTTAGGCCGCCATCGCAGAATTATGGTTATAGCGCAGAGAACGTTGACGCGGACGAAGTACATCTGCGCGACTATTGGCGCTACGTTCGCAAGCGTTTGTGGCTTGTCATCGGCGTCACCCTGCTCGTCACCATCATTGCGACCATCTACATGGCACGCAAACCAGATATTTATGAAGCACAGGCGCGCGTTCAGGTTGATCTTGAAAACAACGGCCCGCTCGGCGGCACAGCTAAGAATGGCTCTGTAATCGTCAACAGCCCCGTCAACGACCCCGCATACTTTAACACTCAGCTTCAGATTCTGATGAGTCCAGGTCTTCTGCGGCGCGTCGTCAAGACTCTTGACCTAGAGCATAATCAGGATTTCCTGCGCCCTTACACCGCACAGAATCGCTCGCTATGGCAGAACCTGTTACGCATGGTCCGACTTGGAGACCGCAGGCAGAGCGCGGATAAAAGCGGGCCTGGCGAGATTCCGACCACTAGCCAGGTCGCTCCTCCGACTCAAAGCGAAGACCTTGCTGAAGCCAAACGGCTGGCTCCCTACGTGAGGACGATTCAGGAGTCTTTGAAGATAGAGCCTGTGAAGGATACGCGGCTCGCTGTCCGAGAAACACGCCTGATAGACATACGCTTCGAGCATCCAGACCCGCAAGTGGCTGCCAAGGTGGCAAATGCTATCGCCAACACTTTTGTACTCTCGAATCTGGAGCGAAAGAGCGAGGCCAATAACACGACCGGCGACTTTTTACAGAAGCGCATAGCTGAATTGCAGGCAGAGATTCGGCGCAAAGAAGAGGAACTGGTCAACTATGCCAAGAATCACCAGATAGTCTCGCTCGATGCCAGTCAGAACACTGTGGTTGACCGCCTGTCCGGACTAAACAAGCAACTTCTGGAAGCAGAGAACGACCGCAAGCTGGCCGAGGCAGCGTATCGCGCTGCGCTAGCGCCCGGCGCGGCTACATCTTTGGCGGAAGAGTCGGCCAAACAGATAGCCGAAACGGAAGGTAAGCTGGCCGAGTTAAAAGCCAAGCGTGACGCGCTGCTGGTCGAAAACACTGAAGAGTATTTTGAGGTCAAAGAGGTCAACGATCAGATAGCGGCTCTCGAAAGGTCTCTGAAGGAGATGCGCAGCCGCGCCACGACGGTCGTCATCTCTAATCTTGAGACCCGCTATCGTCAGGCTTTGGCCCGCGAAGAGTCGTTGCGGAAAGCCTTTAACGAGCAGCGCGGCGAGACGATGGTACAGAACGAGGCGGCCATCAACTACAAGATAATTCAGCAGGAGATTGAAACTAATAAGGGATTATTAGACGGGCTTCTGCAACGCTCGAAAGAGAACGACGTGATGATGGCTGGCACCCCGAATAATATACACGTAGTAGATTACGCGATTATGCCGGATTGGCCCATCGGCCCGCGCCGTATGCAGAGCATTATGCTGGCGTTCGTGCTCTCTCTGGGTTGTGGTGTCGGCCTGGCGCTCTTTCTTGAATACTTGGACGACACAGTTGGTTCAGCCGAGGACGTTGAGAAGATGCTTCATCTTCCCGCGCTTTGTGTTATTCCATCGAGCAACGGCAAAGGCCAGCGCCGCCTATCAATCAGCAACGCCTTACAACGTAATGGAAACGTGGACACAGCCTCGGAGTTATTACTTAATGCAGACGCGCGCTCGCCTCTGGCCGAAGCTTACAGGCAACTGCGAACTTCTGTGCTTCTTTCCACGGCGGGCCACGCGCCGCGCACGCTGCTGGTAACATCAAGTATACCCGGCGAGGGTAAAACGACAACGGCGGTGAATCTTGCGGTCAGCATGGCGCAGACAGGGGCAAGCGTTCTCTTAATTGACGCGGACATGCGTCGCCCGCGCCTTCATACTATCTTTGATATAGAGAAGCGGCGCGGCCTGAGCACTATCCTTTCGAGCGAGGCCAGTCAGGCAGACATCCTTGAGATTGTCGAACAGCATCAAGGAAGCGGCCTGCACCTGCTGACTTCGGGGCCTGTGCCTCCTAATCCAGCCGAGTTGATTGGCTCTGAGCAGATGCGAAGTCTTATCAGTATGCTCCAGACGATGTACACTCACATCATCATAGACTCGCCGCCCATAGCCTCTTTTACGGACGGCGTACTCCTCTCCTCCATGATAGATGGCGTCTTATTCGTCGTGCACGGCGGCAAGAGCACGCGCACCGTTGTGAAGCGTGCGCGTCAGCTATTGCAGGACGTTGGCGCAAAAATACTGGGCGTCGTGCTGAACAACGTCAACCTGCGTTCGGACGACTACTACTATTACCAGCGCTATTATCAGCAATCCTATTACAAAGCTGACCCCGAAACTGAAAGTCTGACCTCAGACGCGCAGTACTAGATTTATATGAAAGTAATAGAGCGCGAGGCAGCCAGTGAAACCGGACGGCTTGAGTTGCCTAAAGTAATTCCGTCTTTAACCATTCGCCCCGTTAGCGGTTGGTCTCCTCTTGGTCTTAAAGAATTATGGGAATATAGAGAGTTGCTATATTTCCTGACCTGGCGGGACATCAAGGTTCGTTATAAGCAGACGGCGCTCGGCGTTGCCTGGGCAGTCATCCAGCCCCTTTTCATGATGCTGGTCTTCAGCCTTTTCTTCGGGCGGCTGGCAAAAGTCCCTTCAGATAATATTCCGTATCCGGTCTTCGTTTTCTGCGCGTTGCTGCCTTGGCAACTCTTCGCACACGCTCTCACAGAGTCGAGCAATAGCCTCGTCTCCAACGAGCGGTTAATCACAAAGGTCTACTTCCCGCGCCTTGTTATTCCGCTTTCGGCGGTGCTGGCCGGATTGGTGGATTTCGCTATAGCCTTTCTGGTCTTAATCGCTATGATGTTCTTCTACGGCATCACGCCGCACCTAGCGGTACTCACTTTGCCGCTCTTTATACTGCTCGCGGTCTTGACGGCGCTCGGCGTCGGACTTTGGCTCTCGGCGCTCAACGTGCAGTACCGCGACGTTCGCTACACTTTAACTTTCCTCACGCAGTTCTGGCTCTTCGCTACTCCGGTTGCATATCCGAGCAGTCTGATTCCAGAAAAGTGGCGCGCCCTTTACGGCTTGAACCCTATGGCGGGTGTGGTCGAAGGGTTTCGCTGGGCGTTGCTGGGAAGGACGGAGCCGCCCGCCCCGATGCTGATTGTTTCCTCCGCCGTGACGCTCTTGGTGCTTGTGGGCGGTCTATATTATTTCAAGCGTATGGAAGAGAGCTTCGCGGACATTGTTTAGGGTATGAGCGAGATTGCCATTCGTTGTGAAGGCTTGAGCAAGAGGTATCGCATAGGGCAGCGCGAGGCGCGCTACAAAGCCCTGCGCGATACCTTGACCGATGTTTTGGCTGCGCCCGTGCGCAAGGCGCGCAAGGTATTTGCCGGAAACTCATCCGCTCAAAATTTCAACGGCCAGGAATCTATCTGGGCGCTTCGAGATGTCTCCTTTGAAGTCAAGCGAGGCGAAGTCGTCGGACTAATCGGTCATAACGGTGCAGGGAAATCTACTCTGCTCAAGATTCTCTCGCGCATCACCAAGCCGACCGAAGGCTTTGCGGAGATTCACGGTCGCGTCGGCTCACTCCTTGAAGTCGGCACGGGCTTTCATCCTGAACTGACGGGACGCGAGAATGTTTATCTGAACGGCTCCATTCTGGGCATGCGCAAAAGCGAGATTGAGCGCAAGTTCGACGAAATAGTGGCCTTCGCTGAAGTTGAAGAATTTATAGACACGCCCGTCAAGCGCTATTCCACTGGCATGTATGCGCGCCTTGCTTTCGCCGTCGCAGCGCACCTTGAGCCAGAGATACTTGTCATTGACGAGGTGCTGGCCGTGGGCGACGCGGCGTTTCAGAAGAAATGCCTGGGCAAGATGAATGATGTCGCCAGCGCCGGAAGAACAGTTCTTTTCGTCAGCCACAACATGCAGGCCATTCAATCGCTCTGCCGCAACACGCTCCTGATTAAGTCCGGCAAAGTAGAAGCTTTCGGTAACTCAAAATCTGTTGTCGTGCGCTATCTGGCAGGCATAGCAGAGATGGGAAGCGAAGTGCGCTGGCCGGAAGAGTCCGCGCCCGGCAATCAGGAGATTAAGCTCACTGCATTGCGTGTTTACACCGACAACGCGGCAGAAGGCATATACTCAAGCAGCGAAGAGCTTAATGTGGAGATGAAGTTTACGGCGCGCTCCAAGCATTCCGGCTTGTGCATAGGCTTTGACGTTGTTAATTCCGAAGGCGTGGTCGTAGCTCGCTCTTACCAAACAGACCTCCCGCCGGAACAGTGGCCGGAAATACGACTGGGTGAGAATAAGTGGTGCTGCACAATTCCCAGAGGGCTTCTGAACGCGGGGCTTTACTACGTCAGCCCCAGAATCGGTGTCCACAATATGTACTGGATTGTGAACGCAGACCCGACGATACGTTTTGAGGTGATATTAGACCACGGAGTCTCGCCCTTCTGGAACACGCTGAACGCCGCGAGCCGCCCCGGAGTCATCGCGCCTATCTTTAAGTGGGCTTCGTAGTATGAATCTGTACAGATTTATAAGGAAGTGTTTGACGGACAAGCCTGCTGCTCTTAAAAGCGCAAAAGTAGTAGCGCGGCAGTATTACGGGCAACTCTACTGGGCCATGAAGCCACACGCACCTTTGCCGTATCGCTTCCCCTTGGGTGGCACTTTATTGCTTGAGCCGAGACATGCATTTACGGGAGTCTTCTGGCCTGACGTGGAGCGCTACGAGCCGGATGTCTGTAAATTCCTGCAATACATTTTAAAGACCGGTGCGACATTCATTGATTGCGGGGCGAACGTCGGGTTCTTCTCTATACAGGCAGGCCCTCTTGTCGGGGAGAGCGGGACAGTCATTTCCATCGAAGCCAACCCGCATACCTACAAGCTGCTTGAGCGTAATTTAAGGGCCAACGGTTTCGGCACTCCCGTTCACTGTGCCCTCACAGCCGAGGCCGGAGAGGTCGAGTTGTTCGTGCCCGGAAGCTGGGATGTTTACTCCAGCCTGCGCGCTGACGGTCTTGCCGAGGGCGTAGCCGACCGCTCCTTCAAGGTGAAGGCGCGCACTCTTGACGAGGTGGTAGCTGAGCTTGCGCTCTCTCGTATTGACCTGGTGAAGATTGATATAGAAGGCGGCGAGCTGGATGTGCTTCGCTCCGCGCCGAAAGTATTGAGCGCGTTTCGTCCTTTCATCATCATGGAATACGGACTGAACACTTGGCCTGCTTTTGATGTGACAGGCGATGATTTGAAGAGACTCGCACGAGAGTTCGGCTACACCATCAATCTGTTCAGCGTGCAGGAGCAAAGGTTGATTCCCGTGACGGACGAAGTTTGGGAGAGCGGCTACGTCAATTTAATCCTGTCCCCCATTGAAGCGCGCAACTAGCAACAACTGATGCGAATCTTTCTTGCCGTCAGGCATTCGATTAATCCTGAGTTCTATTATGGCGGCCTGTGGAGCGGAAATTTCTATCCGGCCTTGCGGAGGCTGGGACATGAGATAATAGAATCAGAGGTTGACCTGCTTCCCGCCAGCCGCTTCATGCACATCGCTGGCGACTTCACCCCGCTCGAAAAGGAAACGCGCGCGTGCATCACCGAGCGGATAATCGAAGAAGTCCGGCACGCACATCATGAGAAGCCTTTAGACCTTTTTCTATGCTACTTCTACAACGCGCATTTTGACCCCGCAGGCTTTGACGAGATTCACCGCCTGGGCATCCCGACCGTCAATTTTTATTGCAACAGCATCTATCAGTTCGAATTGATTAAAGATGTAGCGCAACGCGCGCAGTTTTCCTGGCACGCGGAGAGAGATGCGCAGAGTCTATACAAAAATGTTGGGGCAAACCCCGTATGGGTTCAGATGGGAGCAGACCCGGACGTATATCGTCCTCATCCGCAGAAAGCGCGGCAAGCGAAGGCTTGCTTCATAGGCCAGCGTTACGCAGACCGTGACCGGCTGCTCGTATCCTTAATCTCCGAGTCTGTGCCGGTTGATATTTACGGTGGCGGTTGGGATAAAAACTATGTTAGAGATTCGTTGAAGAGTGCTGACGGCAAAGAGAGAAGCTATCTGGGGCGCGAGCTTGTGGCGGCGGGCAGCGTCAAAAGCTACGCGCACGCGGGCTGGCAGAATTTCAGAAGACACGGCATCGTCGGCGGAGTTGACAGAAACGCTCGCCAGTTAATCTACAGGTCGGGAGGCCGTAAGCTGGATGCTCTTCTTGCTTGTGCCGCGCGCGGCTTTGCCCGCGACGTTAGTGAGACATTCGCTCGCTATGAACTCGTTCTGAATTTCAGCAACGTGTGGGCTGACGGTCGTCCCGGCTCGCAGCTTATCGCGCACGTTCGCCTGCGCGATTTTGAAGCTCCCATGTGCCGCACCTGTTATCTGACGGGCGCGACCGATGAGATTGAAGAGTTCTACGAAGTCGGAAAAGAGATTGACACCTATACTTGTTCGGAGGAGCTTATTGATAAGACGAAGTTTTACCTGTCTCATCCGGCAAGGGCCGAAGCCTTGCGCGAGGCTGGTTATCGCAGGGCTTCCCGCGACCATACTTGGGAGCGCAGGTTTGAGCATCTCTTCGACAAGATTGGGCTGGCGCATATTTAGAGCGCCTAACAAAACTGTAGGGGCTGGGCTTCTCCCTTCCCGCGTGTATACGAAACAGAGCGGGCAGGGACAAGCCCTGCCCCTACAAATATCATGACGCCGTAGGTTTTGTTAGGCGCTCTTAGGATTCCTTCATCCCATTAATCAAATGAGTACGACGCTGCGCTTGTGGCAACTAAGATTTCTGGAAGGGATAGGCGTCAAGAGTTTTCGCGCGCGTAGCGGCCTCAACCAGCCTTTCATCTGTCATCTGGGCGATTTTCTCGGAGAGCATCCCTTTTACAACGCCGACTGTAGCCGCGACGAAATCACCATCATATCGGCGTGGTGCAGCCAGTTTGATGAGCCGATTATTTTGGACGTGGGCGGCAACGTGGGCTTCATAACCACGCAGGTCGCTCAACTGTTGCGTGACAAAAATCCGCGCGTCTTCAGCTTTGAACCCGTGCCGCCAACGTTCCGCCGTCTGGTTGAATCTGTTCGGCGTTTAGGGTTGGAAGATTACGTCTATCCGATTTGCAGCGCACTCTCGGACGCGCCGAAGCTGGCACGCATCTGGTACGCCGAGCGTGCTTCGCTCTTTGCTCAAATCTCTGACGACAGACCAACGGAGCGCGTCGGAAATAAAAGCGCGTGGTGCAGCGCCCTGACTCTGGATGATGTTCATGCGGCCATCAGCCACATGCCCACTCTCATTAAAGTTGACGTTGAAGGCCATGAGGTCAAAGTGTTCGCGGGGGCGAAACGGTTATTGTCATGTGCGGAGCGCCCGGCGATTCTCTTCGAGCTAAATCCCATGACGCTTAATGAGACGGGCGGTCGTATCGGAGAGTTGAATGAGATGCTTGGCGGCTATCGCTTCTTCTACGTCAACGATTTCGAGGGCCAGCGCATGAGATTTGGTGAGCCGGTCGCAGAGCTTGAAAGCATTCAGTGGGTCTCGAATATCTTCGCCGTGCCGCAGAGGCCGGAGGCGGAGCGTCTGTGGTCTCAAGCCGTCGGGGACGCCGAAAGAATTCTGAAGTCATACCGCAAGTAGCTTTATCGAATGACCCTGACACTTCCGATTTCGGCCATCGTCCCTACCCGAGAGCGAGCAACTGTTCTTAACAGAATGCTCTTGAGTCTCGCGGCGCAGTCCGCTCAGCCTGTGGAGATGATAGTGGTGGATGCTTCCCGTGCGGACGAGACCGAGAAGTTGTGCGGGGCAAAGATTGAAGGACTCGCAACCAGAATAGAGTATCACCGCGCGACTGCTACGGGAGCCGCGACGCAGCGCAGTCAGGCGATTGCTCATGCCAGGCAGGATGCGATTCTGTTTCTTGACGACGACATTGTTTTCGAGGCCGATTGCATCCTGCATCTCTGGGAAGCTTTAGAGAGCGATGCGCGTATGGGTGGCGCGAGCGCCATGATTACCAACCAGCGATATTTTCCGCCGGGACGCCTGAGCCGCACGCTCTTTAGAGTTCTTCATGGCCGCGCCGAGGAAACTTACGCGGGGCTGTGCATCGGCCCGGCCTTCAACCTGCTGCCCGAAGACAGGGAAGATTTGCCGGAGGTTGTGCCGGTGGAGTGGCTGAACACAACATGCACGCTCTACAGGCGCAAGGCTTTGCCGCAGCCTCTCTTCGATAGCCACTTCACAGGGTATTCCCTGATGGAAGATGTCACGCTCTCGCTCAAGGTCGGTCGGAAGTGGAGACTTGCGAACGCTAGGCTGGCGAAGATTTTCCATGACTCTCAACCGGGTGCTCACAAGAACAGTGCTGCGGCTGTGGCTCGCATGGAGCTTGTCAACCGACATTACGTGATGACGCGCGTGCTGGGCCGCAGGAGTTTTTCGGACTACTTGAAGCTGGGGCTGTATGAAACCTTCGGCATCGTCACGTCGCTCAGTTCAATCAGTGCATGGCGTACTTTGCCTGCCGTGCTGTTGGGCAAGCTCTCGGCAGTCGGCAGCGTTCTCACGACCAGAGATTCCAGCGAGGCATGAAAGTTCTGATAGGTATCACGACGCGCAACCGCGCACAGATTCTTCCTAAAGCTATTCAATCGGCTTTGGAGCAGGATTATCCAGATAAAGAGGTCGCGGTTTTTGACGACGCTTCGACGGATGAGACCAGGGATTTACGCGAGCGCTTCCCGCAGGTGCGCTGGCAGAGGGCCGAAGAGACGCAGGGGATTACAAGGGCGCGCAATCGTTTGATGAGTGAAACGGACGCGGAGCTTTATTTCAGCCTTGACGACGACGCGTGGTTCATCAAAGGCGACGAGATTTCAGTCGGAGTCAAACTACTTAAAGAGCAACCGCAAGTCGCTGCGCTTGCCTATGACATTCTCTCGCCGGACAAACCTGAGATGGGCGAGCGCGCCGCTCCTTACCGCACGCACATGTACATAGGCTGCGGCCACCTGCTGCGTCTTTCGGCGGCGAGGGAGCTTGGATATTACACGCCCAGTCCAGGCTTCTACGGCAGCGAGGAGAAAGACCTTTGCGTGCGGCTCTTGAATAGCGGCTACGAGGTGATGTTCCTGCCGGGCGTTCACATCTGGCACGACAAAGCTATGCTAGCGCGCAGTCTTCCAGCGCAGCATGCTTCGGGCGTCTGCAACGATTTCGTCTTCGCATTTCGTCGCTGCCCGTTTCCTATGGTGTTGTGGTGCCTGCCGGGAAAAGCTGTCAGTCACTTAAGGTTCGCCGCAGGTAACGGCTTCGTAAAGCCCTGTCTTGAGGGGATGTTTCTTTTCTTAAAATCCCTGCGCGGCGTAATTGGGACGAGAGAGCCTGTCAGCCCTGTGGCCTTTCGTGAATTTCTAAGACGCTCGCGCGCTGGCTTATGAGTTTGGAAAGGTTCGAGCCGTATCTGCTGAAGTCTTCGCGTGGCTTAATGAGCCGTGTGCGCCTCTTCTGTTACCGGCTGCTTGGTCTTAAAGCGGGGCCGCGTAACCGTATGGAAGCGGGGCGTGCGCGCCGCCTGTCGCAGATAGAAATTGGCAGCCACAACGCTCTGACCGAAGGCTGCTGGCTCTGGCCCGAAGATGCTCCCTTTGACGGCGTGCGTATTCGCATAGGCAACAGGAACTATTTCAACCGCAACGTGATGATTGACGCCTGCGGCTATGTAGAGATAGGCGACGACAACATGTTCGGGCCGGATATTTACATCACCGACTCCGACCACAGCTTCGGCTACGGCCTGCTTCCAAGCGAACAGCCCATGCAGAAGGGGCAGGTCAAGATAGGCAACGGCTGCTGGATAGGCGCGAAGGCCGTCATTTTGAAGAATGTGGAGCTTGGGGACTACTGCGTGGTGGCGGCGGGCGCAGTCGTCACCCGAAGCTTCCCCTCAGGCTCCGTCATAGCGGGCGTCCCGGCTAGATTGCAAAAGACTCTTGAGACCTTGGACTCCTACGAAGCAAAAGAGCGGGAGATCGAGGCTAAAGCTTGACATTTCAAGGGCTTCGCGGTCAGGAGGCGCGGCTTCGCGGGCATCGTTTGCGGCCCCGCAATTGATAAATGCAGCCACGCAAAAGGTAACTCGCTGCCGCAGACGCCAAATGCAGCAACGCAACTGGCGGTTGCGAGGCCGCAACTGCTAATGGGGACACGCAAATGGTAATTGCGGCCTCGCATCTGCCGTCTGCGGTTACGCATCTAGCAATTGCAGGCGCGCAAGAGGGGCTGCGCTGACGCAGATGCCAATTGCGCCCACGCATCCGGTAACTACGGCGGCTCACATGGTAGCTGCGCTTGTGCAAAAGGCGCATACGGCATTGAGGCTGGAAAGAGCGAGAGTGTGAAACAGCTTGTTAAGCGATTGATATTGCCCGGCGGTCGGCGGCTGAGGCGTCTGCGCGGCGGCATAGCGGGAGGGATGCTGATGGAGCTTGACCTTGCTCATCAGTCGCAGCGCTACTTCGGGTTGGACGAGCGGGAGTTGCTGCGCCCGCTTCGTCGTCTTATCGCTGAGTGTGCAAGCCTTATAGATGTTGGCGCAAACGACGGCTACTACACTATGGCTTTCCTGCGGTCAAAGGACAAGTGCGTGGTGGCGTGCGAACCCGGCCCGGCTATGGAGCGCCTTCTAGCCAACGCGCGGGCCAACGGTTACGAAACGGGCGAGCGCTTTAGAGCGGAGCGCAGGCTCGTTGGTCTTGATAAAGAGGGCATTTCAATCGCGGAACTCGTAAAGGACTTACCGCACCCTGTTCTGCTGAAGGTGGACATAGACGGCGGCGAGTTCGAGTTGTTGCAGAGCGCCGAAAGGTGCGACCGTTTGCATGAGCTTCGCTGGTTGATTGAAACGCACTCGCCTGAACTGGAAAAGCAGTGCGTCGCGTGGCTTCAATCTCACGGCTACCGAACCGAGATTATTTACAACGCGCGCTGGCGCGTGCTCCTGCCCGAAGAGAGGCCGATTGAGCACAACCGTTGGCTCCTTGCCGAACATGAACAATTGTAGGGGCAGGGCTTGTCTCTGCACGCGTTATTATTTGCATTAATCAGAGCGGGCAGAGGACTTGCCCTGCCCCTACAATTATGGCGCTGCAAGCCACGTTCAATTGCAAGATGGTTCTGCTGGCACATCCTGGAACGCAGTACTCGTACCAACTCGCAAGACAGTTGGCGCGGCACGGCTCGCTTTATCAGTTCTGGACTGGCTTCGCACTCTCTGCCGAAGGAGCGCAGGGACAGTTCGCCAGATTGCTGCCAGCAAAGTTTCAGAGGCGCATTGCGAATCGCCTGGTGCGCGGAGTCGAGGCGAGCCGCTTACGCACCATGCCCGGACTCGAGTGGAAAGCCCTCAAGCGCATTCGACGGCACGAGTCGCCGCAGAAGGTCTTCCACGAGCGGAACCGAATCTTTCAGGAGAGAATCCCTGTCTACGCTCTCGAACGGGCAAACGCGCTCGTGGGCTTTGACACCTCTTCGTGGATAATAGCGGAGCGCGCGTTGAAGCTGGGCAAGCCTTTCTTTCTTGATCAAAGCATCTCGCACCCTTTGGCGAATCAAAGCATCATGCAAAGGGTCGCGCGCTCTTATCCGGAATGGCAGAAGACCATACAGCCGCGCCTGCCGGAAGTCCTGGATTGCGAGCAGCGCGAGTATCAACTGGCGACCATGATTATCGCCGCCAGTTCCTTCACCAGGCGCACGCTCATCAGTCATGGAGTAGCGCCGGAGAAGATAGTCGTCAACCCTTACGGCGTTGACCTTGAGTTGTTCCACCCTCCCGCACAAAGACGCGAGCGCACACGTTTACGCTTCCTCTTTCTAGGCTCTGTTGACGCGCGTAAGGGCGCGCCGCTTCTGGTAGAAGCCTGGCGACGCATGGCTATGAAGAACGCAGATCTATTGCTGGTCGGCCCCGTCACGGACGAAGAGCGCCGACTGATCCCAGAATTGCCTGGACTCAAGGTTATGGGAAAGCTTCCGCACAGAGAGTTGCCGGAGTTGTTGAGACAATGCGATGTGCTGGTCTTCCCAAGCTACTGCGAGGGCTTCGCGCAAGTTCTGCTGGAAGCTATGGCGAGCGGGATGCCCATTATCACGACCGAAGCGACGGCAGGCCCAGACCTCATTACCGACGGCGTGGAGGGCAAGATTATTCCTTCGGGCAATCTGGATGCGCTCATTGATGCCATGCGGCATTTCGCAGGCCAGCCCGAAGAGATAGAGAAGTCTGCGGTTGCAGCGCGTCGCAGCGCAGAGCGTTTTTCATGGGACGCTTACGGCGACCGTTGGCAGCAGATTCTAAGGGAGCACGCCTGATGCTTGCCATCTTGACCACGCACCCGATTCAATATCAAGTGCCACTCTGGCAAGCGCTGGCGCGCGACGGCTCGGTGCCGTTCGAGGTCTGGTACTTGAGCGACCACGGCGTCAAGCCTTCCTTCGATGTCGAGTTCAAAAAATCGTTCGCATGGGATTTGGATATGCTCGCGGGCCACCCGCATCGCTTTCTGAAGGTCAATAGTGATGCGAACGTAGATCGCTTCAATAAGCTGCGGCTGGTAGAGCCGCTCGAAAAAGTTTTTCGAGAAAAGAATGTGCGAGCGCTTTGGGTTCAGGGCTGGCAGGTAAGAGCTTACTGGCAGGCCGTGTGGCAGGCGCACGCCGCAGGCATTCCCATCTGGCTTCGCGGCGAAAGCAACGACCTCCAGCCTACGCCGCCTATGAAAAAACAGATTAAGAGAATCCTGTTGGGGCAGTTCTTCCGGCGCGTGAGCGAGTTTCTTTACATAGGCCAGGCCAACCGTCGCCTTTACGAGAGCTTTGGCGCGCGTGCGGAACAACTGCACCCAGCGCCCTACTGCGTTGATAACCAGCGCTTCGCGCGGCAGGCCGAAGAGTTGAGACCGCAGCGCGCAGAGTTTCGTCGCCAGTGGAACATTCCTAAAGATGCTCTCTGCATACTGTTCGCCGGAAAGTTCATCCCGAAAAAACACCCGCTCGATTTGATTACCGCAACGCTGGATTCTCGCCTGCGTAATCTTGGGCTAAGACTGCACCTGCTTTTCGTAGGCGCGGGAGAGCTTGGGCGTGAGCTTAGAGAAGTTTGTCACGTAGCCTTTGACGCGGACGACCCCAAGGCAAAGCATGCGGACGCCGCACAACTAAACGGCCACGCGCCTTACGCTTCCTTCACGGGCTTTCTGAATCAGACGGAAATCTCGAAAGCTTACGTGGCCGCAGACTGCCTTGTGTTGCCGAGCGACTACGGCGAGACCTGGGGGCTGGTTGTCAACGAAGCTATGGCGAGCGGGTTGTCGTGTCTCGCTAGCGACGCCTGCGGTTGCAGCGAAGACCTAATCGCTCCGCTCAATCCGGCTTACCGCTTCCGCGTGGGCGATGCCGCCTCGCTCGCAAGCGCGCTTCTTTCCTTTATAGAGCAGCCCGCATCAAGCGCCGCGCTGCGAGAGCAGGTGGATAAATTCAATCTTTCGGTTTCGGTCGAGACCGTGCGCCGCCTTTATCAGAGCAGCTATAGAAACGGAGGTATCTGTGAGAGCAAAAAGGACGGATAAAGACTGGGAGGCTTGTGCACAAATATCTCCCTACTACGCGGTTTCAATCTACGACAAATTTAATGCGAAGGATTTAGATGATGAACTGGTCGCGGAGTTCTTTGAATCCGGCGAAGACTACATCGCTACTGTTCTGGGATTTATCAAAAACCATCTGGACGCAGATTTTCAGCCCGCGCGATGTCTTGATTTCGGGTGCGGAACCGGACGCTTGGCTATTCCTCTGGCTAAAAGATTTTCCGCCGTCACAGGCGTTGACGTTTCAGAAACCATGCTGGCCGAGGCGGAGCGAAACTGCCGCAACTTCGCTCTCGAAAACATAGAGTTCGTATGCTCGGACGACATGCTGTCAAAGGTCAAAGGCAAGTTCGATTTTATAAACTCTTACATCGTCTTCCAGCATATTGAGCCTAGGCGCGGTGAAGCGTTGTTGAAGAGAATGATAGATTTGCTGGCAGACGACGGCATAGCTGCGCTGCATTTCACGTACAGCGTAAACAGGAGTGTGGCCGCGAGGCTTAAATACTGGCTGCATGCCTCCGTCCCTTTAGCTCATAATCTGATAAATCTGTTGAAGGGCAGAAAATTCAACCATCCGTACACACTGATAAATCAATACGATCTGAACAAGCTCTTCCGCATGGTTCAGGATAACGGCTGCGAGCAAGCGTATTTGAGGTTTTCCAATCACGACGGGTTATTAGGTGTGATACTGATGTTTCAGAAAAGCCGCGTCGGCATCGTCTGGTAAAGCAAGGATTATTATGTTCGAGCCACCAAACGCACTCTACAGGCGTCCGCGTCTACTGAATCCGCTTCACGCGCTAGGAGTTTTCAAGGCGCATAGTCAGACCAATGCTATGGAATTAGAGTACCTGGCCCGCTATGCGAAAGGACACCGCATTGCTCTTGAGATTGGTTCTTACATGGGCGTTTCGGCCAGAGTAATTGCGAAAGAGCTTGCGCCCGGCGGGAAACTCTACTGTGTTGACCCGTGGGAGATTCATCACGGAAGGGAGAATCCTTGCTGGACTATCTGTAAGAGAGAACTGCGAAGAAATGCTCTGCTCGACCGCGTAGAGTTTCTGCATGGATTCAGCTACGAGATGGAGAACGCCATGCCTGCGGGCTGCGACTTCATCTTTGTCGACGGCGACCATACGTACGAGGGGCTGGAGCGTGATTGGACGATTGTCATGCGGCGTTTGTCGCCGGGTGGGATTCTTTGCCTGCACGATACGACCGTGCCCGAAGCAGAGCCTTACAGACAGTTCGGAACGGTCAGGTTTTTCGACGAGGTCGTGCGGCATCATCCTGAGCTTGAATGGCTGGAATGTTGCTACAGCATGAACGTCCTGAGACGCAAGATTGTGACGGATGCATAACGAGCAGCAGTACAACTCCTGGCACGAACATCGCGCCGCCACGGAAGCAGTGATTGAAGAGCCGCATCATCCGTGGCACGTAACGGTCTCTAAACTCCTGCCTGATTTGCGGGGAAAGCGTGTGCTTGAGATTGGATGCGGGCGCGGTGATTTCGCCATCTGGCTCGCCAACCGATACTCCGGCGCGGAAGTTACAGGCGTGGACTTCTCTGAAACCGCAATCGAGATTGCCCGCAAGAGGGCTGCCCAAAGAGAGAGCCGCGCTCGCTTCCAAGTCGAAGATTCCGAAGCCATGAGCTTTGATGGCCGCAGCTTTGATTACGTCATCTCCTGCGAGTGCATGGAGCATGTCCTTCATCCGCAGAAGATGGCGAGCGAGATTTACAGAGTGCTCAAGCCCGGCGGCGAGTTCATACTGACTACGGAGAACTATTTTAACGCTATGATTCTGCTCTGGCTTCAGACATGGGCTACGGGCAAGCCCTTCGACTCCGGCTCCGGCGTGCAGCCACACGAAAATTTCTTTCTCTTCTGGCGCGTGAAAAAGATTCTGGAAGAGGGCGGGCTGCGCGTCTCGCGCATGGAGAGCAATCACTACCAATGGCTGCTCTTGCCGCGTACAGACCCCATGAAGCTTGTGAAGTTTGATTTCAAAAGTCCGCTCTTCAAAAGACTCTTCCGTCCCTTCGGGCGGCACTTTACATTCTGCGGGATGCGTCCTGCGAACTGAAGATAGGTTTGTGAAGATTCTATTCGTTTGTGGCGGAGGAATCGTCTCCGGTAAAGAGATCATCACGCTCTCTTTGATGGAGGGCCTTCGCGTGCGCGGCCACGACGTGCGCTGCATCACAAGCACTTGGGGAACGGGCGAATTCGCCGAAAGACTAAAGGCTACGGGGACGCCTTTTACAAAAGCCCCCCTCGGCTTTATCTCAAAGACTTTGAATCGGTCTGCGCTCTTGATGACGCTGCACCAGATGTTGAAGACGCCAAAGCTCTGGCGGAGTTATAAAGCTTACCTGCGAGAGTTCAAACCCGACATAGTCGTGCAGTCAAATTTTCACCATGCTTTTCTTCTCTGGCCGTTGATGGACGCGCGCAATACAATCTTTCATGTGCACGATCCCGTCGCGCAGACAGACTTCTACCGCAGACTTTTCAAGTTGCTCAACCGCAGACTCTCTGCTTTCGTAGGCGTTTCAGATTTTATACGGGACATGATTGTCCAACTCGGCGTGCCGCAGGCGAAGGTCTTCTCCGTCCGCAATGGCATTGATATAAAAGTGATTGAAGAGAGCAACGACAATCATTCGGGTGAAGCAAATGGCTCGGTGAAGATTGGAATCGTCGGGCAGGTTGGAGAATGGAAAGGGCACGACGATTTTATAGAGGCGCTCGCCGGTTTAAGGCGAGACGCATTCTCTTTCCACGGCGTCATCTACGGCAACGGCGATGCCGGTTACATAAAGTCCTTAAAAGAGAAGATAGATGATTATAAGCTGACTGAGCACGTGCGCTGGGCTGGGTTCGTGGGTGACGCCGAGCAGATTTTCTCTGCCACTGACATCTGCATCGTCCCCAGCCGCAGCCAAGACCCTTGCCCGACCGTAGCCATCGAGGCGGCGCACTTCGGAGTCCCGCTTATTGCCACAAGGCAGGGCGGGCTTCCCGAACTCGTGCTGGACGGCGAGACAGGCTATCTGGTTGACGCACGTTCGCCTGAGCAGATTACTGAAAAGTTAAAGCTCTTAATTCAGGATGCAGCGTTGCGACAAAGGATGTCGCAGGCAGCACGCGCGCACGGCCTACAGCATTTGACGCGGGAACGTATGGTTCTGGAGATGGAGACAATCTTCGCGCGGAGTTGCAGGATAAAGGATGACGCTTGATGAAGCCGCTCGCTTTAATGACAACCAAGCCGTATGTGCATGAAGGACACAGGCTGCGGCGTCCCGCATCTGCGATGGCTCTCAGGCGACGGTTCCCTCTGCTTGCGCGTATTTTTCTGCCGCCCCTTCTGGGAACGATCTTTCTCTGGCTCACGAGTCCGAACGACGTTTCGCCCCTTCAGTGGTTCGCGGCTTTTATACTGTTGTGCGCGCCGTGGGGAAGTTACTGTCAATGGAGCGCGCTCAAGCGCGGCGACCTGCCTTTGTTCGCCATGATAGGCTTCATCTTCTGGCTCTACTATGGCTTTCCGCTCTTCTGGGGAGACCGCTTTGCCGTGACATCCTGGGCTTCCGGTGAGACTATTTCGGACGCTGCGATAACCGGTGCCATCATTATGGCTCTCGTCGGCGTGCTCTCACTCTGGCTCGGCATTAAGAGCGGACTTGGCCGTCGCTGGTCGCCTAAAATCATTCCCGATATTCCGCAGAATCAAAGTCGCTGGAGCTATTTACGCTTCATCATGATAATCGGGAGTCTCGTCGGATTCCTGGAAGTCCCGATGAATATTTTCGGCGAAGGGCTAAGCCAGGTGGTATTTATTTTTCTGGCTATTGTTCCGCTAGTGCCGTTCGCCATTCTCTTTCGCCACTACCTGCAAGGTAAGGCTTCCAGGTCGGATAAGATTCTGCTCGCGTTGTTCCTTTTAATCCGCTTCGTAGTCTCCATGTCTTCGGGGTGGTTGGGTACTCTTGTTTATCTGATGATTACCTGTGCTGCCATTTACATCGTCGAGAAAAGGAGGATTCCGAGGCTTGCTGTTGTGGCGCTCGTCATCTACATATTGTTTTTTCAGATAGGAAAGTTTTCAGTCAGGGAAAAATATTGGTACGGACAGAACGAGGGCAGCAAGATAGAGCGCATAGCATTCTGGATGAGCGAGTCCATGAATAAATGGAGCGAAGCCCTCAGCGACCAGGGCGGCGAGACCTTGCGCGGCATCAGCTATCAAAGTCTTTCCCGCGTTTCACTGTTGACGCAAACCGCCAACGTGCTGGAGTTGACCCCTTCGACGGTTCCCTACCAATATGGTCGCCTCTATTCTTACATGGTTGTGGCGCTCGTGCCGCGCTTCATCTGGCCGGATAAACCTTCGGCGAACGAGGCCAACATGTTCTATCAGGTCTCTTACGGCATCACTGCCGAAGAGGACTTGGAGCGTAGTTCTTACGGCGCAGGACTACTGGCAGAGGGCTACATTAATTTCGGTTGGTTCGGTGTCGTCGGCGTCATGTTTATACTCGGCATCATTCTTGATTTCTTTCAGACAACTTTTCTCTCGGCATCTTCGGGGCTTCTCTTAAAAAGTATAGGCGTTGTGCTGCTCCCGTATCTGCTCTCCATAGAATTTCAATTCGCAAGTTACATGGGCGCAACTATCCAGCGCGTTCTTTTTGTTCTGCTGCTGTTGCTGCCCATCGTTCGCTTCGTAAGAGTGAACAGGAAGACGGCCCCTCAAGCACTGTAATTTCCGATGCAACAAACAATATTCTTACTCTTCCGTTGATAGGGATTTCATTCGAGGACTCGGAGTGATTAGTCGTATAGACAGAGGCAAGGCTCAATTCGCGCTGGCCGTCAAAGGCTCACTGAATTCGTGCCTGCGATTGACGCGAGACCTGCTTTTTCTTCGCCTTTGCCCGCCCTGCAATCCCGAACGCATAGCCGTGCATTTAATCGGGACTGTGGGCGACATAGTCGTTTCAGTGCCCGCGCTCATGGCCCTGCGCGAGCGTTATCCTGAGAGCCGCATAGTCCTGTTCACTTCAGCCGGGGGGCTTGAAAGCGGCCACGCGGGCGCGCGTGATTTGCTCGAAGGTGCTCCGTTTCTGGACGGAATCGAATACTACGTGACAGAGGAGTTAAGACATACGAAAGGCTTGCTTAATCTGCTGCGCCGCTTCCGCCGGATGCGACCAGACCTTGTTGTCTCCTTGCCGCCTTGTGCAATTCCTTTCCGTAGCGTTCTACGCAATCTTCTCTTCGCAAGGCTGACCGGCGCACATTTCAACACTGGCAGCACTCTGACTAACTTGAATCTCTTCGCGCGGGCGCAGGCGCGCCTCGTGGGGCTTTATCCAAGCGAAGTCGCGCGACAGATTGGTCAACTTCGTGAACTAGGCGTTGAAAGCCCGGACGTGCGGTTTGAGTTCGGGACTGTAGGGGAAGACGAGCGGCAGTTCTTGGCAGGAGTATTAGAGCCGCACCAGCCATTCGTAGCTTTGTGCCCGGGCGGCAAGCAGATGGCGCATCGCTGGCCCGCCAGTCGCTTCTCCGAGGTGGCGAAACGTCTGCGCGATGAGATGAACGTCAGTCTGGTTGCTGTAGGTTCTCAGAAGGAGCGTGAGCTTTGTCGGACGGTTCTCGAAGATGCTGGCGGAGGATTGAATCTTGCTGGAGAGCTTTCTCTTAAGGCTACCGCGCTTCTTTTATCGAAAGCGAGTCTCATGCTGACGAATGACACAGGGCCTATGCATCTGGCGGCGGCTGTTGGAACAACGGTCGTAGCCATCTTCGGCGCGCGTGACGTGGCCGGGCGTTGGTATCCGTACGGCGAAGGGCATAGAGTGTTTCGCGCAGAACTTGTTTGCCCGCGCTGTCTCTTCGCCCGTGAAGAATCCGATCATTGTGTGAAGAAGATTCAAGCGGACGAGGTGCTGCGTGCCTGCCTGGAAGTTTTGAAGGAGCGATTGCCCGACCGCTCTACCACTGAAGTCAAACTTGAATACGCAGGAAGCCGGACTTAATCCTTTGCCTTCTAATCTCATGAGCCATTTCGCTCCATCACTTGCCAGCAAAGAGTACGGTAAGGATTTGAATGTCGCTGTCTTGGTAGCAACGACTTCGGCTGCGTATGGTGGGCCTTCCTACAGCGCACGTCGTCTCTGGCAGTCGGCTATGAACTCTGGCGTGAATATCACTATTCATTCGACGGATACTTTTCATGTGCCGGAAAAGGCCGAGGATTCCGCCGCATGGCAGCCTTTGAAATGTCGTACATGGCCGACATCGGGGATTAAGCAACTCGGATATTCAAGCCGCATGAATGACGGCGTGCTTGCCAGCCTGCGCGATGGCTCTTCAATTATCAGCCAGCATGGATTGTGGCTGCATCATGGAAGAATTGCACGCAACATTGGGCGGCGTTTGAAAGTTCCCGTCATCATTCACCCTTATGGGATGCTGGAAGACTGGGCCTTGCGGCGCTCAAGCTGGAAGAAGCGTATAGTCGGGCGACTCTGGGAGTATGAGAATCTGAGGGAAGCCGCCTGCATTCGTGTTACTGCTCAAAGTGAGATGCAATCGGTTCGCAGGTTCGGTCTGAAAAATCCTGTGGCATTGATTCCAGAAGGAATTGATGCGGACGATTACGACCTTCTACCTGATAAGCAGGAAGCCAGAAACAGGCTTTCGCTACCAGAAGGCCAACGCGTCCTACTCTTTCTCTCGCGCGTTCATCCGAAGAAGGGTTTGATGAATCTGCTGAAGGTCTGGAAAAGAGTTGGGGCGGCGCGCAAGGGTTGGTTGCTGGCGATAGCCGGGCCGGACGAAGGCGGTCATACTTCGGAACTAATGCATGCCGCGCGCGAGCTTGATGACTCAGTGCGTTTCTTAGGGCCGCTCTTCGGGCAGGGAAAGTTTGATGCCTTCGCAGCCGCAGACCTTTTCGTCCTTCCCTCTTATAGCGAGAACTTCGGCATAGTTGTAGCAGAAGCGCTCTCTGCAAGACTGCCGGTTATCGCAACCAGAGGAACGCCCTGGCAGGGCCTTAAAGAACATAGTTGCGGTTGGTGGACGCAACTCACCGAGCAATCGCTGGAGGACGCGCTCAGGGAAGCGATGGCGCTCACCGATGTAGAACTAAAGGCGATGGGTGAGAAGGGCCGCGAGTGGATGCGTCGAGATTTCGGTTGGAATAAAATCGCTGCCCAAATAATAGAGGTCTGCAAGTGGTCTCTGGGCGGAGGCGCTCCGCCCGATTGCGTCCGTTTGAACTGAAGCTTACAGTCTGCTAATGAAAAGGTTTACTGAATGATTGTTCTTGGGATTAATGCTTATCACGGCGACGCGGCGGCGGCAATAATTCGTGATGGTGAACTAATCGCTGCCGTGGAAGAAGAGCGCTTTAATCGCCGCAAGCATTGCGCGGGCTTTCCTAAGGAGTCCGTGCGCTATTGTCTGGAGCGCGCACGCGTCTCGCCGGAAGACGTAGAGCACATAGGAATCTCGCGCGACCCTTCGGCGCACCTGCACAAAAAAGTTCTCTTTGCAGCGACTCGCGCGGCCAGAAGCGTGAGCGGCATGGAGCGTTCGCGCTCCGAATCAGGAGGACATCGGCGCGGGATTTTCGGCGCAGTCACGGAGCGGCTGGCAAACGCCGCTCGTGTGCGTGACCTTAAAGAAGAGCTTGCGTGCTCGCTGAATATTCCCAAGGGAAAGCTGCGGGCGCAGTTTCATAATGTGGAGCATCATCGCGCGCATCTCGCTAGTTCCTTCTACGTCTCGCCTTTTGAGCGCGCGGCACTTTTATCAATTGACGGCTTCGGAGACTTCATCTCTACGATGTGGGGCGTAGGGGAAGGCAACTCCATAGAGATAGTCGGTCAGGTCGAGTATCCGCACTCGACGGGCATCCTCTATACGGCTACGACGCAGTTTCTGGGCTTTCCGCATTACGGCGATGAGGGAAAGGTGATGGGCCTCGCTCCGTACGGCGAGCCGCGATACATAGAAGAGTTCCGCGACCTCATCAGAACGGAAGAGGGCGGGCGCTTCCGCTTGAATTTGGATTACTTCCGTCACCATGCTGAAGGCGTTGAGATGAGTTGGGACGAAGGCTCGCCTACAATCGGTCGCATCTTTTCCGACGAATACGTGAAAAGATTCGGCCCGGCGCGGGAACCCGGCTCGGCCTTAACAGACCGCGAGCGAGACATCGCCGCCAGCCTTCAAGCGCGCCTCGAAGAGGTCTGCTTTCACATTCTTAATCATCTTCAAGAGAAGAGCGGACTGACCGACCTTGGGTTGTCAGGCGGCGTGGCTTACAACTCTGTGATGAACGGAAAGATTCTGCTCAACACTCCTTTTCGCAGAGTCTTTGTTCAGCCCGCAGCAGGCGATAGCGGGACGGCTGTGGGCGTCTGCTATCAGATTTACAACCGCGTGCTGCACCGGCCTCGCGGTTACGTCATGCAAGGAGCTTACACGGGGCCGGAGTTCTCCTGTGAAGAGATACGCGCCGAGCTTGAGCGAAGCAGCTTGGCATTTGAGACTTACGACGACCGTGAGGTGACGCGCCGCGCCGCGCAGGATATAGCGGATGGCGCAGTGATGGGTTGGTTTCAGGGGCGCATGGAGTTCGGGCCGCGCGCCCTCGGAAACCGCTCTATCATCGTTGACCCGCGACGTGCGGAGATGAAAGACATACTCAACGACCGCATTAAGAAGCGCGAGCCTTTCAGACCCTTTGCGCCCTCGATTCTGGAAGAGTACACAGGCGATTACTTTGAGCAGACGCACCCTGCGCCGACTATGCTGATGGTTTATCAGATTAAGCCTGAGAGGCGCGCTTCTATTCCGGCTGTGACGCACGTAGACGGCTCCGGGCGACTTCAGACCGTCAGCCGCGAGACCAACCCGCGTTACCATCAACTCATTTCAGACTTTTACGAACTGACGGGCGTGCCCCTTGTGCTTAACACTTCATTTAATGAGAACGAGCCAATCGTCTGTACGCCGCGTCATGCGATTGATTGTTTTATGAAGACGCGTATGGATGTTTTGTACTTAGGGAACTGCGCCGTGCGGCGTAATCGCAAACCCTGACGACTACGAAAATGATTTATCAGTCATGCGTATTCTGATTCTGCATCAATTCTTTTACCCGGATCACTCTGCGGTCAGTCAGTTGATGACAGACTTGGCCGAGAGCATGGTCGAACGCGGCGTCGGTGTGACCGTCATTGCCGGACGTGGCCTCTACAACGGCGGCGGAAAGCTGGAGCGGCGCGAAAATTACAAGGGCATTAAGATAGAGCGTGCATGGGCCACTAGCTACGGTAAGCGAACCATCATCGGTCGGCTCTGCGACTACCTCTCTTTTTACTTTGGGGCTATGTGGAAACTCCTGCGAGTCGAGCGGCATGACATAGTGCTGGCGCTCACGCAACCGCCTCTCATTGGATTCATTGCTCTGCTAATCAGCAGACTGCGCGGGATGCATGTCATGGCGCTTGTGCAGGATATTTACCCGGACGTTGCAATCGCGCTCGGCACAGTAAAGGAGAAGAGTCTGGTCGCGCGCTTCTTCGACTGGCTGAACCGGCGAACATTGTCTGGAATGGATAGAATCATAGTCCTCAGCGAGTGCATGCGTGAGCGTGTTGAGGCAAAGGTGGAAGTTGACGGCTCAAGTCGAATAGATATTATTCACAACTGGGCTGACGGAAAAGTAATTAAGCCTTTACCGCCTGAAGAACGAAATCCTTTCGCCGAAGAGCACGGTTTGCAGAATCGCTTCACGCTCATCTTTTCCGGGAACTTCGGACTCGTCAACGAGTTCGAGACTGTGCTTGAAGCTGCGCTATTGCTTCGGGCGCGCGCCGACATACTCTTTCTCTTCATAGGCGATGGCGTCAGGCGTGATGATATTAAGCGATATGCGGAAGCGCACAAGCTGGAAAATATACGCATGCTGCCGTACCAGCCGCGCGCCGATTTACGCTACAGCCTGACGGCTGGCGACGCGCATCTGGTGACATTGGCCGAAGGGCTTGCGGGTTTAAGCGTGCCCAGTAAGACCTACGCCATCTTTGCTGCGGGGCGTCCTGTTCTTTTTGTCGGAGATGAAAAGAGCGCGATTGCAAAGCTCGTCGCAGAGAATGATTGCGGCGCAGTCTTCGCGGCGGGCCAGAGCAGCCAACTCGCTCAGATTATCGTTGACTGGGCCGCGAACCCTCAGAAGCTTGCGGACTTTGGCAGGCATGCCCGTACTTTGTTTGAGAACAGATTTGACCGCGCGCACGCCATGACAGCCTACCTTGATAGCTTCGAGAAGTGCTTGCGCGGCGAAGAGCCTGAGCTTGAAGAGAGGCTCAGAAGCTTGTCTGAAAATTAAGTCCTGCGCTCTTTGATGAAACAAATTGCTCTAGTGACTGGGGCTGGCGGCTCCATCGGTTCGACTTTAGTCCATAGATTGCTTGAGCGCGGCTACGCTGTGCGCGCCCTTGTGCGTGAAGGCGCGCCATCTCTCCTATCAGAGAACGCAGAAGTCATTCGTGGCGACATCACGGACTACCGACTCATGCGCGACGTTGCGAGTGGCGTAGACGTAGCTTTTCATCTGGCGGCAAAGCTGCACGTAAACAGCCCCGCTCCTGAATTGAAGGGCGAGTATGAAAGGGTAAACGTCGAAGGGACGCGCACACTGGCGCAAGCCATGAATGACGCAGGCGCACGCCGCCTGGTCTTCTTCAGCACCATTAACGTCTACGGCGCAACACGAGCGGGGCAGATTATGGATGAAACTTCGCCGCTCAATCCTGATTCATGGTATGCGGAAACCAAAGCGCGTGCGGAAGAGATTGTAAGTCTCGCTACGCCGTCTGTGATTCTTCGCGTCGCAGCCGTTTATGGGCCGAACATGAAGGGAAACTTTCCGCGCCTTCTTCATGCTCTAAAGAAGCGACGGCCTGTGCTGGTAGTGGATGGCAGCAACCGCCGCACTCTTGTTTATATAGAAGACCTTTGCCGCGCGTCCATACTAGCGGCTGAGCATCCATTGGCCGAGGGACAGACTTACAACGTCACGGACGGCGCGGTGCATACTCTGCGCGAGATAATTAATGCCATGAGCGATGCTTTGAAGCGACCGCGCCCGAAATTCAGCTTGCCGAAATCAACTGTGCGCTTTGCCGCCGGAATGCTCGAAGACTGCTTACGGGTTCTAGGAAAAAGCTCGCCTGTCGGTCGCTCTACGGTTGATAAATTGACTGAGGATGTAGCCGCGAGCGGCGAGAAGATTCAACAGCAGCTAGGCTTTCAACCTCAATACGATTTGCAGGCCGGATGGCGGGAAACCATCAGTCTTGCGAATTAGTTCCTATTTATGAGTGCTGAACATCCGGTCATAGCGGGACTAGTATTCATCCTCTCTGTCTGGATGACGGGGCGGCTCTCTTCCGCTTCATCCAGAGTGCGCCTGCTTGACCATCCTAATGAGCGCTCGCTGCATGCGAGGCCGGTTTCGCGCACGGGCGGTTTGGCTATTCTGGCGAGCCTTGCGCTGGGGCTTCTCGTTGAGGTTTCGCTCTCTTTGCTGGGGCGAGGCTTTCGCTTCCTTGAGACCAAGGCAAGCGTCTGGGTCATAGGCATGGTTCTGCTGCTGGCGCTTGTCTCGCTGTGGAACGATCATGTGGATTTAGCGCCAGGGCTTCGTTTTATAGTTCATGGGCTGGCGGCTGCTGGAGTAGTTTTAGGCGCGGGCCAGAGCATAGATTCTCTTTCAGTTCCGTTCATGGGCGTGTGGCATCTGGGCCTTGTGGCCGTACCCTTCACAATCATCTGCCTGATGTGGATGACTAACCTGTACAACTTCATGGACGGGATGGACGGCTTCGCGGGCGGCATGACGGTTATAGGCTTCGGCTTCCTCTGCTTTCTGGGGCTGGATTCTGGTCAGACCTTCATCTCCCTCATGTCACTGTTAGCGGTCGCAGCTGCAGCAGGCTTTCTTCTGTACAACTGGCCGCCCGCCAAAATCTTCATGGGAGACGTGGGAAGTATTCTGTTAGGTTTCCTTGCGGGAACGCTCTCCGTGATTGGCATTCATGAAGGACGCTTTGACGTGTGGGTGCCTGTTCTCATCTTCTCCCCGTTCATAGTGGATGCTACCGTCACTCTCTTGCGGCGCTTTCTCAGGGGCGAGAAGGTTTGGCGAGCGCACCGCGAGCACTACTATCAACGCATGGTCTTGTCAGGATGGACGCATCGCAGGACAGCGCTGGCCGAGTATTGCCTGATGATAGCCTGCGGCCTAAGCGCAATCCTTTACACGCGCACACAGCCGGGCGTTCGCCTGGCTCTCATCATAGTCTGGGCCGTCATCTACTGCGCCCTGGCCTTAGGCGTTCGCCTCTTCGAGCGCAACGGCAAGTTTCCTGTTATGCAGGAAGAGACCCATCCTTAAAATTTCACCGCAGAGACGCAGAGAGACGCGAGAGGGGGCGCAGAGAAAAAGAACTCAATATCTCTTTGCGTAAACCTCTGCGTCTCTCCGCGTCTCTGCGATGAATCTTCACCTTACCTTAGCTTGACTTCAAATTAACCGGCAGCGCTTACGGCGTGGTGGTCACAGAGATGATGTCCGACCACTGGCCCACCGCCTCGTCTCTTGAGAGGTAGCGCAGGCGGTACTCTCTGACTTCAGGCTGCCCCTGTGTGCGCGGCGGGCGCGAGTCAAGGTAAGGGCTGTAGTTGTCCGTCCCCAACTGTGCCCACTCCATCTCGCCTGTACGGCGAGACTCTATCAACACACCGTCAAAGTTTCTCTTGACGAACTCTATACGCACTTGGCTATTGGGCAGGGCAATAGCCTTTGCTTCTGGCTTATCGTTCTCAGGCAGACTCGGCCCGTCGCTGTCCGCACCCGTGATGCCAAGGTCGTTACCGATGGACTCCGTGTAACCGGGCGCGACCACCGGACGGTACGAGCAACTCCGGCGCAGCCGGAATCTGCCCTGCCGTTGCGCCAAGCGGGCCGTCCTTGATTAAAGTCTTGTAGGCCGTGCGCGACTGCAAAGCAGCCTTGTAGGTTGGCAGCATATCGCTGATGAGAAAATCGAGCATCTGTGCGTCGTTCTCGACTGAGGTCACTTCGGCGGCGGTAAAGCCCAGAGCGGGGGCGTGCGTGGCAAAGCCCTGCGCGAATTGCTTGAACCAGATGACCAGTTCGGGGTCAGCTTTAGGGAAAGCCATAGGAGTGTTCCTTTCTTCGAGAAAGAGGTCAATAACAGTTTGAGGCGCGAGACGCGCGCCACATGGAAGGTTAGCGAGAAACCTCTGCATTATTTCCGCCTCAAACGCTGTGGAAGCTGGCGGCGTCTTTTCAAGAGGAATACAGAGGCGTTACCACACGACTAACAAAACCCTGTGAGCGAAAGTTTGTGTGCAACCCTTTGTTAGCCGAGCGGCGGGATTCTGTCAGAAAAGGGGCCGCATGATAAGGTTTTTTGACTCGTATATCTAATCCGCCACAAAATACGCTACTTTTTAAGGTTAATAATAAGCACTATAATGGAGATTATTATTGCTATAACTGGCCCCAATATCTTGACCCACTTTTCCCAATAATCTTTCCTAGCTTCGCTAATTATTCTTTCCAATCTTGCTTTATTCTCAGGAAGAAAATATGGCTGTGGTTCGTACTTAGAATTTGGGGTCATACATTTCTGTTTGAGGAAGTTGCTCAATTCCATATTTCTTGGCGGTATCAATTAAGTGTTTCGCTTCAAGCACTTTTAATTCCATTTCGAGGTGATAGCGTTCGGTCTTATATCTGGAGATTAACAACCCAACCTAATTAATCTGTGCTGGTTTCGCATTTTTCAGTTGTATCAACTGAAAATCTATTTCTTTATCCTTCTCAGTAAGTTCACGCTCTATTGCGCGATGCGTTTTTCGGTACATAGACATAGCGCAGCCTCACAGACTAAAGTTTGTCATATATTAAGCAGCCTTCGGCTTACAAAGCCTATTCTAACTCAAAATCTATAACAAGCCCCTTATGGCAATCGCCACACTCTCCCTGCCTGTCTTGACCATCTTTCCGACCGATTCGACAGCGTTGCCGAACGATTCAGACGCCTGTCCGAACGGCTCAGATAGCCGTCCGAACCGTTCGGACAAAGCACGGAAATGCCCCTCCGTCCCGCCGAATCCATTCATTATTAAGCATTTACATTGATAACCGCCACGTGGGTTCTCCCTAGCCAGTCAAAAACGACCCTGTTTTTTGTCAGATACCTTACTCCTCGTCGCAAGAGAGGTGCACGAAGATGTCATTTTCTTCCATTCTCTGCCCGTACGTGATATATGCGCCCCGTTAGCCTATCTACCACAGAAGGAGTGTAATCCAATGAAACACTACTTTTTCACTGTGGTGCTGTTAGTTCTGGCAGTCACGGCTGATGTCCACGCTCAGCGTTGTGGCGTGGAGCGGTGGCCGGTCAAGACAGGCACAGACAGGGACATATCCAGGGTAGACCTGGACAATCCGCAGACAGTAACCATCAGAGACCTCCAACAACTAAACGGCGGGCGGCCCTTTACAAAGAGAACGCTCAGAAGGCGTCGAACAACCCGCATTAGACCGGACGAGTTACGCACCTTTACACTTGACGCGAACTTAATCGCCTACAAGAGAGAGGGAGGCCCGACCGGAGATTCCGACTTTCACCTCGTACTGCAAGACAACAGTTGCCCTAGACGGCGAAGGGCAAGCTGTATGGTCGTAGTAGAGATACCGATTGCAAGCTGTGTGGCGACCGTATCAAATCCCGGCAGCAACCGCCAACGAGTTCTGGACGGCATCACTCAGGCACGGCGCGACTTTGAAGCGTTTGTGGAAAGGGATAAGCCCGCAAATCTGAACATTAATGAAAGGTTCAGAGTAACGAACGTCCCCGTCAGGGTGTTTGGCATAGGCTTCTACGACTTTAGCCATGGTCAGCGAGGCCGCGCGCCGAACATCTTTGAGATTCATCCGGTCTTGAGGATTGAGTTCAGGTAACTTGCGAAAAGAGGAACGGTGGCTGCTCATAGTAGCCACCGCTTCCTTAACCTCATCACTATGGACTTCTAGCTACGCGGTTGATTATAATGGCCGCCGTTCACGATTCAATCCATCCCTTCGTTTGGTAGTTCCCCGTAAAGAAGACCTCGCAACTGGCCCCGCCCTTTCTGGTTTGGTTAATAGTGAGGTCTGTTTATGAGAAAGCGCCACAGCAAAATCAGATTCCGGTTCACGGCTTGCGCCGCCTGCGCGCTCATTCTCGCCGTGGCATTGATGTACGAGCGAGCGCGGGCCAATGATGGAGTGTTGGACACGAGTTTCGGCGGCGGCTCAGGCACGGTTATCACGGATTTCAGCGCGGACGGCGAAGCCTACGCGGTAGCTATCCAGCCAGACGGGCGCATAGTCGTGTCGGGGCTGTCGCGCCCGGACAGCGACACCAGCCACAACAGGGCGGCACTGGCTCGCTACAACCCGGATGGCTCGCTCGATACGAGCTTTGGCAACGGCGGCAGAGTCACGACAACCACAAACATGTATCAGGGGTTCGCCGTCGCTATCCAGCCTGACGGCAAAATCCTGACGACGGGCTTCGGCTCTAACAACGTGACGCGCTTCAACAGCGACGGCACTCTGGACGCAAGCTTCGGCACGGGCGGCGCGACGGGCTTTCTGTTGAATCCTTACACCCTGATTCTTCAGCCGGACGGCAAGATTCTGATAGGCGGCTATGACATAGTGGCCTATCGCGTCTTCAATTTCGCCGTCGCGCGTTACAACACGGACGGCTCTATTGATACGAGCTTCGGCAACGGCGGCATGGTGACGACGCAGTTCTTCGGAGGCCATGATGAGATACACGCGCTGGCGCTTCAGCCGGACGGCAAGATAGTCGCCGCCGGACAAACTACCTCCGGCGATTACTATTTGGCGGCTCTGGCCCGCTACGATGCCAATGGAAATCTTGACACCAGCTTTGGCAGTAGCGGAAAGGTCACTACGGACTTCAGCCCCAACGACGGCATGAAGTACCACAGATTTTATGGCGTGGCGGTCGGGCCGGATGGAAAGATACTCGCTGCCGGAGCGACAAGGCATTATGGCACCTGGGATTCCTTCGCCATTGCGCGCTACAACACGAATGGAAGTCCAGATTCGACCTTCGGCAATAACAGCCAGGTGACGACCAGGATTTTCGGACAGAATTCTACAGGCAACGCTCTCGCTCTACAGCCGGGCGGAAAATTTTTCGTCGCAGGCTGCGCTACCACCGGCTACAGTTGCGCGGGCGGCGGCGGCTCATTTGCGCTGGCTCACTATAATCAAGACGGCACACTCGACACCAGTTTCGGCACCAGCAACAACGGGCAAGTCTTGACTCAAATCGGCGGCTATGGTGACGCGGCCTCTGCGATGGCTCTACAGGCGGACGGCAAAGTAGTTCTCGCAGGCTCTTCGCAGTATTGGAGTGGTAACTACAACTTTGCGCTGGCGCGCTACCAGGCCAGGGCCGTGCGCGCCGCCTTCGACTTTAACGGCGACGGCAGAGCCGACCCGTCCGTCTTCTGCCAGAGCGACGGCACATGGTACAGGCTCAATATGGCTGACGGTGCCATCAGCAGCAATCAGTGGGGCGCGGATTCCGATAAGCTTGTGCCCGGCGATTATGACGGCGACGGACGCACGGACATCGCCGTCTATCGCCCATCGGACGGCAACTGGTACATACGCAACTCTGCCAGCAACACGGTCACAATCAAAGGCTGGGGAGCGAACACGGATATTCCAGTCCCCGGTGATTACGATGGCGACGGCAAGACCGATATTGCGGTTTATCGCCCCGGTGAAGGCAACTGGTACATCATCAACTCCGCCACTAATAGCGTGACTATGCGAGGCTGGGGAGCAAGCACGGATAAGCCCGTCGAGGGAGACTACGACGGCGACAGACGCACAGACATCGCCGTCTATCGCCCATCGGACGGCAACTGGTACATCATCAGGAGCAGTGACGGTGCGGTTCACGTCCAGCAATGGGGCGACTCCACGGACAAGCCCGTGCAAGCCGACTACGATGGCGACGGCAGAACGGATGTCGCAGTCTATCGCGCAGGCACCTGGTACATACACTACTGGACGAACGCTCAGACGGTTAAAGACTGGGGCGACTCAAGCGACACGCCAGTTCCGGCGGACTACGACGGAGACGGCAAGGCAGACATAGCTGTCTACCGCGCAGGCGAAGGCAACTGGTACATACTGCAATCCAGCACGGGCACTATGAACATTCAGTATCTCGGCGGCTCAGGCGACGTGCCTCTGCCTTCCGCTTACCTGCCGCAGTGAGAATAAGAGGAAAAGAGAAATTAACCGGAAATTGTAGGGGCAGGGCTAGTCCCTGCCCCTACAGTCATTAATGTTGGCCGCTCTAAAGATATAGACTTTCGCGGCGGTTGCTGGTAGATTAGCGGCTCTTTTAGATGGTAGAGCCTCGGCTCTAAATTCCGTCTTTCATTCCTCAGGTAAACTTCCGTTTCTTTGCCGTGCGTGCCCGGATATTCGCGCGGCGAAGGTATGTTTCTTACGGGAACTCTTTATGAGCGCAAAGCTCTCACAGGACAATTCAAGGCCGTGGTGGACGCGCTTTCTTAATCGTCGTTTGCAGTTCATGCTGGACGTGCTGGTGCTGGTGGCGGCCTTCGTCCTCTCTTACATGCTGCGCTTCGATTTCGATATTCCAGACACGTGGCAGCACAACGCGCTCGTTCAGCTTCCCTACGTGGTGCTCTCGCAGTTGGCCGTCATGAATTTGACGGGCGGGCGCTCCTTCATCTGGCGCTACACGAGCATAGCGCACCTACGCTCCTTCCTTTACGCCGCCGCGCTCTCTTTTCTGATTATTCTCAGCTTACGCTTTGGCATCCCTGAGCAGTTCCACCAGTGGCGCGTGCCTGTCTCCGTCTGCATCATAGACCAATGCCTCGCGTTCGGCGGCGCGCTCGGCCTCAGAGTCTTCCGCCGTGCGCTTTATGAGCGCTACGAGAAGCGCAAGCGACAGCGTTCCAGCAACGGCTACAGTATATATAAGAAGCCCGTGCTCCTAATTGGCGCTGGTCAGGCCGGAGTTCTGGCGGCCAGCGAGATAGAGCGGCGCGGCGACATGGACTTATTAATCAAAGGGTTCGTTGATGATGACCCAGGCAAACAGAAGCGCTCTGTCATAAAGGGCATAAAGGTGCTGGGCGCTATCAGCGACTTGCCTCGCCTCGTGCGACAGCTTGGCATAGACCACGTAGTGATAACCATCTGTCAGGCTTCAAGACAGGAAATACAGAAGATAGTCGCCGTTTGCGAGAGCATCCCCATCAGCGTGAGAATCATTCCCGGTCTCTACGAGATTCTGGACGGGCGCATAGAGGTCAGCCGCTTCCGCGAGGTTCAAATCGAAGACCTGTTGGGAAGAGAACCCGTCAGGCTTGACGAAGAGGGCTTGGCGCTCTTCCTTGCGGGCAAGCGCGTGATGGTGACGGGCGCGGGCGGCTCCATAGGCTCGGAACTTGCGCGACAGGTCTCAAGGTTTCATCCCGAAAGCTTGCTGCTGGTGGAGCGCGCCGAGAACGCTCTCTTCAATACGGACAGAGAACTGCGCGAGCTTGCGCCCGGTCATGTTATTGAGACGCTTGTGGCAGACATCTCGGACGAAAGACGCATGCGCGCCATCTTCGAGACCCATAGGCCGCAGGTCATACTGCACGCAGCCGCGCACAAGCACGTTCCCTTGATGGAGCAGAACCCTGCCGAAGCCGTCAAGAACAACGTCCTTACGACGCGCAGCCTGGGCGTCATGGCGAACGAGTACGGGGCCGAAGTCTTCGTCCTCATCTCCACGGACAAGGCCGTCTGTCCTTCCAGCATCATGGGAGCTACAAAGCGCGTCGCAGAGCTTGT
Organism: Pyrinomonadaceae bacterium; assembly: GCA_014534425.1. GTDB lineage: Bacteria > Acidobacteriota > Blastocatellia > Pyrinomonadales > Pyrinomonadaceae > JACVRN01. The sequence continues at coordinate 52,066 of JACVRN010000012.1, forward strand.
GATACAGGAGTTGAACAGACGCTCGCGCACGCGGTTTGTTGCGGTGCGCTTCGGCAACGTCATAGGCTCGGCAGGCTCCGTGATTCCAATCTTCCGCGAGCAGATACGCAAGGGCGGCCCCGTCACTATCACAGACAAGCGCATGAAGCGTTACTTCATGACCATCCCCGAAGCCGCGCAGCTTGTGCTTCAGGCGGGCGCTATAGGCAAGAACAGCACTGGAGGCGAGGTCTTCATACTGAAGATGGGCGAGCCTGTCTCGATTATGGAACTGGCCGAAGCGCTCATCACGCTCTCCGGCTTTAAGCCGCACGAAGACATAAGGATTGTAGAGACGGGACAGCGTCCGGGCGAAAAACTCTACGAGGAACTGGTCTTCACGGAAGAGGAAGTGGCGGGCACAGAGCACCCCAAGATTTTCATCAACAGGATAGCTCATCGCCCCACTGAAGATATGCGCCACGCGCTTGAGCGCCTGACCATGCTCTCAAAAGAAGGGCATGAGGCGGAACTGCGCGTCTATCTCAACGAATTGCTGCCCGAAGCCAATCTGACTCTGGCGGACAAGGCGCTGGCCGAGATGGGAGAGGAAAAGGCCGTGGCCCAGGCTGCTGCCGCAGGCGAAGATGTCGCTTACGGCAAAGATGTCCCAGGTTTTTACCCTTCGATGCAGGCTTCCTGAAGAGGCTTGCCGGATGGCTCGGCAGCGCCGTCTGGCTCGCGGGAAAGGCTTGATTTAAGAGTTTGTTCGTTGACGCTCTCTTTGGTTCGTGTTAGTTTGCGAGTTCTCTTTTTGGCCGCTTTGGCGGATTACGCTATATACGTATCCATCTTATCTCGGTCAAACCATCCCGACCACTTTTAGACTTTTGAGGAGCATCCCAGATGAGATTACAGGCTTACACTTCCTTTAGACTACTTTTTATATCTCTCTTTGCTGTGGCCGCGATTGCTTTCTATGAGACAAAGTCGCCGCAGACGGTTCAAGCCGTCGGTTCAACCACAATCGTCATCAGCGAATTTCGTTTTCGTGGGGCTGGCGGCGCAAGCGATGAGTTTATAGAGATACGCAATATTGCCAATTATCCGGTGAACATAGGCGGCTACCAGTTGCGCGGCTCGAACAACACTGCCGGGGTGAGCGTTCGCGCGACTGTTCCCTTCGGAAAGGTTTTGAACGCGGGCTGTACCTACCTTTTCGTCAACTCGGCGGGTAACGCGACGCTGGTGAGCCTAGCTGACCAGACTTACGGCACAGGCTTTACGGATGATGGCGGAGTTGCCATTAGCACCGGCAGTACAACTCCCGTCATCTTAGATCAGGTCGGCTTGAGCACTGGCTCTGCGTACAAGGAAGGGACTGTGCTAGCCGCAATCTTCGCTTCCAATCCGAATAACGTCACCTACGAGCGATTACCGTTTGGCTCGAACACAACAGACACAGACAACAACGCTAACGATTTCGCCCAGCAGTCTACTCAGAATCCTACGACCTCTTTCGGCTGCTCTTACACTGCGACTTATCCGAAGATAGCTGATTTCGACGCGGATGCAAAATCGGATGTCTCCGTCTGGCGCTCTGACGAGCGGAACTGGTATATCTACCAGAGCAGTCTGGGCAATGCGCTCACGGTAAAGATTGATTGGGGCAGCAGTGCTCTCGGTGATAAAGCTGTGCCGGGCGATTATGACGGCGACGGCAAAACGGATTTTGCGGTTTATCGCCCCAGTGAAGGCAACTGGTACATCATCAATTCTTCAACTAACACCATCACAGTCAAGGGCTGGGGCGACGCCAATGATAAGCCTGTGCCGGGCGATTATGACGGCGACGGGAAGACAGACATCGCCATCTTCCGCCCCTCCGAGGGCAACTGGTATATCATCAGAAGCAGCAGCAGTGCTGTCACAATCACAAGCTGGGGCGCTTCGAGTGACATCCCCGTGCCCGGCGATTACGATGGAGATAGACGCACAGATATTGCAGTCTTTCGTCCCACGGAAGGCAACTGGTACGTCCTCAACAGCAACGCTGGCACCGTTACGGTGAGAGGTTGGGGGACATCAAGTGACACGCTCGTACCGGCGGATTACGATGGCGACGGCAAAACGGATTTTGCCGTTTATCGTTCATCGGAGGGCAACTGGTACATCAGGCAAAGCTCCAACAATACGACCGTGGTACGCAACTGGGGAGCAAGCGATGACAAAGCTGTGCCAGCAGATTACGACGGCGATAGTAAGGCAGATGTCGCCGTCTACCGTCCCACGGAAGGCAATTGGTATATCCTCAACAGCAGTGGCGGCATGACGCTGCTTAATCTGCTTGGTAATACGCCTGTGCCGAACGCGTACCTGCCGCAGTAATCTGCAACGCCGGGTAAACGGTAAGGGAAGAGAAGGACTGAAGCTAAAAACCAGTCCTTCTCTTCTCGTCTGTGAAGTTTTGAGGAGGTTTTTGATTGAGAAAGGCGCTAATTTCAGGAATTACGGGACAGGACGGCTCTTACCTTGCAGAACTGTTAGTGGACAAGGGCTACGAAGTGCATGGCATCATACGCCGCGCCTCCTCCTTCAATACGGATCGCATAGACCATCTCTATCAAGACCCGCATGACCAAGGCGTGCGCCTCTTTCTTCATTACGGCGACTTGGCCGACGGCACGGGCCTCAGGCGCATTCTGGAGAAGGCGCAGCCGGACGAGTTCTACAATCTTGGCGCGCAGTCGCACGTCAAGATTTCATTCGAACAGCCGGAATACACTGCGGACATAGTCTGCACCGGCACGTTGCGTCTGCTGGAGGCCTTGCGCGATTACATGGCAATCTCCGGTAAGGAGGTGCGCTTTTATCAAGCAGGCTCCTCTGAGATGTTCGGCGTTGCGCCTGCGCCGCAGAACGAAATGACTCCCTTCAAACCGCGCTCGCCTTACGCCGTCAGCAAAGTGGCCGCTCACCAGTTCGCCGTCAACTACCGCGAAGCTTATGGCATGTTCATAGTCAACGGCATTCTCTTTAACCACGAATCTCCAAGGCGCGGCGAGACCTTCGTCACGCGCAAGATTACACGCGCGGTCGGGCGCATCAAGATGGGTTTGCAGAAGAAGCTTTACCTAGGCAATCTGGACGCGCTGCGCGACTGGGGATACGCGGGCGATTACGTCGAGGCCATGTGGCTTATGCTGCAACAGCCCGCAGCCGAAGACTACGTCGTCGCAACGGGCGAGGCGCACAGCGTGCGCGATTTCCTTGAAGCGGCTTTTGGGCAGGTCGGATTGAACTGGGCCGAGTACGTCGAAACAGACCCGCGCTACTTTCGCCCGACAGAGGTCGATTATCTTTTGGGCGACCCTGCGAAGATAAAGGAGAGACTAGGGTGGCGGCCCCATACTACATTTCAGGAGTTGGTAGAGATGATGGTGGCGCACGACATGGAGCTTGCAGCGCAGGAGCGCACGCTCAGAAACGCAGGTCACACTATGGCCTTCAGGGGAAGCGCGAGTGAATAGAGAGAGCAAGATATTCGTGGCAGGCCATCGCGGCCTCGTTGGCTCTGCCCTCATGCGTGAGTTTCAGGCCGAAGGCTACGAAAATCTGCTGACTAGAAGTCGCGCCGAGCTTGACCTGACAAGGCAGGAGGCTGTAGAGCAGTTCTTCCATGAACAGCGCCCGGAAGTTGTCATCCTTGCCGCAGCACGCGTCGGCGGAATTTTAGCCAACAACACTTTCCCTGCGGAGTTTATCAGCGAGAATCTCTCCATACAGACGAACGTGATTGATGCCGCATACCGCGCGGGCGTAGGCCGTCTACTCTTCCTCGGCTCTTCCTGTATCTATCCGAGGCAATGTCCGCAGCCAATCAAAGAAGAATATCTCTTGACAGGCCCGCTTGAGCCTACGAACGAGGCTTACGCCATTGCCAAAATCGCAGGTATCAAGATGTGCCAGGCTTACCGCAAGCAATACGGGTTCGAGACACTCTCTGTTATGCCAACCAATCTTTACGGGCCGGGCGACAACTTCGACCTCAATAGCTCTCATGTGCTGCCCGCGCTGATACGAAAGTTTCACGAGGCCAAATTGCAGGGGCGCATTCGCGTGGAAATCTGGGGGACGGGCAAACCGCGCCGCGAGTTCATGCACGTCTCTGATCTTGCACGTGCCTGCCTGTTTCTGCTCAATCTTCCGCAGAGCGATATAGAAGCGGTTGCGTCGGATGGGATTCTCAACGTGGGTGTCGGAGAAGATTTGGAGATACGAGAGCTTGCCCGTTTAATCGGAGAGATTGTGGGCGGGCCGTTCGAGTTAAGCTTTGACACTACAAAGCCGGATGGCACGCCACGCAAATTGCTTGATGTGAGCCGTATGCGCTCGCTTGGGTGGAGCGCGCAGGTCGGTTTGCGCGATGGTCTCAAAGCGACCTACGAGGATTTCAGCAGACATGCCCGCGCCGAAGCGCTTGCCTGATGCGTGACGCCGGACTGAAAACTGATAATGATGCTCGGCGCTCTAGTCTCTGGAAAACTATGTCGAGGCGTGCTGGCGCAATCGTCTTCTATGCGCTTCTGGTCTTAATTCCGCTCACTGCAATTCCCTACGGAACAGTTGACCCATTATGGGAAGCTCTCTTTGAGTGCGTGGTCTTCGCACTGGCAATCATCTACATCCTTGAGGTAGCGGTTGACGGGAAGATTGATTCGGGTTCCGTAGGGCTAATCCTTCCGCTACTTCTCTTCGTCGCATACGCTCTTATACAGACTCTTCCATTAGGAAGCGGCAATCAGTCTCCGGCGGTAACTGAGATGTGGTATGCGATAAGCGCCGACCCCTTTCAAACGCGCCGTTGGGCTGTAAAGGTGCTGGCGCTGATTCTGGCTGGCGCAATGTTGTTTCGTTACACCAACACTGAAAGGCATCTTCGCCTGCTGGTCTACACGATTCTTTTGACGGGAACTGCCAGCGCCCTTTTCGGCATCTTCCGCCAGAGCACGCAGAGAGCGAAAGGCTTTCTCTTTCTCTCCGGTCTTCAGCCTGAATTCGGCTACGCACAGTTCATCAACAAGAACCACTTCGCTTTCCTGGCAGAGATGGCGCTGGGGCTGACGCTCGGAGCTTTGATTAGCAGAGAAGTCAGAAGGGAGCGAAAGCTAATCTATCTAACTGTCTCGCTTCCATTGTGGGCTGCGCTCATCCTTTCTGGCTCGCGCGGCGGCATCTTTAGCTTGCTAGGCCAGATTCTTTTTCTGGTCATGATGTGGACTATGGCTGGCAGGACAGCAAGGCTTGGCATCTCGCACCGCTTACAGCTTGATAGACTTAAAGGGGCGTGGCCTGTGCGCCTGTTGCTCTTGTGCGGCCTGCTGGCGTTTATTCTGATTGGCACAATATGGATGGGCGGAGACCCACTGGTCTCAAGGCTGGAGAGCGTTCAGGGAGAGATAAACCAGACGGAGAGTTCCGAGCAAGGCACCAGCCGCAGAGAAATCTGGCGCTCAACGTGGATGCTTATTAAGGAGCATCCCGTTACGGGTGTAGGCTTCGGCGGTTACTGGACTGCTATTCCGCAGTACCACATGGCTTCAGGTGAAGCTACGCCCCAGGAGGCGCATAACGACTATCTTGAGTTACTGGCGAGCGGAGGATTCATAGCTCTTCTCCCGGCCACATGGTTCCTTGTAGCTTTCCTGCGGCGCGTACGGAAAGTTTGGAAGACTTCTGTAGGCTATCCGAGGGCCGCGCAACTGGGCGCACTGACAGGTATCTTTGGCGTAGCCCTTCACAGTATGGTTGATTTCGGCCTGCATATAACCAGCAATGCTCTCACTTTTACGGCGCTGCTGGTCATTGCCTCCACAGATATATTGACAAAAAACTATACCCTTAGGGATGATGAAAAGGATTGAAGTCGGGCGGGAGGCAGATTAAACTTGCCGTTCGACGAGAGAGCTATTCCGTTTCAATCTGCTAATCGAGCCTATCACCGGAGATTTCAGTATGCGACTCAACTTAAAGAAGGCCTCGCAGGCATTGGCACTCGTACTTATTTTTGCCGTGACACAGGTTTACATCATGGCAGCTCCGGCGACTCCTGATAGTCCGAAAGAGAGAACTTCGAGCGCTCAGTTGTTCGGCAGGCTGTCAACTTTCGGAGCCGGGAAGGTGGCCGTCAACGGCAGCATCGTGCCGTCTGGAACAACGGTTCTCTCCGGGTCGCAGCTTCAAACTTCGGAGACTGCCGGGGCTTCTGTCAGCCTTGGGACAATCGGCAAAGTAGACCTTGCTCCCAAGACCAAATTAACGCTCGTCTTCGACCAGAACAGCATCAGCGTTAACGTGGATTCAGGCGACGCGAGTCTGACGACAAGCGAAGGTATAACAGGCTCTCTGGTGACTTCCGACGGCAAGACGTTGACGACAGACGGTAAGAGCACCGCTTCCGTCGGCACAGGCATGTATGCAGGCGATAGCAGGAGTCCGTCCCCGCAGGCATCAAACAGAGCGTGCAGGATTGCCGGAATACCGTGCGCTCTCTTCTGGGCTATGGTGGGCGGCGGAACTTTCGTCGCTATCTTCTTTGCCGCAACAAGAGGAAACAATCCGAGTCCGAGCAATCAATAATAACTTAAGGATTCCTCCTGATGTAGAAAGTGCCCTTCTTAACTAAGGAGGGCACTTTTATGTTTGTGGCGATTAAAAAGGCGATGCTGCGATGACAAATCTTCGGAAAGCCATTTTCGGACTGCTCAGTCGCGCGGCAGTCCGCTTTGTCTTAGCAATAGTGGCTACAGGTTGTTGCCTGTCTGCGGCAGTGTTCGCCGTGCGCGCAGGACTTTCAAATATCGACTCAAAAACCGCTCTGGCCTCAGGTTCGCTTGCCGCAGCAGATGAGGCTGTCGGATTAACCCCATCAGACCCGAACGCTCACTTTGCTCGTGCCATAGCGCTTTCGTACGAAGGTGAATCTACGGAAGCAGTTGAAGAGTATAGATGGGCTGTGGCTTTGCGACCACGCGACTACTTTTTGTGGCTTGCGCTCGGAACCGTGCTCGATCAGTCCGAGGACAAAAAGGGCGCGCTTGCTGCTTACAAGGAAGCTGTAAGACTGGCTCCTTATTATGCACAACCTCGCTGGCAGCTAGGGAACTTGTTGTTGCGAGCGGGGCAGCGCGAAGAAGCTTTTGTGGAATTGCGCCTGGCCGCCAGCAGTGACTCGTCGCTGTTGCCTGCGTTGCTGGACTTGGCCTGGGGCGTTGCGAATGGTGACGCGAACGTGGTCGAGCAGATTATTAATCCGCAAACTGCCCGTTGGCATTTAGCTCTGTCGCATTTCTTCATCAAACATGGAAAGACGGTTGAGGGCCTTGTGCAGTTTCGCGCGGCGGGGCAGGTTTCAGACGAGGAGCGGCGCTCTTTGTTGCAGGAACTACTCTCGGCAAATCGGTTTCAAGAGGCTTACGAGATATGGTCTGCCAGCCGTAACGTGAAGACTGCGGAGGGTTCCGGCCTGGTAGATGGAGGCTTTGAAGACCCGAAAGGTTTTGACCAGCCGGGTTTCGGCTGGCAGCGCGGCCTTGATGTGCAGGGAGTGGCCGTCTCTCTTGATGTGAATGGGACGCACAGTGGTAAATACAGCTTGCGCCTGAACTATCGGGGCGATTCAAATGTAAATGCTTATGCTATTTCGCAACTCGTAGTGGTCGAGCCGAATTCGCGCTACCGCTTGAGATTTTCGGCAAAGACGCAGGACGTTGTTACCGCAGGGGCGCCGCTCGTCGTTGTGTCGGATGCGGGTGACAAAGCGCAGCAGTTGGCGCAATCGGAGGCTTTATCGAAGAACACAGATGGATGGCGGGACTACGCAGTCGAGTTTGCGACTGGTAAAGAGACGAACGCCGTGCGGATAAGCGTGCAGCGCCAAGCTTGCACCGGTCAGCCTTGTCCTATCTTCGGGAGCCTCTGGCTGGACGATTTCATTCTAGAGAAATTTTAATCAAGGGTAGTGATGAGCTTACCTGCACTTGAAGAGCCGTCCCTGGCTGCCGCGATTAAGAGTAAAGGGGCCGACCTTTTCTGAACTGTCGGTAAGAGTGACTGTCAGCGTCATGGTATCGTCGTCCACCTCGCCAGCGTAACGGGCGGGTCTATTGTTAGCCTCCTCTCGCCGTGAGCGTTCAGGCACGAACCCACCTCCAACATCGAAGCGCCCTTTACTGTTCAGCACAACAGGCGCATCTATAGTTCCATGCGCGCAGTCGAACTCTACCTTCGCACCTTTATCTGTTATCTGAAGACGAATATGCTCGCCTCCCCATATGCCTGCCGGGATACTGCTATTGTCTTCCGTCATATTAATCGCTTTGCTTTGTCTGCAAGCCGAGGTGTATTCGGACAACGTCAACAGAAGAGGAAAGGCCAGCAGAACTAAACATGTCTTTAACGAATTCATAGCAACTCGGCTTTGGGCTTCGCGGGACAAATAAAAGGGATGTCTGAAGTCCTCTTTAGTCCTATTCTGCCATAACCTGTCATGCGGTTTGTCGCGCAAGCCGGAAAGAGTATAACCAGTCCTTTGACGACGATCCAGAGCGGAAAGCCACAAGCGCCATCTTGATGAAACGCTTTGCGTCAATGCTCAGCATCGCCGTCAAAGAACTGGCTTTTAATCTACTGTCACTACCTGTAGCAGTTCTGCATAGAGTAGAGTGTCAACACTCTACTCTATGGCAGAATTTTAATGTAAGCGGCAGGCAAGGGCACCTCGCTGCTGCTGCCAAAGTTTATCAGAGAGAGAGTGTTGTCCGAACTCTTTAGGATATACCAGTTGCTTTCGCTGGGGCGGAAGACTGCTATGTCAGTCTTGCCGTCTCCGTCATAGTCGCCCGGCACTGGCTGGTCTGTGGAAGCGCCCCAGCCCTTCACGGTTGTGCCACCACTGCTATTGATGATGTACCAGTTGCCTTCTGACGGGCGGAAGACTGCCATATCCGTCTTGCCGTCTCCGTCGTAATCGCCCGGCACTGGCTGGTCTGCGGAAGCGCCCCAGCCCTGAATGGTGGCGGCATTGGTTGAAGAGTTGATAATGTACCAGTTACCGTCCGAGGGGCGGAACACTGCTATGTCTGTCTTGCCATCTCCGTCATAGTCGCCCGGCACCAGCTTGTCATTGGCATCTCCCCATCCTTTGACCGTCATGGTGTTGTTGGCGGAGTTGAGGATATACCAGTTGCCTTCGCTGAGGCGGAAGACGGCGACATCCGTTATTCCGTCCGCGTCGTAATCGCCGGGAACGGGTACGTCTCCAGCACCTCCCCAGTTCTTCACCAGCACAGAGCCGTCGGTTGACTTGACGATGTACCAGTTGCCGTCCGAGGGGCGGAAGACCGCAAGGTCTGTCTTGCCATCTCCGTCATAGTCGCCCAGAGCCAGAATGTCGCCCAGAGAACCTCTGCCCCAGTCCAAGTGTGTGCGGAGCGTGTTGGTCAAGCTCTTAGTAATGTTCCAGTCGCCCGTGTCGGAATTCCATCTGGATATATCAGTTTTGCTGTCTCCGTCGAAGTCCGCAGGCTTGCGTACAACTCGCCCTGTGAAGTTCGCGTTCGTCTGATTGGCGGCCATATTATTGTAAACGCGATTCTGTGGAGAGAACGCGTAGCTCTGTTTCGACGGCGTGACCGTGTAGTTGCCGCCGGACGCCAAACCAGTGAAGGAGTAATTACCACTGCCGTCCGTAGTGGTCGTCCCTGATTGAGAGCCGCTTAAGGTCAGCAGCACGCCGCTCAGGGGATTGTTAGCGCTGTCCTTCACCTGGCCGCTAATGGCGACGGTAGGCGTCACGTTGTCATAGCAGATAGTGACGTCAGCCAGTGTAGGCGTAGCGGTACTCGTCCCCGTCAGCAGGGCTTTGTATTTCAGGAAGCGTTTGCCGTTGAACTGGCTCAACGACGCCCCACTGGTAAAGAAAGTGTTGGCAGTGCCGTCGGGGCCTACGAAGCTGAAGACGCCTGCGGCGTTGTCGCTGGCTGCGGCTTGGAACTTGAGCGTCGTGTTTGCGGGCGTCGTCCCGTTCCAAGATAGCGTGCCCCACGTTGGGGATTTGCCTGTAGCCGGGTTGGCATCCTTCGCACCAGAGACAAGATTGCCGGAGGTCGCGAAGCCCGTGTACATATACGACTTGAAGAGCAAATCGCTGTTCGCGTTCGAGCCCGTCGCATTGGCGCAGGACGAGGTGCTGCAGACCTTGCGCCTGCCGCCCGCGTAGGTGTCGCCGTTGGTCGAGACCCACGCCTGCGTTCCAGTGGTGCGGGCCGCCACCAGACGGATGACGATGCCGTACTGGACGCCGGACGTCAGCGTCGGGGGCGTAGAGAAGTTGAACGTAAAGAAGCCGCCCGAGCCGCTCGAAGTACCTGCGATGGTAGATGTCGCAAGAAGACCGCCGGCAGTCATGACAGGGTTGCCGCCGCTCGTCGTCCTGACCTCAAGTGTCATGTTCGGGTTCGTGCCCGAGCAGGACGCGCAGAAGATGTTGACATCCACCTTGCGTAACTCGCCCGTGACGGCGGGGGTGAAAGTCTGGCCTATAAGGCTCGTGTTGCTGAAACCATAGCCCGAGCCGAAGCCATTGTCGTCAGCGTGCTGGTCGAGGTTCACAGGCGCAGACAGCTTGACATCGCCGGGGCTGCTGGTCAGGTCTGCATTGGTCGGCACGCCCGTCTGGAAGTCAGATTGTGACGTATCCGTTAAACAGCCGCTCGCCGCCGAAGTGCTGAGGGAGAAGTTCCGCGTCGTTATATTGCCGTCTGTGACGACAATGGTGCTCGCCGTCGTGGTCGTCAGACCGGCAGCAGTAGCCGCCATACCGGGGTATGTGCCCGCCGGGAGGTTGGTGAATGAATAGTTGCCGTTTGAGTCCGTGGTCGTCGAACGGCTGCCGAGCGAAACGGTCGCGCCCTGAATCGGAGCGCCGCCAGGGTTAGCCGTCACCTGACCCGAAATGGTTCCGCCGTTACCGACCGGAGTACACTGAGCGAACTTGAATGACCCAATTCGTGTCTTCCATCTATTGGTACCGCTTTGCGGCAGAGCCGGATTAACGTACTGAGTCGTAAACCAGTATGTACACCCGTCTGGGTCTAGGGACATCGCGCTGTAATCGCCCCAACGAGTGACGGTGCCGGTCTGCGAAGCTGTACCCGCAAACAGCGTCTGCTCTGTCTGGCTGAATGTATTAACAGGGTCAGTCGAGAGTCGTCCGGCATACTTGATGGAGGGGAAGGTTGTGCTGCTCGATGTGCTGTAGCCGAGCGCCATATTGCCTGCGCGGTCAACTGCCAGGCTGGGCACAAAACGATACATTACGTTTGCCCCATCCGGATCCCACGTAGCCGCTTGCGTAATGCTCGAATTAATCGTCCCGCTTGTGACTGTCAGTTGGTACCATCTCGGCGCGGCAAACCCGGAAGTATCCGCTCGACGTACGGTATGCGTATTCCACACGGACTCGACACCACCAATATTCGTGTATTGGTTCTGCATCATCGCCCGGATTTCCAGAGTCTCAATGGTATTCGTAGTACCTGATTGCGGCGCGTTGCCTACGTTGGCGTTAGGCCAACTGGTCGCTGCAATCGGTACTACTGCATCTGAGAAAGTGGAGAGGGAAATCTTGTCCCAATCTACATGGAACTTATATACCGATAGCCCATTCAGAAATTGCCATGTAGAGACATAGTAATTGGGGGTTCCAGGTGGCGGAGTTCCTGTCTGGAGCCGCGCATTGCTCGGAAGCACTGTAAAATCTGCGGCGGGAAGGTTGAAGGAGACGACCTGTACGGTCGGGGCACCGGCGTACATCTGAGCTTTGTTGAAGGCATATGCACGAGGGTTTTGAAATCCGCCCGTCGCCGCATAGTCGAACATGCTCGCCGTCATGTACAAACCGTCTGTCCAGATACCAAATTTTGGATAGTCGCCCAGCCCGCCAGCAGTATTGATAGAGTAAAAATTCCAGCCGCCGGAGACCGGGTCAGATGTTTTTGAAACCGCAAAACACTGATAAGATCCCGGCGGGTTGATGACGTTATCCGAGGCGTCGAGCTTAAATGCGAAATCTGTCAGCACCCAACGGTCTTCAAACGTGTCATAAAGAACAACAGGGTCGCCGAAATTATCCGTATCACAGAGATTGCCGAAATTTCCCTGGCTCATCAGGGTGTTGAAGGTGAACGCCGTGATGAGCGCTCCCGTCTGTTTATCGTAAATGCCAACAGACGTGTTAACGGACTGGATATAATGATTGGGGCCGACATCTCCATTCGTGTCCGGCGGGCTGCCGTTTCCCCAATTCTCGCGGTCTAAACCGTCGAAATTCGCGGTAGGAGACGGAGCGGGAGCAGAGCGTGTGGGGACAGAGGTTTCGTTTGCAGGGGCCGAAACTTCAGGAGCGTTAGCATCTACGGCCTGCTTTCCCGCAAGACCGCGTGTGATACTCGGCTCTCCGCGTTCGGGCCTTTCTTTTGCTACCGGTCTCTCAAACGGCAAATTGCGTAGGTCGCCGTTGAAGCTTCTACCGGCTCTTGTCAACCGTGATTCGACAGGAGTGCGATCAATTGGCTTGCCAGTGTCGGAGGCAATGCCCGGTCGCAGGGGCTTCGAAGCCAAATTTTCCTGCTCTTCACGCTCACCCTCCTGGGCTTTTGCAGCACGTGAGCGACGGCTGCTGCCCGCTTGCCTTTTCGCTCCTGTCTCGGAAAGCTCGGTGCTGGGCTTGGTCGCTAGCGCTCGTTCAATCTTAGGCGCTTTCGATGAGCTTTTTTGCCTGCTCGATTGAGCAAAAGAGAGGGCGGTCGCAGCAATGGATGATACTACAATCGCTAAAATAAGAAACGTAGCCAGTCGACTGCGTCTGTTCTTAAATAGAAATTTAACTGCGAAATTACAAGTGGTCGTAGGCTTTGCGGGCAACTTATTTTTCATAGGGAACAATGTCTTTCTCCTGCTTTTACCAGGGGTCAAGTATTTCGGGCCAGGTCTCTTAGAACTAGGGCCTAAACTACAGGGGGTCTCTAACTTGAAACTTATCTAACGAAAAAATCTGGTGCTGCGAGATTGAGACCGCAATGCCATAGGTACTATCCTTGCACTGCTTAACTCGAAGAACTACACCGCGAATCACAATCACGGCCCCTGAAATCTGCGTGATTAGCAGCAGACTGTCGTCCTGTTTGACTCTGCGCGTCAAACGCAGATAGCAACCGCTCGCACTAAAATTATCAAGCACAGTGCGAACACCCAATCTCTTTTGGCAAGTGCCCGCGTTCAGCACAATCGCGGGAAAAGGCCCACAAATGCGCGGCTCACTCCGGCGCTCAACCGGACGAAGTGATTTTAATGAAGTGGTGGCTTGCAGAACGGGATTACACTCCTCTTGAGGACACTGCTAAAAGAAGGCGCAAGATATAGAAAACGGAGACCCAATGCATCTGACATTTATCATTATTGCTAATGACGAATGTCACTTTTTTATCACGCCAGGGCATGACAAAGCTCCCGAAATGGGAGGACAAATGTCACTACTCGTATTGAAAGTAAAAGGGATTGTGGTGTCGGGCGGCCTATCACAGCATTGTCACAACTGGTTTCTCTACTAGCGAGCCTGGGTAGAAACCAAGCCGTGTTTGTAGGCGTAGACAAGTAGCGCCAAGCGCCCGCCTTTGATGTCAAGTTTTTCGTAGATGATAGACAGATTGTTGCGGACAGTGGATTCAGCGACAATTGGACGTAAGCGTTCGGCAATCTCCTTATTTTCCAATCCTTCACCGACCAGCGCAATGATCTCACGCTCACGCTCTGTAAGACTGGCAATCTTGGCTGCTTCCGGGTCGAGCTTTTCGGCGGCACGCGTGCGCCTTTTATCTAATAGCCTATTGACCGCTCCGCTTTCGAGCCAATACTCGCCCGTGCGGTGTACCTTTTCGATGGCGCTAAGGAGTTCCGTTGCTCCATTCTCTTTGAGTACGACGCCCTTCGCCCCAATCTCCATCGCTTTATCGCGTTTATAGGGGTCGCGTGTGCCTGTCAGGATAATGACGCTGGATTGACTGGAAACCTCTAAGAGCTTGGGCAGAATCGTGAGGCCATCGTCATCCCCAAGGTCTAGATCGAGGATGATGATGTCCGGTTGTGTGCTCGAAGCAAGTGAAAGCGCATTGGAGCCGCTTCCGGTGTCGGCTACGACGACCATCCCAGGTCGGCTCTCTATCAGTTCTCGCAGTCCTTCTCGAACTAACAGGTGATCGTCCACGAGCAGGATGCGAATAGGATTGTCCGGGGAGTTAGATGTCATCCAATTCTCTCAAGCTAGATAGGAATTTCGATGTTAACTATTGTGCGGTGGTCGTTGCTTTGCTCTACCCTCGCCCTTCCTCCCAGATGTTTCGCGCGCTCGGTAATAGATTGAGGAATAAAGAGCGAAGGCGAGTTGTCGACAGCGTTCGCAGCATTATTTTCAATCTCTAGGTTAAGAGTAGTATCGTTGCAATTAAATCTAATAATGCTGTGTGTGGCTCGCGTATGTTTCCTTATGTTGCTCAGCCCCTCGTAAATGAGTTGTATGATTTCGGCGGCAAGGCGGTCATCAATATTGATTCTATTTAGATACTCAACCCGCACGTTAATTCCGTAGTATTCTATAAATTGTGATGTGATGCGCTTAACGGCTGATTGCAAATCTTCGTTATGCTTATTCTCACCCTTTAGATTGCGGACAAAGCCTCGCAGGCCCGCCACCTCATCGGAGGTCATCTGGAATAGACGCTCAACATCCTCTGCCACACTGCTTCCGTTCGACGCGATTTTATTACGAATAGCTGCCAGTTTGTAGTGTAATCCCAGGTAGGGCTGGATGACACTGTCATGAATGTCCAGCGCAAGACGCTGGCGCTCTTGTTCGGCTGCACTTGATGAGAGTTGATCTATGAGTTGTATGTTATTCAAAATCGGCGCGAGTTGTTCGAAGACCTGTATGAGAAACTCAATATCCGTCGGCTCAAACAGGCCATGCTCCGCCGTCATATATAACCTTCCAAACATTTTTGTGTGAAAGAACAGGGGAACAGAAACAAAAGAATCAGCATCGAGTCTGGATGCCAATGATTCGCAAACCCCAGGCTGCGCTTCCGTGCGCTCCCTTTTCATCACATCATAAATAAAGCTGTCCGAATTCTTCCGAGGCCACAACTTTCCCTTGCCGCGATAGATGAGAGCGAGGTTGTCAGGCAAGTCCATCAAAAGTTGCGCCAGTTGGGCCGGGATTACCTCAGATTCCACAGAGCCTTCTACTTGATTGCGCGCAGCCTGAAGCAGTCGGTAATGGTCATTATCATCGGGCTCTTTCAGAATAATGCGGCATGTATCGGCATCATAAAATGCGCGCAGTTTCTTCATGGTTAAACCGACGGCTGGATAGATGCCAAAGCGCGGGTTAGGAATCTTAACTACTTCTTTGAGTAAAGCTAACCGCCTCTTGAACGTCACCTCACGTCCTCCCCAGTAGGCCATCATGTAGCCGAGCACGAGCAGGTAAATGGGGCGTAGCATGAAACGATTCAATTCGAATGTAGGGCCGAGATGTGCCGTTAGATATCCGATTACAGTAAACAGTATGGCCGAAACTACTGTTACTTGAAAACCGGCGCTGAAGCCCCATCGGAAGGAGGCGACTAGAATTGCGAAGAAGAAAAAGAAGAAAAAGATACTGCTCGTCCCACTGCTGAGGGCGACCAAAGTTAAATACCAAGCGACATCAATCCAGCAGAGAATCCTTTTGGGAAGGAGCCATGTTGCACGAATTGCCAGCACATAAAGAGCAGTGCTATAGAGTCCGTAAAGCGTCAGCGCTACATAGGTGAGCGCAACAAGACGATCCGGCTCCGACGGGTCAAGGTAGATGATAAACAGCGCAGACCACGCTAGGATCAGCCTCATTTTGCTGATCATGCGCTCATCTATCGAGTCAATGGACGAGGATTCGTCCTCAGCTTGAGTTCGCTTAATCTGGGGCGCTGTTTCAGTCATTAGCGAAGTCCGTCCCAATTATGTCTTCCAATTCATTTAATCTGAGCAGCCTGGTCGGGTTTGCTGACATTCGAAACAAAGGAGCTTTGACCTGATGCGTAGAAAGCCTAAAGATTATAGCGAGGGGGAAAAGGATAGTCCGAATCGGAATTTAAGTAAATAGTCTACTTTCAGACATAATTCATGCGCGAGGGATAATAGGCAATAAGACAGAAAGCGGCAGGCTCGCTATACGAGCAGGCTGCCGCTTTCTGTCTTATTTCATAGAAGTGAAGCTTACTGATTATCTACGCTTGCTTCTATAACTGCCTGAATTGAAGTCGGCACGTTGGAGAAGAAATCATAACCTGTCAGTGCTTCGACCTGGTCAACGCTCACGCGGTACGTCTTCCAGTCGGAATTGATACTTTGCGAGTTGGGCATGATGACAGCTATTGTGCGCGTAGAAGTCGTCACGCGGGCCGCATCGTCACCGCTTCCTGCGGGCAGCACTATGATTACTTTCCATGTCTGAGCAGGCACGTTAACGTGACCATTGGCTATAGTCGTAGCGAAACCATTGAGGCCAGTGCCGCCGCTTCCATAGCCGCCTGAGATGATATAAAGCTCATTGCCCTGGCTCACCAGCGCGCGGCAATATATTTCAAGGTCATTCCACGGCCCCTGATTATTTGCAGCAGCTTGGGGAATGAAGTTCGTCATCAGGAAGGTTGCAGAATTGTCCGTCACGCTGTCGGTGCGGTCGCCGGAAGGACACATGTGACCGCGATCAAAGCCTGAGCCTGAATAGTCCGTTCCCTGCACCTGATACCAGCCAGCAGGAACGGCAGGGTCAGCTCTATAATCGTTCTGCCGCGTGGCGCTGCCTAGCCAAGTGCTGTCCAAGTGCCAGCTAACCCAGTTAGGCTCGCCCAAATCCCTGTTGTAAGAGAGCGCGTACTGCGGCTTGCTCATCAGGTAGTTGAGCGGAAAGTTTGTGTCCGTGACTGCGTTGCTAGGATTGCCCATCACAAGATGATTGTCCTGCATGGGAGACGGCGTTGGCGCAGGCGTGGTCACGCCGTCCGACGAACCGAAGGTCTTATAGGTCGAAGCGATTGGTATATCACCCGAGGTCCCATACTGCTGGATGGTCGTAGCCGGTGAACCGCTACTGTTAACAATATAGAAAACGGCCTCGCTCGGACGCCAAACCGCAATATCCGTCTTCTTGTCGCCGTCATAATCGGCAGGAGCGACCATGTCGTCGCTTGCGCCCCAGTTGCGTATTACGACCGCGCTGTTGGAGCTTTGCCTGATGTACCAATTGCCGTCTGAAGGACGAAAGACAGCCGCGTCGAGCTTTCCATCTCCGTCGTAATCTCCTGCGACGAGTTGATCCGTAGCAATGCCCCAGTTAACCAACTGTGTCCCGCCGGAGCTTTTACGTATGTACCAGTTACCCTCCGAAGGACGGAAGACAGCCGCGTCGGCCTTTCCGTCTCCGTCATAATCTCCGGGCACAGGCTTGTCGCCGCTTGCGCCCCAATTGATTAGCTGCACAGCGCCTGTGCTCTGCTTTATGTACCAGTTGCCTTCTGACGGGCGGAAGACAGCTATATCTGTCTTGCCATCTCCGTCATAATCGGCCTCGACAAGTTCGTCGGTCGAAGCGCCCCATCCGGTTATAGTGATAGTGTTGGTTGAGCTGTTTAGGACATACCAGTTGCCTTCGCCGGGACGAAAGACGGTTAAGTCAACCGCTCCGTCTCCGTCATAATCCCCGGGCGCAGGAATGTCGTTGAGGCTGCCCGCACCCCACTGCCTGGAGCTTACGGTAGAGTCGCCGCTATTGGTGACTTTCCACGTCCCCGTCGTTGATTGCCAGATGGCGAAGTCCGAGTGATTATCGGCGTCGAAGTCCGATACTTTAACAAGTCTGGGCGTTGAAGAAGGCGTCGGCGTCGGCGTAGTGCCGCCGGAGCAGATAACAGGAGTTGTACCTGAGTTACGCGGCGCGGCGGGCGTCAGAAGAGAGAAGTCGCTAGAGTTGTCGTCCGTATCCTGACAGCCATTTGACTTACGCGCTAGGCTGTTATTCGTAGTGGGCGCGCTCGCCGAAGTCCCCTCAACGAAGGCGTTAGTCGCGGAGCCATATCTGATGGAATCAACAATCGTCCCGCCACTATTGCGTATAGCCATGCCGCCTGCCGAGCCGGAGAAGGCAACGCCCGAATCGAAGGAGCGGTCAGAGCTCGCCGCGCCGTTGTACGAAGGAGTGTGTGCTATCAGGTAGTAGCCGCCAGCAGGAATTGTCGTAGTTGAACTCCAGCTTGTTACTTGTACGTCACTGGTGCCCGAAGAGGAACGATAAACGACTTTATAGCCATTGAGGTCAATATCGGAACTGCTGACATTATGTATTTCGATGAACTCGTCGTCCGCAGTCGTAGGACTGCCGTCACCCGCTACCTGAATCTGGCTGATGACGAGGCTTGTCGAAACCGCTTGCGGGTTTGGGGAATTGGGTAATAGCTTAGGGGAAACTATGATCGCTATCAGAAGAGAGACGATTAAGGTGGCGAAGAGCTTCAGGCGCACAGGGACTATGCTAGGCGCACGCAATAGAAATCCTGACACTGGGGAATCCTTTCTTATGACTGATTCGTAGAATGGCACTCTCGGCAGGAGAGGCCGCATCGAGGGAAAGAGAGTTTTTACAGATATTCTGAGCCGTCGTCAAGTTACTGGCCTGTGAATTCTTGTGCGCCGGGTAAATAGGCCGTTTGTCGCTCGATACTCTAACTGCTTTCCGCAGTAGCTCGGCTTGTCTTCAGAACTCCCGTCCAAAGATGCGGCGCTCGTCTGCTCTGGCGAGCAAAAATCTTTGACTATCGGCCAACTTGGGAATATCTTGAACGCATTTTAACGGCTCGGTTTAGTCGGTTCTGCGATTAAGACGTTCAACGAGAAGACCACTTTGACCTCCGAGAATTTCTCACTTATTGAAATCCGAAGCTAACTCTACTCAAGGCAGTAAAGAGAGAACTCCTCCTATGTTAAACCGCATCTTCATCGCTGGTTTCGTTCTATTTCTACTAACGGCAATCGTTCTGCTGAATACCTCTGCTCATTCCAAGCAGGCCTCAGCTAACGCGGCTCGTCTTTCGGTGACGTTACAGCGACTCGCTCAAGAGGCTTGCTTTCAAGATAAAGGAAGACTGGAACCGCACTGGCGAAAGGTTGATTCCAATCTTAGGGAAATCTTCGCTCGCATAGCTACATGGGATAGCAAAGGCATTCCCGTTGACATGGATTTTTCAGCCTTCGGCACACAGCTTATTAAAGTTCGCAGAGACGGGGCGTTGCGACTCCTGATAAGTGTGGCCGCTTTTATGTTGAGAAGGAAGACGGAACGTACTCCTTCATGCTGGAAGGCCACGTGACGAAGGGAAATGGGTTTACCTATGATGAAATGGTCGACAGCGCCAAGTTAGACAGTTACATTACCTCGGAAAAGGGTAAGTCAGGCAATTACCATGTTTACGCAGCCGTTTATGACAACAAAGATGTAAAGCGTCTGTGGGTGAATGAGAAAGGTAAGGCGCGTTATTTCACACTGAATGTGACTCAATAAGCTGCTTAACCTATCTCTAGCGGTGCAAGTGATATTAACTCAATTCAGAGATGCCAAATCGTTCGAGAAGAAATTTCGCTAAGAAGTAATGACATCAAATGACCTGTTTACAGGCCCCTTGAGTGAGCCTGTCTCTAGAGGTGGTAGCGCGACGATTAAATCCTCGGCAGTGAATTTTCCGCCAAGCGGTGAAATATCACTGTTAACCGAATGAGTTGTTGTGCGTTTACATTCACTGCATTAGGACAGGCTCGATTGAGGTAATCAAAACCATCTCTCTATTCTTAAGACGCCGAGAGCAAAGCTATAAAGGATTTCGCTTCCGCTCCCGGCATCTCTTTTATACCTCTGTAAATTACACCTGCGAAATATCTACAAGTTTATAGGTGGAAGCGGCCTTCTTTACTTATCAGAGCTTCTGAATTTAATTCAGCCTTTATGTTTTCATTTAACTTTTCGCGCGCTGTACAGAGACAGAGTACCGAACAGGGTCATGTAGCGGACAGCCTCACAGACCTCGCCAAAGCCAGCAGCACGAAACATTTCTGGCAGCCGCCTTCAGGATTGAAACAAATCCCTATCTGGCCGAACGGTGCGCCGGATATGGCGGATGTCTCTCAACCAGCCGAGAGAACTGAAGTCACGAAAGCTCCAGATGTCGTCGCGGGTCACCCTTATACCGTAGTCTATGACGTAACCTCTCCAACCATGACGGTCTTTCCACCCAGGGGTAAGAATACCGGCGCGTCGATGGTGGTTTTCCCCGGTGGTGGATTCAAGCTTCTGGCGATAGACCTTGAAGGGACTGAAATATGTGACTGGATGACGGCCAAAGGCATTACATGCGTCCTGCTCAAGTATCGCGTCCCCAAAAGCAATCACTACTGGGACAAAGATTGCCATTGCCACATCACACCCAAAGTCCCCCGCGCACTTCAAGACGCGCAAAGAACAATCAGGCTCGTTCGTGCCAGGGCGAAGGATTTGAACCTCGATCCCAACAAGATTGGGGTGATAGGCTTCTCGGCAGGCGGCTATCTGGTCGCGCAGACCAGCAACATCTTCGAGCCGACCTACAAGCCGGTCGATGAAGCCGACAAACTAAGCAGCCGCCCTGACTTCGCCGTCGCGCTTTATCCGGGTCACCTGTGCCGCTCCGGCGCCACTCTCGATCCCGGCATACACGTCACAAAGCAAACGCCGCCGACGTTCCTGTTGCAGGCGTGGGATGACCCCGTGGACGAAATCTGCAACAGTACCGTCTATGCGCGTGCCCTTGATGAAGCGGGCGTCCCGGCAGAGGTTCATCTCTTTGCCAAGGGCGGGCACGCCTTCGGCCTCAGGCGCACAGAACATCCGGTGGCGATGTGGCCTTCGCTCGTCGAGAACTGGCTCAAGGAAATCGGGATTCTGTAGTTTTAGGCATTGCTGAAAAAAGCTGCAGGCTAACAACTCATTCAACCGGAGCGCAAGTTAGCTTGAATGTCAACACTAACTTGGCCGTAATGTATTTGAATGTGCGCCCGGTTAAGTCGGGCGTTCGGCGTCTTTCGCTGGCAAAAGCTATTGTTTCACCGGTGAAATAAAGTATTGCACTTGAATTACGTCTGTGCTATAAGCCGATGCTATCTGGCAGTGCATTTGCGATTGATAATCATCCGCTCAGCAAAGGAGATCGAAAAGATCATGAAAAGAGTAACCGGCATCGGCGGCATTTTCTTCAAGGCAAAGGATGCACCTGCGTTGCAGGCTTGGTACAAGCGTCATCTAGGCATAGATGTCCAGGCGTGGGGCGGTGCTGCGTTCGACTGGGTCGACTCGGATGGCAAGCCCACAGGCGGAACGACCGCCTGGTTGGTTGCTCCGGAGGAAAGCAAGCAGTTTGCTCCAAGCAAAG
>JACVRN010000126.1 GCA_014534425.1 Pyrinomonadaceae bacterium
AACAGTCGGAGAGGCAGGGATTGTCTGGAGCGAAAGGAATCCATTATTGATGGCAGAGACAATAGATTTATTGATGAAGGACGAGGGGTTGAGGGCGAAGATGGGGGAGATGGGATGGGAGCGGTATCAGGAGTTGTTTACCAACCAGAGAATTGAAGATGAATTCATTAGGGTGCTTGGCGGGTTGAGATGAAGAGAGTCGCGGTCATCGTTCAACGTCATCATGAGAGCGTAGTTGGCGGGTCGGAAGCGCTCGCCTGGCAGTACGCGACTCTGCTCAAGGACGCGTACGACGTCGAGCTTTTGACGACCACTGCGATTGATATATCTGAGTGGGCCAACGTCCTGCCCGAAGGCTCAGAGATAAAAGAGGGCGTACGTGTACGCAGGTTCAAGGTGAGCCTCGGGCGCACGCCTTACTGGGGCAGGCTGCACGACAGGCTGGTGCTGGATTATCGCCCTCTGGACGCGCAGGGTCGGCTACAGTTTAGAAATCTAAAGACCACGCGTTATCAGAAGTGGAGCCTCTCTTTTCAGGAAGAGTTCATACGAACGCAAGGCCCTTACTCAGCCTCTTTGATTGAATTCCTGCGGCAAACATGGGCCGACTATCAGGCCATAATTTTTGTCACCTATCTTTACCCCACGACTTACTTCGGTCTCTTGCAGGTTCCAACCGGAAGCGGTCTGCTGGTGCCCACGCTTCACAACGAAGCGCCCGCTTACTTTTCGGCCTACAAACATGCGGCGCACCGCGCGCATTCTATTATCTGGCTGACCGAGGCAGAGCGCAGGCTCGGAGAGGATTTGTGGGGACACACGCCGGGCCGCGTAGTGTCCATGAGCGTGGAGACAGGGCTTCGTAAACCTGCTCAATCTTCCGGCCCTTATCTTCTGTACTGCGGGCGGATTGATCCCAACAAGGGATGTCGACAGATGTTCGACTACTTCATTCGATACAAAAAAGATTTTCCGTCCGGGCTGCGGCTGGTGCTTGCGGGCAAGGACGACATTCCAGTGCCGGAGGACGCGGACATAGAGTTTCGCGGCTTCGTTTCCGATGAAGAGAAGTACGGCTTGATGGCGGGCGCGAAACTCTTCCTCATGCCGTCGCCTAACGAGAGCTTCAGCATTGTGACCCTGGAGGCTATGGCGCAGCGCACGCCCGTCCTGGCCTACGGCGCTTCGGACGTGCTGGCGGATCACATCAAGCAAAGCGGAGCCGGAAGAATCTACGGCGACTATCCGAGCTTCGCCGCAGCGCTCAACAGTATGCTTTCAAATAATAGTGAACTGTCAGCTATGGGAGAGATGGGGAGAGAGTATGTAGTCTCCAGGTATACGAAAGAGAGCGTGCGTAACGCGCTTCTTGAAGCAGTGGAAGAATGCGCTTTGTCTAAATAGAAGTCGGGTGTGGTGAACGTTCGCCGTCATACTTTCTCGGCCACTAAGACTATATTTTTTCCTATAGGAGGCCGGACTGTTGATTCAATCGCTTTTGTGACGTGGAGTAAATAGCGGTCGTAAAGCTGTACGGCCCACGGCTCTATTGAAGAGGATTTGAGGATGCGGTATTTGACGTACCAGGGAAAGAGACCTAGAAAATCGAAATAGGTGGACTTTATGATTTTGAAGCGAGCGTGGCGGCACTTGTCTTCCAGTTCCCGTTTGGAGTAGCGGCGCACGTGGCCCACCTCTTCGTCAAACTTCCCGTAGAGCCACTTGAAGGCGGGGACGAAAATAAATACTCGCCCGCGCTCGCAGAGCGTGCGATGCGCCAGCGCAAGCTCTGCCTCGTCGTCTTCGATATGCTCAAGGACGTTTATGTAAAGGATTGAATCCGGCTCCTGTGAAGCGCGGATTTCCTCCGACACTTCACGAAAGGTAGCGTTGTAGGTTTCCACCGTCGCGTTGGTTTTTAAATGCGAGACGCGAGCCTTCAATTGCTCGTACATGGAACGGGACGGCTCTAAGAGCGCAAGCCGCTCGGCGTCGCATTCCAGAAGCATCTCCGAGAATGAGCCTTGCCCCGCGCCTACTTCAACCAGCCTTTTGCCTAAGTGTGGCTTCATGCTTTCAAATATCCAGCGATGGTAGTTGACGGCCAGAGACATGGCCTCAAGTTCCCTGCCCGTGTAGACGAAGCGTTCGTTCATAGAAGGCTTGAGTTTTGTGAGGAGGGCGGAGCGCTCTGTATAGGACGATTCAAGAGGCCGGTCAATTCCGGGCGCTGGCGGAAAGATGAGCGCAGGCGACAGAAGAGGTTGAAGCGCAGAGTCAGCCAGATGGCTTGAAGGCCGTCCCACAATCCTATCTTTTTTCCCTCTTCATAGGTTCGCCCGTAATAGCTGATGGGCACTTCGTAGATGGCGCAGCCGAGCTTCGCTATTTTGGCCGTCACCTCCACCTCGAAGCCGAAGCCGCTCGACGTGATAATCATGTTGCGTATGATTCCAGCGCGAAAAGCCTTGTACCCCGTCTCCACGTCTGTCATGTTGAGGTTCGTCAGCATGTTCGAGATGTGAACCAGCAGCTTGTTCGCCAGGTAGTGATAGTAATAGAGAACCCTTGCGGCCCGTCTGACCAGAAAGCGCGAGCCGTAGACCACGTCCGCGTAACCGTCCAGTATGGGTTGAATGACGGCTGGAATTTCGCCTGGGTCATACTCAAGGTCTGCGTCCTGAATGATGACGATGTCGCCGGTGGTCAAAGCGAAGCCTGTCTTGAGCGCTTCGGTCTTGCCGGAATTCTTCTGGTGACGAACGGCCTTGACCTGCGCGTGCGACTCGGCAAGGCTCATGGCAATCTCACCGCTACGGTCGCTGGAGCAATCATCCACTATGATTATTTCCAGCAGGCAAGGGAGCGCCAGCACCCTCTCGACTATCGCCGCCAGAGTCTCCTCTTCGTTGTACACGGGCACCACTACGGAGAGACAGGCCGTGTGATTCTGATTAGCCATACGATTAATCTATTATCGCGTTACTCTTAATTCAAGCCTGTGCGCCTTCCAATCCGTAGCGGCGCAGGCATAACTGTCCTCTCCGACGGTCTCTTCCGTGAAGCTCTTTTTCGCGTCGTCAAGCCGTAGCTCAGCCGCGCGCGTTCCCTTTGGCAAGAGCAGACAGACGCGCCCCTCTACGTTAACATTACTTTCATAATCGAGCTTCAGGCTCGCGCCCTTCGCGTCGTAAGAGTACTGGTAAGAGAGATAACTGTCGGTGGCGGGTTGCCGCAAGTAAATTTTCCCTGCGCGCTCGCCGAGGCGAATTTTCAAATCAAGGGCCGAGCTACTTAAATAGACGCCGAAGAGTCCCTGGACGACAGCCGCGCCCAGAGCGCCAGCGCTGCCCGCATAATTGGCGCTTCCCTTAGCTTCGCCGCTCCGGTCATTCCATTCGTACAGCCCGTTATTGCGAACGCATTTTGCGGCCACTTCAATCAGTTGGCGAAGGCCGCGCTCGGAATATCCACGCTCGAACTCCGCGAGCAGGAATCTAGCGGCGAACCAGTCCCACTGCCCGCCGTTCTGATAGGCGTACTCTTCGCTGACCACCGGATGCTTAAAAAAGCCCCTGGGGAAAGGAGGCAACAGCGTTCCGCCTATGGTCGAAAGATTGTACTGGCGTTGTCGCTGCTCCGCCGTCTCAAAGATTCTTCTGGCCTGCTCGGCTTCGGCTACTCCGTACAGCGCGGCCACTGCATTTCCTCCCATGGCGAAAATATCCGAATCGTCCGGCGCGCCATGGAGCAAAGCAGGAGTCAGCAGCAGATGAAGCCTGTAGAACCCGCGCGCATCCTGCCACAGATGTTTATTGACGTTCTCTTTAATCAGCGCGGCCTTCACGCGCCAGTAACCTGCACGCTCCTGATTGCCTAGCCTCTGGTGTATCTCCGACAACTGAGTCGCCGCGCGATAAAAGAGCGCGTTCGTGTAGAGGCCCGCGACCACAGGCGTCTTTGAATCAAGATAGATGGCGCGCTGGTCTGCGTAAACGGGGCTGACATCTCCCCAATCAGCCGTAAACGCGCTGGTGATTAAACCGTGCCAAGCATCGAATCTATGCTTCAACAAATATTCCAGCGAAAGCTCCAGGCGACTCAGAAGCGAGAGACCGTTGATGCTCTTGTTCATCCAATCGCGGCTGCCCGTGATTTGAAAGACCTGATAGGCAGCATCGACCGCGCTCGTTTCCTGATCCGCCTCGGTGCTGTTTTTGTCGGCAGAGATAACTATCGCCTGACCTGTGGCCGCGTCCTTCCCCTTATAAACTTCTCTCACATTCGGGGCCGCCGCGCGGAAGTTTTCGGCTTCGCCCGGAGCTATCCAGTCGTTAAGCGAGCCGTCCGCGCCCTGATGCGCCAGGTGCTCTTCAATCCAAGAGGTCAGGTATTCGAGCGTATAGAAATATCTTGAGACGGGAATGATTGTGGCGCTGTCGCGCAGCCAGATTTGAGGATAACTGGAGCCAGCGCCAAAGCCTTTGACCGAAGTTATGGAGCCTGCGAACGATTTCTCGTTGGCCTTTAAGCTTGGACTGAAAAAGTTCTGTAGCCGATTAAGCTCGTCGCTAGATGAAGAGTAAAAGAGGCTGCGCTCTTGAGCCTCGCTGGTCGAAACGGGCGGCGCTTGTGGTTGCCGTACGGGATTGCTCTCCCGCGCCACACAGCCCGCGAGGCTCAGATAAACGAAGAAAAGTATTTTCGCTCTGAAGGAGCGTTTCATCTGTATGCTGGCGTTAGTAAACGGGCTTGAAGCGGCGACGATATTCGTCCGCGTTGATGAAAGCGTCGCTGAGTTGGCGGTAATCTTTTGTTTTATCTAAGGTGTCAAGCGATTGAGCATATTCGGCTTCATCAGGCTCGCGCCTGAAAAGCTGGTAATAGAGCAGACGGACGTACGCCGCGTTATAGAATTTTTCGCGCACCGGCTGGCTCTCAAGAAATTCCTGCAACACCTCCGCTCTCTGCTTTCGCCCCTGCCTGAGAGCACTGACAAGCTCTTCCCTGCCCGGCAAACTTATGCCGCCCGTCTCGATTAACCTGGACACGTATTCTTCATCGGAGAGGCTGCCGTACCTGTCCTTGAATTCATTCAGATTCATCCAGCCCGCGAGCAACTCTTTTTTGATGGCCGCTTCCTGTTCAGGCATGCTCAAGCCTTTGAGCTTCTGCCTGTCCTCTGTCAACTCCTGGAGGGTCGGCATGCGGCCCAATGCGGCCCTGTAGAAATTGTATATGAAGTAATTGATGCTGAACTCCGGCGACTGTAAGAAGCCTGTGACGACGTGAGCGCGGCTGCACGCGGGGCTTAAACTTTCCCCGGAAATCTTCGGGCAGCTTTTGAGTGTGCCCGTCCAGTTGCGGAAACCGTCCGCGTCCGGCTCGCGCGACAAAATATCAAGGTACTGCTGGCGCACGAAAAAATCGTTGTCGTCAATCTCGTTTCCGATTGCGACCGACTCGTCTACCACTAGACGACAGACGCCGTTTCCCAGCCGGTGCGACTCAATCCAGCGCCGCATGTTCTCTTCATAGCCCGTAGCCTTGACTTCCCACAGGGCCGGAAACCAGTCTCGCGGAAACACGCCGCTATAACCGTTCATCGTAGGGACTCCGCGCATCTGTGAAACCATCATAGCATCTATCTGGTACTCGAACTGATTGCGCGCAGCCAAGGGGCCGACCGCCAGATAAAAGCTGCGACAATCACCGAGCAGCTTCTTTGACAGACGCTCAAGGTAAGAGTTCTCGGCCCTGACCGAAAAGCCTGAGTTACTGCCAAGCTGCTCGAACAATCCGAATCCTATCAGCGAGAAGAGAGCTATCAACGGAAAGACGCGCGCTCGCGGCTCGCTGAAGCCAGAGTGAATGCGGTCTAGCGCGTGCTGTATGAGAAAAGCGAAGGCTATAGCCATGGGCAGCGCCAGCATTATGACGTAACGCGAGACGGCCCGTATGCTCTTGCCGCCGGGGAAGAAGGTGTAGACGATGCGCCACGCCGAATAATCTTTCAAGAGCTTCATGCCTATCAGGTAGAAGAGGCTGGTGGAGAGCACCAACAGGCAGAGCCAGAGCAGCTTTTGGTTATGGCGATTGCGCGCTTCGTCTTCGTTTTCAGACGGAGCTTTGCGCGCATAGCGTCTAATAAAAAGGAGCGCCGCGACGGTCAGCCCTAGCCAGGTCAAAGTTGGAACAAGACCTATTCCCATCTGCAACTCAGGGTGCAGCGCAAAGGACTGCTTCAGGCTAGCGGATAAATGTCCCCAGACGTAATTGCCGTCGCTCGTCAAGAGCAGCGCCAGAGGCACAGGAATCAATTCCTTCACAGAATCGTATGGACGCCAGCCCAACTCTCTCACGACCGGCACGTAAACCAGCAGGAAGGGAATCATTTCCACTATGAACAGAAGTGCGGCGCACGCAATCGCGCGCCAATGCATCCTGACAATCGAGAGGACGAAGCCGCGTGTAGTTTGGAAGCAGAGGCTCAAAGTGAGGAACAGGAAACTCCAGAAGATAAAGAACCACCCGGGATAATAGCCGGACATCAATTGTATGCTCAGAGAAGTTGCGGCCAGCGCTAATAAAGCGAACGCCTTCGTTTGACTGATGCTCTCTCTTTTCCGCACGAAGACTAGAACCGCTATGACGCACAGTGGCAGAAAGAGCGTGACTTGCAGTTGCAGGTGCCCCATCTGCACAAACTTCGGACTGTTGAAGGCGAAGAAGAATGCGCCCGCGCACGAGGCCACAAGTCCCAGCCGCAATATTCTGTACAGGAGTATGAAGCAGACGACGTAGCTCAGGTAGTTAAAGAGAATGACCACCAGTTCCAGCGACGTGAAGCTGTTCACCCCCAGTGCGCGCAGGATGGAGAACGGCACTGCATAGCCCAGAAACATATCCGCGTATCCGAGCGTGCCCTCTACAGGATAGAACATCGCGGGCGAGCGCCAGCTAGCCTGATTCTGAAAGACCTGATACCAGTGCTCGCACAAGTAAGTGATGAGGCGGCCATCGCCTCTGTCCGCAGGGAAGATGTCCAGGCCGGAAGAAAATTGAGTATGATGAAAGCGCCACAGCCCTAAAAGGCCCACACCAAGCGCCATAGCCCACCTCAGAGCTGCATATCGCCCTCTTTTTAGATACTCTTGATCATTCATCTTCCGGCGGTTTTTAGAAAAGGAGTTTCTGAACAGATAGCCACATGATAGCACGGGCAAGCGTAGCCAGTTTGTCTTGGGGCAATGAAATCCAATAATGTATCCGGCAATGATTACGGGAGGAGGGGTCTAATAGATACAGGCACGTTTAAATCTAATGCCCTGGCAGCGCTGAAGCGCAGGGGCCTCCTGTGGTTGATAATCCTGCTTGCGACCGCCGCGTACTCTTCGCTCTCGATTCTCAGGCACCTGCACTTCTCTTCCGGCGCATTTGATTTGGGGATTTTCGATCAGGTCGTATGGCTCTACAGCAGGTTCTCGCCGCCATACATGACCATGCGCGCGAACCTCCTGAACGAACACGCGCTCGGAGACCACTTTCACCCGATTCTCGTCACGCTGGCCCCGCTCTACTGGATAACGGACAGGGTCGAAGCTTTACTGATTGTTCAGGCACTCTTTTTCGCGCTGGCGATTTTACCCATCTTCCTGTTCACGGAAAAGCGTTTGGGCATGTGGCCCGCTTATCTCTTCGCGCTCTCTTACGCTCTCTTCTGGGGAGTGCAGCAGGCGGTCGTGTTTGATTTTCATGAAGTGGCCTTCGCAGTCCCGCTTGTGGCCTTCAGTATCTATTTCATAGACGAAAAGCGTTGGGGCCTGTATTTCCTCTCTATCGCGCTGCTGCTTTTGACGAAGGAGAATCTTTCAATCACCGTGGCCTTCTTCGGCATCTACCTCATCTCCCTCAAAGAGTTCAGGCGCGGGATTGTGACTCTCTTCGCAGGCATAGTGTGGCTAGCGGCGGTGATGCTGGTTTTCATGCCGTACTTTCGCGCAGGCGGCGCTTATCACTACTGGACGTATATTCAGTTCGGCCCAGACTTCTCAAGCGCCGTGCGAGCTATCCTGAAAAATCCTCTCCTGCTGATAGAGGTGATGTTCACGCCGTCGGCTAAGCTTCGCTCTTACTGGCTCACCTTCTACCCATTCCTGGGCTTAGCCTTCTTCTCGCCGCTTGCGATTCTGATGATTCCCTTGTTGGCCGAGCGCTTTCTTTCGGCTCAGCCTAACTACTGGTCAACCTTTTATCATTACAGCGCGGTCATCTCGCCCGTCCTGGTCATGGCCTCTGCGGACGGGCTTGCAAGAATCCTGAGATTAGCCGGAAGAGAGAAATTAAAACGCTCTGCCGGAATTCTATGCGGCGTCAGTATACTGCTGCTCAACCTGCACCTCGTTCCTCAACAGCCTTTGTGGAATTTGACGGACGGAAGCTACTGGCGGCTCAGCCAGAGCGACCTGACGGGCCGCCGTGCTTTGAAAATGGTTCCGCCGGAAGCATCGGTCGCGGCTCAGGCTCCCATAGTTTCGCACCTTTCGCACAGGCGGCACATCTTTCTGCTGGCTTATAATTTAGTCACCACGCCGGACGCCGATTACATCATAGCCTGCGAGAGCCTGAACACTTTTCCCTATCCTGGCTTTCCAGAAATCCGGCAGTATCTGAGCGCCCAGGAGGAGAAAGGTTATCGCAGGATTTTTGAGGATAATGGCTGGATTATCTTGCAGCGCCCTTGACCCGCAAAAGCTGCTTTTAACGCCATTTTACCCAATATTGACACCCTGATTGCAGTTAGGCTATATTGTTTGTGCTGCATTAACGCAGCACAAAGCCCCGCTTGAGTCAGACCCCTTTCCTGTTAGTTTGATCTCCTACTCGGATTTCAAAATTTGGAGCGATTAAGATGAAATTCGCTATTGTTTTTCTCGCAATTTTAATAACTGCCGGTAGTGTACTGGGTCAAAGCCAGAGCGCGCCAACGCTTAGAATTGTGACTGAAGACCCCAACCTTCCCTCCGAGCTTTATTACGGCGACATAAAGGTCAAGCCCCTGCGCCTGCGCCCCGGAACCAACGAAGTGATGGGCTTCTGGGACAACGACTACTTCGTCTACCAGCAGTACATAGACTTTCTGGGCCGTCCGCCCGACACCGCAGGTTATAACGATTGGCTTTCGGTTCTGAACAACTGCACCTACAAGGGCGGCCTCGGCGCTGACCCCGGCTGCGACCGCATACACGTTTCTTCGGGCTTCTTCCGCTCGCCTGAGTTCGGCGAGAAAGGCTACTGGGTCTATCGCTTCTATGAAGCAGCGCTGACGCGCCTGCCGAAGTTTGTGGAGTGGAAAGCGGACACCCGCCCGCTAAATGCTCTTCAGGATGCGGCATCGCTGGAAGCCAACAAGAACGCCTTCCTGACGAGTTTCATGGCCCGACCGGAGTTTATAAACAGATACGGGACGCCCTCCGCCGCCAACGCGCGCACCTTCGTAGAGAAGCTGATGCAGTCTGCTGGAATAAGCTCGCTGGCGACGAAAGAGACCTTAATCAGCCAGATGCAGAGCGGGCAGAAGACCGCCGCACAGACGCTTCGCGCCTTCATAGAGAGCCAGGAATGCTGGGACAAATTTTTCTATCGCGGCTTCGTCACGATGGAGTACTTTGGTTACCTGAGACGAGACCCGGATCAGGCCGGATGGACTGACTGGGTGGACGTGCTTGAGCACGGCAGAGCTAGCGCAGGCATCGCGCCCGGAGATTACAGGCACTTAATCTTCGGCTTCGTCTACTCCGTAGAATACCGCGAGCGCTTCTAAAACAAGAACAGCTACTTTTAAGCTTGAAACAAGGGGCCTGGATGATGCATCATCCAGGCCCCTTTATTAATTGCCTGTTCCCCGCCGCTCTCATCTTCCGCGCCTCGCTGTAAACTTCCAGCGTCAGCATGGCGGTCTTTTCCCAGGAGAACTGTGCCGCTCGGCTTAATCCTTCGTAGGAGAGACGCTGGCGCGCTCCGTCGTCAAGCATTAACTCCGCGATTGCCTGGCTGAGAGCCTGCACATCCTGCGGGGGGACTAGGCGCGCTGCCTCTCCTACGGTCTCCATGATGGCGGGCGTGCGGCTTGAAATGACCGGAGCGCCGCAGGCCATAGCCTCCAGCGTCGGCAACCCGAAGCCCTCGTAGAGCGAAGGGTAGACGCACACGCTGCAAGACGAGTAGAGAGCGGCGAGGTCTTCGTCTCCCGCATAGCCTGTGAACCGCACGCGCTCTCCTCCGTCCATCCCTCTGACGTAAGCGAAGAACTCGTCCGTGAGCCAGCCTTTCCGTCCCGCTATGACTAGCTGCGGGCGCAAAGGCGTCGTACGCAGCAGCTCCGCAAACGCGCGCACGAGGGTTATAAGGTTTTTACGCGGCTCTATGGTGCCCACGAAAAGTATAAACTCGTCCTCTATCCCCAGCCGCTTTTTTGTCAGTGCAGCATCTTCTGCCGGGACGGGTTTGAAGCAGGAACGCGCGGCTTCCGGTATCGCTACGACCCTTTCCCGGCTCACGCCGAAGAGGTCGCAGACTTCACGCCGGACGCTCTCCGAGGGCGTGATAATCATGGTGGCGCTTCTCACCATCAAAGGCATGCGGCGGCGTGCGCGCCTGACGAGACGCCTTTCATGCGTCTCCTGGTAGAGAAATAAAGAGAGGTCGTGGATGGTCAACACGCTCGCGCACCTGTTCCAGAGAGGCACGTCGAAGTTCGTGCCATGAAAAACATCCATGCGCGACGTGCTGATGTATAGAGGAAGGCGCACGGCCCACCACGGGCGCAGCACCTTGTTCAATCTGAGGCGCACGGCTCGCAGGTTGGGCTGTTTGATTTCGCCCGTGACGGATTCCAGAAGCGGCAGAGGCGAAACCAGCTCGAATTGGTTGGAAGGGGAAAGGAGCGAAAGAGCGTGTGCAAGCTCGAAGGTGTAGTGCCCTACGCCGGTTCTGAGCGAAGCCAGTGGGATTCCATCTATGCCTATCCGCATTGGCCTGAAAGGGGAAAAATTAAAGGGGCGGCCAGGCTTTCTCTGAAAAGCTTCTGGCCGCCCCTGGTTTGCTCTCCGGGCTAGTTGATTCTGATGCGCGGAGCAGTGTCAGCCGGACGGCTCGTGAAAGTCTGCCCGTTAATCGTGACGCTGACGATAATCGGCACATCGCCCGCTCCGGCCAGCGATGCTGGCAAAGCCACATCAATCTGGTCTATGCCCGGCGTGTCGGTCGGCATGACGCTCAGTATAGCTGTGCCCGAAAGGTCTACCGTTCCCACGCGCACTGTGACCTGGCTCGTCTGCACGTTGCGAACGCCCGTTAAAAAGATAGAGACCTCCACAGGCACCGTGAACGGCTCTGCCGTCATGGTGTTTCGCACAAAGACTCTGGCTCGGCCTCCAGCATCGTTGGTGCTGGTAAATATGTCTGGCTGCGCTGGCGTAATCTGTATCGTACCGCGAATGACGCTTCCGTTATTGTTAATCACGACCGGATAGGTCGTGTTGCCCGTAGTCACAGCCAACCCGCGCGGGACTACGAACTGAATCTCGCCCGTGCTGACGAAGTAGAGACCTGCCGCAGCGCCGTTGATGGCGACCGTAACTCCCTTCAATTCTGTAGGAAGCGGCGGACTGTTCTTGGACTCGGAAGCGTTCGTCACTGCCTGAGAAGACGGAGCGAGCGCTGTCGTAGAGCGAACTATGCCGAGCATGCCACCCGCAAGCCCCTGCACAGCCGGAGCCGTTGGGCTGGGGCCTGTCACGGGACGCTGGCTGGCCCCCGTAAAGAACGAAAGAGTGCCGTTCGTATCCGTGGCCGCAGGCGGCGTCAATAGATAAAAAGCCTCTACGGAGTTGTCCGGGTTTCCGCCGCCAAGTTCAGTAGATCCTATGCTGAATGCTATGCGCTGCTGCGTCTGCCCCACGAAAGGCTGCGTTGATGAACCGTTCGTGATAGGCATGTTCGTCAGAATCCTGAAAGTATTCGGCGAGTTGACGGGCACGGAGAAAATCTGCGGGCGATTGATGCCTGCAAGTGTCGGGTTAAGCCCCTCCGTGTTTGTCGTAGCCAGAGTCCCGTTCGCCAGGAAGTTCAGGGCCGAAACAAAGACAAGCCTGCTGTTATCGCCTGTGAAAGTCGGGAAACGCAGAACGTCCGTCGTGGTCGTAGAGCGCGCCCCTACCTGCGTGAAGGCGTCGGCGACAATATCGTAGATGAAAGTAGCCAGCGCAGGCTGAATCGCCCCGTTGCTCTTCGGGTCATTGGAAGAGGACTCAAAGGCCAGCAGGTTTCCGTTGCGGCTCATGCGCCGCCCCGGACTAAAGATATTAACGCTGATGCCCGCGCTGCTTGCGGTCGTGCGCGTCACCTGCCTCAAGCCCGACATGGCGGTGCCGTTAAACTCCGCCACGTAAATCTCCATGTTGCCGTCAGCATTCGTGCTGGTGATATTGGCGTTGGAGATGAAAGCCAGCCGTGTGCCGTCGCCCGACAGGTTCGGGTTCTGGTTGACGATTGGATTAGTGATGTTGGCCGTCTGCGTGTTCGTCACCTGCACGTAAGCGCCGTTAGTCCTGTTGTGTATGAATATTTCAGGGTTGGCGTCCGAGTTGGTGCTGGCGGCGCAGGTGCTGCCTCCGGCTGTCGGCGGGCAGCGCGTAGAAGTAAAAGCTATGATTGTGCCGTCGTCGTTGATGAAGGCTTCGCGGTTGTCATCAATTACGTCGGGCGAGCGCGTAGTCGTTCCGGCTTGAAGCTGTCGGCTCGCGGGCGTGCTTGTTATCTGCGTGAACGTGCCCGTGGCAAGATTGATACGGGGCAGGTCTGCTCCGCTAGACAGGTCGAGGTTGTCCACAATTTGAGGAACCTGGTAAACCCAGATTTCCTGATTGCCGTCGGCTGCTATGGCTGCCTCGTTGGCTTCACCGTTAAAGCTTGCAGGGTTGCCAGCGTTCGAACTGAAAACAATCGAGTACACACGCTGGCCTGAGCCGTTCGCGGTCGGCCCGTAAGTCAGGCGCGGCCTGTTATTGCTTATCTCGTACTTGATGTTGTTGATGATTTCCGTAAACGTCTTGGTCGTATCAATGCGTACGCTGGTCGTATTCGTAATCTGGAAAATGCGGCGCTGCGCGTAATCCAGCAGAAAGATTTCGCGGTTGCCGTCCGTGTTGTCGCGCCCGTCCACAGATTTTTCTGTAGAGAGATCGCCGTTTGATTCAAAGACCACGAAGCGACCGTTGGCGCTGATGTCGCCCACGAAACTGTTGCGGGCTGCGGGTGAAGAGGTCAACTGCGTGATAATCGTGTCTACGCCCGGCGGAGGAGTGGGCGTAGGTGTCGGCGTGGGCGTAGCCGTCTGGGCATATGAAAGATTTGCCGCGCCCAAAATAACAAAGAGCAGAGCGGCGGCATACAACAAACGAAAACCTTGCTTCACTGAAACCCTCCGAATTAGGGAAATAAATGAAATATAAGAGAGGTCAAAGGGAGCCCTAATTTTCCTCAGGACACTACTTGCAGCCAAGGAAAAGACATTCTAAACGTAGTTTTCACTATAATGCAAGGCGTATTGCCTCGCAGGATACCTGCCGCACGAAGGCCCCGCCGAAATTGGATGATTGAAGACAACCGACCCTGCCGGTAAAACTCTTCGCCCGCTTGTAGCCTTCAAATTCTCTAGCAGAAAGCCGCAATAATCGCTTACTGCGGCCTTCTGCCATAACCCGAAACACCTGGCCCCAACATCAGGGAGCGCCGAAGCGTTTCCTGTACTCCTCAGAATAGATAAACCCGAATATCAAATGATGTATGTCTCTCGGAACAACGCCCGCACTCGCCCTCCCGTTCGTAAACACATCCACCCAGTCTTTCCATCCTAATAAATTAGGATCATTCAAATCCGGGTCTCTCTTTAAATATGCGAAGTACATCATAGTCACTTCACCTTCTGTAAAGTATCTGTCATATACTACCTGCTGTTCAACAAACGCTTTCACTGTCTGTCCAACTGAGAG
>JACVRN010000308.1 GCA_014534425.1 Pyrinomonadaceae bacterium
CAGAATCCGATAGACGACCAGGCGTTCTTCATACGTCAACAGTACATAGACTTTTTGGGGCGCGTGCCGGACGCCGCAGGCTTCCAGTTCTGGATGAGCAGGATGAGCGGCAACTGCCCTGCGGGACAGATATGCGACCGCATAGATACTTCGCAGCGCTTCTTCCAGTCGGACGAGTTTCAGGAGCGCGGGTTCTACGTCTACCGCCTCTACGACGCGCTGTTGGGCAGGCTGCCTCGCTACACGGAGTTCGTAGGCGATGGGGCGAGGCTCAACGGCTTCCAGACTGTCGCGGAGCAGAGAGCGAGCAAGGACGCCTACCTCTTCGACTTCGTGAACCGGCAGGAGTTCAAGGCGCTCTACGGCCAATACCTGACGCCGGACTCTACGCGCGCGGTTGACCCGACGGGTTTCGTCAACGCCCTCTGCGCCAGGGCAGGGATAACTCCAGCGAGCAAGCAGACTCTAATTAACAACCTGCAATCAGGCGCTCGCACACCTGCGCAAACCCTTGAAGACTTCATCCTGACGCCGGAGATAAGCGCAGTCGGAAGCAGGTTCTACGACCGTG
The DNA here is from genome assembly GCA_014534425.1 of Pyrinomonadaceae bacterium. Classification (GTDB taxonomy): domain Bacteria; phylum Acidobacteriota; class Blastocatellia; order Pyrinomonadales; family Pyrinomonadaceae; genus JACVRN01. Next base: position 572 of record JACVRN010000308.1, read on the forward strand.
GGTTCATCACCATGCAGTATTTCTGCTATCTGAGACGCAGCCCTGAACAAGCAGGCTTTGATTTCTGGCAGGGTCAGTTGATAGGGCCTACTGCTCCGCACAAGGGGGACTACAGATTCATGGTCGGAGGCTTCCTGCAATCGGACGAGTATCGCTTCCGCTTCGCCCTGATTTCCGGCGGGCCTTGATGTTTTTGGCATAGCCGCATGTAAACGGCCAATAGAAGAGCTTTCAAGATTGAACTCTTCTATTGGCCGTTTGATTTTTAGCTTCGGGTTGATTGCGAGACTATTAAATGGCATTATGGCTGCCCAGTTGACGAGGTTCGATTTTATGCAGGTGATGAACACAACCTTTCTTTGGCAGCCGGCGGAGACGGCCAGTTGGCGCGCGCGTCTATTAGGGCTAATGATTGTCGCGGGCTCGATTTTCGTTCTGGTCTACCTGCGGCTCTTCAACCCGGCCACGCCGGGGACAAACATGTATCCGTCGTGCCCGTTTCACTCGCTGACGGGGCTGAACTGTCCGGGCTGTGGGACGCTGCGCGGTCTGCACCAGCTCATGCACGGGCATCTACTCTCGGCCTTGAACCACAACGTGCTGATGGTGCTGATGCTTCCCTTCTTCGCCTACACTTTGGTCTCTTACGCGCTCGTAGCCACGCGCGGACGCGGCCTGCCGAAGCCCTTCGTCAGACCCCTCTACCTGCACACGCTCCTCTGGGCTGTATTGAGCTTCTGGGTTTTAAGAAACATTCCCGTCTATCCCCTGACGCTGCTCTCGCCCTGAAACGAAAAGGCCGCCTTAATGTGAAGGCGACCCTTTGAATACGTATTCACTTCTTTAACTTCTTAAGTGATGGAGACGAGTTCGATCTTCTCCTCTTTCGCGTCTTTAGTTTCGGCCAGGAGCTTTTCGGTCTCGCGCACGAAGGCTTCCACAATGTCGGAGCCTGCGACTTTGCGCATGGGGACGCCATTCTTGTAAATCATGCCGACGTTGCGACCGAAGGTGATGCCGAGCTGCGAATCGTGCGCTTCGCCGGGGCCGTTCACCGCG
>JACVRN010000133.1 GCA_014534425.1 Pyrinomonadaceae bacterium
CATGTTCACTCATACCTTGTTTCTCCTACCTGACCTTCAATACGAAAAATCCTATGTTATTTGATGAACTCGAACACCTTTAAGTTTGCGCCGTGGTGCGATAAAGCTCCAGATACTTCTGGGCCGCCGCCTGCCAGGAATTATCCACGCGCATGCCGTTTAGTTGAATCTGCTTCCAGACTTCCGGTTCACCATAACAGTAAAGCGCTTCCGATATTTTTTCAAGCATCGCGGGGGCAGAATACGGCCCGAACTTGAACCCGTTGCCCGTGCCCCTAGAGCGGTCGAAATCCTCCACAGTGTCGTCCAAGCCCCCCGTCGCTCTAACAACCGGCACAGTCCCGTAGCGCAAACTGTACATTTGATTCAACCCGCACGGCTCAAACTGCGATGGCATGAGAAAGATGTCCGCGCCAGCTTCTATCTGGTGTGAGAGCGGTTCGTTGAAGCCCCTGTAGGTTCCAACCTGCCGTGGCGCGTGGTCTCTGAGCGCCTGAAAGAAGTCCTCGTACTCACGCGCGCCTGAGCCAAGGGAGATGAAGAAAGCGCCCGTCATCAAAATCTGCGCGGCAGCCTCGCGTATTAAGTCAAAGCCTTTCTGTCCGGTCAGGCGCGAGATAGAGGCTATGATGGGCCTGTCCAACTCCTCCGGCAGATTGTAACGGCGCAGCAGGTCAAGCTTGCACATACGCTTGCCCTCAAGATTGTCCGCGTTGAAGTGGGCCGCCAAGTACTGGTCTGTCTCGGGATTCCAGACATCGTAGTCCACGCCGTTCGTGATGCCCACAAGGCGGTCGCGCCTTGCGCGCAGAATCCACTCAAGGCCGTGCCCGAACTCCGGTGTCTGAATCTCCAGCGAGTAGCGGTGGCTGACGGTCGAAAGCATGTCGCTCATCATGAGTCCCGCTTTCAAAGCCGAGGCCGCGCCCTCCATCATAAAGGGTTCGCGTCTCTCAGGAGTGTTGAAGCCCAGGCGGTCAAGGTCGCGCGGGTCGAACGAGCCGTGATAAGCCAGGTTGTGTATGGAGAAGAGCGTGCGTGTGCGATGATAAAAGGGGTCGAGCGCGCGACGCACTCGAAGCTCTGTGGCAGCAAAGCCGCCCGGCCAATCGTTCAGGTGAACTATGTCCGGTGTAGGCCCCAGTCGCTTCAGCAGGGCCAGAGCCGCGCGACAGAAAAAAGCGAACCTTTCATGATCGTCGCCGAAGCCGTAGACGGAAGAGCGCGCGAAATATTCCGGCGCGTCTATGAGAAAGGCGGGCGCTCCTGCGGCGTCGCTCAACCAGACGCTTGCGCGACGTGTGCCCGAAGGCCACTCGACTTCCAGATTGTCAATGACTTGAGCGCGAAGCAGCTTTCTCTCTGTCTGCTCGAAAAGCGGCAGCACGAGCAGCGAGTCCACGCCGACCGAGCGCAGCGCCTTGGGCAGAGCGCCCGCGACATCGCCCAAGCCGCCGGTCTTGGCGAAAGGCACGGCCTCAGACGAAAGTATAGCGACGCGCAAATCTCTTCACACTACGACCGTGAGCCTACACACGGCCACAAGCGCACATCCCTTTGATTAAATTGATAGAGCTTTAATCTAAGAACTTACTATGCGGAGTCCCGCGCGGTTTTGTCAACAAAAGAAAACACCCATCAGCCGTCAGCATTCACCAAAAAATTTTACGGCTTATTGCTGACGGCTGATAGCTCATGACTAACTCTGCATTGACGCAAGGAATTCGGCGTTGGTCTTGGTCTTCTCAAGCCGTTCGAGGACGACTTCCATCTGCTCCACGGGCGAGAGCGGATTGAGCACTCGGCGCATGACCCAGATGCGATTGAGGTCTTCCTTACTTATGAGAAGCTCTTCTTTGCGCGTGCCTGAGCGCTGAAGGTCTATGGCCGGGAAAAGACGCTTGTCCGAAAGCCTGCGGTCAAGGTGAATCTCGGAGTTGCCCGTTCCCTTGAACTCTTCGAAGATAACGTCGTCCATGCGCGAGCCTGTGTCAATCAGTGCCGTGGCGATGATTGTCAGACTGCCGCCCTCTTCTATGTTGCGCGCCGCGCCGAAGAAGCGCTTCGGGCGCTGTAGAGCGTTCGAGTCAATACCGCCGGAGAGAATCTTGCCCGAAGGCGGAACCACTGCGTTGTGCGCGCGTGCCAACCTAGTGATTGAATCCAGCAGGATGACCACGTCGCGCTTATGCTCGACCAAGCGCTTGGCTTTTTCAATCACCATGTCCGCTACCTGAACGTGGCGCGTGGGCGGCTCGTCAAACGTAGAGGATATGACTTCGCCGTTGACGGAGCGCTGCATGTCTGTGACTTCTTCCGGGCGCTCGTCAATCAGCAGAACAATCAACGTCACTTCCGGGTGATTCTCCGTGATGGAGTTGGCGATCGTCTGCAAGAGCATGGTCTTACCCGTGCGAGGCGGCGCGACAATCAGTGCGCGCTGGCCCTTACCCAATGGAGTCACAAGGTCAATCACTCGCGCAGAGAGATTGTCGTGCGTGGTCTCCATGCGAAGCTGCTCGTCCGGGTAAAGCGGCGTCAGGTTGTCGAAGAAGACTTTTTCACGCGCCTGATCCGGCGCTTCAAAGTTTATGGCCTCGACCTTGATGAGCGCGAAATAACGCTCGCCCTCTTTGGGCGGACGAATCTGCCCGCTAACAGTGTCGCCCGTACGCAGGTCGAACTTGCGAATCTGCGAAGGGCTGACGTAGATGTCGTCCGGGCCTGGCAAGTAGTTGTATTCGGGTGCGCGCAGGAAACCGAAGCCGTCCGGCAAGGTCTCAAGCACGCCTTCGGAGAAGATAAGACCGCTCTTCTCCGTCTGCGCGGCCAGGATTTTAAAGACAAGCTCCTGCTTACGCATGCCTGTTGCGCCGGGCACATCCATGTTCTTGGCGATTGAGGTGAGCTTGGAGATGGACATCTCCTTGAGGTCAGAGAGATTAAAAATCTCTTCGCCTCCGTCGTCTCTGGCGCTGGCGCGCTCCGGTCTTTCGGGTGGGGCCTCGGCTGTGGCGGTCGTGGCCGCTCCGTTGTCGCCGTTGGCTGTTGAGTTGGTGCTTTTTCTTGGTGACATTTCTCTTCTTCTCTTCTGGCTCGCGGCCAAAATCCTTTTTTGTGGCCGCAAAGTTTTTTTTGTGCGGCGCGTGCCTCAAAGGGCTGCCGCTTCGGGTTGTCAATTGTTAGTGAAATCTTACGTGATGAATCGGGAATGAATCCTTCGTGTTCGGGTGAATCAGGGAACTCTCGCGGGGCGCTTGGTGTGGTGCGCTCGCTCGTCAGTCGTTACCGGGCGGCGCGCATCTTCGGAAACTTCAAAAGGCGAGGCGTTTCTAAATTCGCTTCCGGCGCGCGAGCGCATCGGCAACCGTCTACTTCGGCAGAGACGTTCCACTCAAAGGTCTATAAAATCGCTACATATGCGCGGGAATTTTTCCGACAAGCCTTGGATGCCGGAGAAATGGCGCGCGTGGCCTCTCATTCATTGATTGATTAAATTCCAACGGGGCAAAGGATTTTAGATTGTCGATTTTGGATTAGAGATTCGGAGAAAGTGTGTCTTTTCTAATCCAAAATCTAAAATCGTTTGATTGCTTCTTCGATAGTGCGCCAGAGCGCGTCGCGCCCTCGGCCCGTAATGGCAGAGTAAGCAATGATTCGGTCAGCTTGAAGAGCGCCGCCTATTCGCTCCAAACTCTTTCGCAATTCGTTTTGAGAGAGCTTGTCGGATTTAGTGGCAACGACTACTCGCGGCTTCTCGTGCGTAGAGAGCCACTCGTCAAGCTGTAAATCCAGTTTTGAGGGATCATGACGCGCGTCTACGATCTGAATTGATAGCACAAGCTGGGCGCGCTTGGCAAGGTAATCGGTAGCCATTTCTCCCCAGGACTGGCGCACAGCCTTCGGCGCACGCGCGTAGCCGTAGCCCGGAAGGTCTACGAAATGGAACCGATTGTTAATGAGAAAGAAGTTTAGGGCCTGCGTGCGCCCTGGCGTCGAAGAGGTGCGCGCCAGGCCACGCACCCCTAACAGGGAATTAATAAGGCTCGATTTTCCCACGTTCGAGCGCCCCAGAAATGCCACCTCCGGCAATGAATCGCGCGGCCACTGGCTCTCCTCAAACGCGCTCTTAATAAATTCCGTGCCGGTAATTTTCATCAATGCTAATACAGTAGGGGCAGGGCTTGTCCCTGCCCGCATTTCTTAAAACGCAGGCAGGGACAAGCCCTGCTCCTACAGGTGCTAGGCGCTCTGGGTTTCCGTTTTAGCTGTTGCTGCGCGGGCGGCCATGATCTGTTTAATCATCTCGCGGAAGCGTGTCATCTTCTCGCGCGCTTCGGGTATGTTCATGACGACGCGCTCAAGATGCTGGAGGGCTGTGGGGTTGTTGTAGGTCTGACGCAACTCTGCCAGGAACGGCTCGATCTTAGAGAAGACGACCAGATGCTCGCCGTTGGCGTCGTTGAACATCTGCTCGTCAATCGCGCCGTTGACCACAAAAGAGCAGGCCATGTCCCAGTAGCTTGTGACCATTCGATAGTAGGCGCTGTTCTCACCCATCGCTGCGTTCGATACGTCCTGGGCGCTGCCCGGATGAAACTCGCCCACGAACCAGTTGCGCGCCTTTCGCATGACTTCCTCGCGGCGCAGTTCATAAAGCTTCAGAATCAATTTTGCGCTTTCCGTCTTATCGCTCATCTTTCATTCTCCATCTTTGGGGGTAGGTAAAAATAGAGCCGCAACGCGGTCGTGCGGCTTAACAAGGCTAGAGACTTTGGTGAAAGGGGCTTGCGGATTTTAAAACCCGCAAGCCCCTTCAGGCCGCAGCTACTCAAAAGTTATTCGGCGGACGTTTGCATGCCCTGCGAAGGCGGCGCTGGCGTCCAGATGGGCGGCGTCTTCGCCTCCTCGCCCGCAGCATTCGTCGGACAGGAATCTTCAAGCGCCAGGCCCAGCACCTCGTCAATCGACTCTGCGAAGTGAATGTCCATAGTGCTCAAGACTTCCTGATCCACTTCGACCAAGTCTTTTTCATTCTCCTTCGGCAGAATCAAGGTCGTGATACCGAAGCGATGCGCCGCCAGCAGCTTTTCCTTGACGCCGCCTATGGGGAGCACCTTTCCGCGCAAGGTTATCTCGCCAGTCATAGCCACGTCCCTGCGAACGGGCACGCGCATCAGCGCCGACGCCATAGCGGTCGCCAGCGTGATGCCCGCAGAGGGGCCGTCCTTAGGGATAGCGCCTTCGGGGATGTGTATGTGCAGGTCTCGCTTGCGTATGAAGTCGAGGCTCATACCCAAACGTTCTGCGCGAGCCTTGATGCAGGTCAGAGCGGCCTGCGCCGACTCCTGCATGACTTCGCCGAGCTTGCCTGTCAGAGTTACGCCGCCGCGCCCTTTCGTGAGCGTGGCTTCGATTTGAAGGACTTCGCCGCCGACCTCCGTCCATGCAAGACCGGTCGCAAGACCGACTTCATTCTCTTCGGCTATGCCCTGCTGGCGGAATTTAATCGGCCCCAGCATCTCGCGCACGCGCTCTCCCGTGACGACTTCCTTGAAATCCTCGCCCGCCTGTTCCGAGACGAACTTTCTGGCAACCTTTCGCATGCACGAGCCTATCTCGCGCTCAAGATTACGCACGCCAGCCTCGCGCGTGTAGTGGCGTATGATTTCAAGTATGCCTTCGTCCGTGAAATCAACCTGCTCAGGTTTAAGCCCGCTTCCTTCGGCCTGCTTTTTCACAAGATGACGGCGGGCTATCTCAAGCTTCTCGCGCTCCGTGTAGCCCGAAAGGCGTAGAATTTCCAGACGGTCTTGAAGCGGCGGCGGAATCGTATGAAGCACGTTGGCCGTCGCAATGAAGAAGACCTTCGACAGGTCGTACTCAACGTCAAGGTAATGATCCTGGAACGTGTTGTTCTGTTCCGGGTCAAGGACTTCGAGAAGAGCAGCGCTTGGGTCGCCGCGAAAATCCGCGCCGAGCTTATCGACTTCATCCAGCAGGATGAGCGGGTTGATCGTTCCAGCCTTCTTCATCATCTGAATTATCTGGCCGGGCAGAGCGCCTATGTAGGTGCGGCGGTGGCCTCGAATCTCCGCCTCGTCGCGCACTCCGCCCAGAGACAGGCGGACAAATTTACGTCCGGTCGCACGCGCGATGGATTTGCCCAAAGAGGTCTTGCCGACTCCCGGCGGGCCTACGAAGCAGAGGATTGAACCCTTAGGATTTTTTACAAGCTGGCGCACGGCCAGATACTCAAGGATGCGATCCTTGATTTTCTCCAGACCGTAGTGGTCTTCATTCAAAACGTCTTCAGCCTTCGAGAGGTCTTTAATCTCTTTCGTCTTCTGCTTCCAGGGCACGCTCAGGAGCCAGTCTATGTAGGTGCGAGAGACGGTTCCTTCGGCGGACATAGGAGGCATGGCTTCCAGACGATGAAGCTCCTGCATGGCCTTCTCCTTGGCCTCTTCCGTCATGCCTGCCTCTTCGATGCGCTTCTTCAAATCCTCCATTTCGGCCTTCTCGTCCTTGCGGCCAAGCTCTTTGTGAATCGCCTTGATTTGCTCGTTGAGGTAATACTCTTTCTGCGCCTTCTCCATCTGTCGCTTGACGCGCGTCTGTATGGTTCTATCCAACTGGCGCTTGTCAATCTCCATTTCGAGCAGTTCGACGAGACGCTGCAAGCGCGCCTGCACGGAGAAAATTTCCAGTAGACTCTGCTTGTCTTCTACGGAGATGCGAAGCTGCGAGGCGAGCGCGTCCGCCAGATGCGAAGGGTCTTGATTCCTGAGCGCCGTCTGGAGCGCGTCCGTCTGCGCGTCGGGCGCAAGACGCAAGTGCTGCTCTACGAGTTGATGAATGCGCTGGACGAGCGCTTCAAGGCGCGTGCCTTCTTCGGGCGCGACCGGCGCGCGGCGAATGATGGCCGTGAAGGCTCCCTGATTATTTTCAACGCGGACAGTCGTGGCGCGCTCGCGCCCTTCGACTACGACCTTAATCTGTCCGTTGTCCTGCTTCTGGTGCTGGAGTATGCGGCCCAAGGTGCCCACGCTGTAAATCTGCTCGGGCGTAGGCTCGTCAACGCTGGCGTCGTGCTGAGTCGCCAGAAAGATTGTGCGGTCAGAGGCCAGAGCCTCTTCCAGAGCGCGCACCGAGCCGGGGCGACCTATCTTGAAGGCGACCTTCGTGAAAGGAAAGATCACCACGTCGCGTATAGGAACCATCGGATAACGCGCTATGTCTGTGGGAATGCGATCTGAATATTCTTCCATAAGTAAAAAATCAACTCCGCTAAAAAGGCGAAACCTGTGAAGAAGGGCGAGCCGCGCTGTGTTTGCCGTCTCGCCCTTTTGCCAACGAACTAATTCTAAACTATTTCACCTGCATGCGCCACTAGGCAGCAAAGTAAAAAGGCAAAAGGGAGAACGTGCAGGGTTCGCCACTTTTGCCTTCTACCTTTTTCTCGCAGCTTTTTCAGGCTGCGGCATCGTCAACGCCGGTCAAGCCTTCGCCCGGGACTGCGCGGCGGCGGTCGACCATCTCGCGCGTGATGATGAACTCCTTGATGCGCTTCTGGCTGGGCAGCGTGTACATGGCGTCCAGCAGAAGTTCTTCCAGAATCATCATCAACCCGCGCGCTCCGACCTTTCTTTCAACGGCCTGACGAGCGACGGCCTTGAGCGCGTCGTCCGTGAATTTCAGCTTCACGTTGTCGAAGTCAAAGCGCTTCTGGTACTGCTTGACCAAGGCGTTCTTAGGCTCTGTCAGGATGCGTATGAGCGCATCTTCATCAAGCTCGTGCAGCACGCCGCAGACAGGAAGGCGGCCCACGAACTCCGGTATCAAGCCGTACTTGACCAAATCTTCCGGCTGAACGGCTGTGAGCGCGTCCGCCTGTCGCTTGGCCCCGGCCTTAATCTCCGCATGAAAGCCCATGGACTTGTTACGCAGCCGCTTCTCCACGACCTTTTCTAATCCCACGAACGCGCCGCCGCAGATAAAGAGAATGTTGGTCGTGTCTACAGGGAAGAACTCTTGGTGCGGGTGCTTGCGTCCGCCCTGCGGCGGAACGTTGGCGACCGTACCTTCGAGGATTTTCAAAAGAGCCTGCTGCACGCCTTCGCCCGAAACGTCGCGCGTGATGGAAGGGTTCTCGTCCTTGCGGCAAATCTTATCTACTTCGTCTATGTAGATGATGCCCTGCTGTGCGCGCTCCACGTCGCCGTTCGCCGCTTGCAGGAGTTTCAGGATGATGTTCTCAACGTCCTCGCCGACGTAGCCCGCTTCCGTCAAGGTCGTGGCGTCAACGATGGTGAAGGGAACCGAGAGCATGCGGGCCAGCGTCTGCGCGAGCAGAGTCTTGCCTGTGCCCGTTGGCCCTATGAGCAGGATGTTGGATTTCTGAATCTCTACATCACTGCGGCGGCGCGAGAGTTCTATGCGCTTGTAGTGTTGATAGACGGCGACGGCCAGGCGCTTCTTGGTCTCTTCCTGACCTATGACGTATTCATCAAGGAACGCTTTTATCTCGCCGGGCTTCGGCAGAGGGGGCCTGGTCGCAACCGATTCAGCCTGTTGGTCGTCCGTAATGATTTCGTTGCAGATGTCAATGCACTCGTTGCAGATGTAGACGGTTGGCCCGGCAATGAGCTTTTTAACTTCGTTCTGTGACTTACCGCAGAACGAGCAGCGCAACGTGTCATCAGTTCGTCTCACCATAAGCGTCTCTGGGGAACTTTTTTGATCGGGTCGAATCCGAAGCAGGTCAACCGCGTGACCTAAGGTTCAGGGCTTAACTAGCGCAGCGTCAGGGATGCTGCTCGGGCGGAGGTGGAAAGGTTTCCGCCCCCGTTCTATTTAAAGCTATATCATCAGCGATGATATTATTGCAAATATCTATGCACTCGTTGCAGATGAAAACCCTAGGGCCTGCTATGAGCCTCTGGATTTCCTTCTCTGATTTACCGCAGAAAGAGCAATAGAGCTTTGAGCTAAACGGGCGCGCGAGCGTTCGTTTCAACCACATGACGAACCTCCACTTGAAAGAAGGGCGGGCGGCTCGGAACTGTAAAGCGTCTCACAGGCCCGTCGCCCGCCGGATTCCTGACTATTCGCGGTGCGCTATGACTTCGTCAATGAGGCCGTACTCTTTGGCCTGCATAGCGGACATGATGCGGTCGCGCTCAACGTCGCGCTCGATGGTCTCGTAGGCCTGTCCCGTGTGTTTGGCTAGAATTTGCGAGGTCAACTCGCGCATGCGAATGATTTCTTCGGCCTGAATGCGAATGTCTGTCGCCTGTCCCTGCGCGCCGCCAGAGGGCTGGTGGATGAGTATGCGCGAATTGGGCAGGGCGAATCGTTTGCCCTTGGTGCCTGCGGCGAGCAGCATTGCGCCCATTGAAGCGCACTGGCCCACGCAGATTGTCGTCACATCAGGGCGTATGAACTGCATGGTGTCGTAGATTGCCATGCCTGCGGTGATGGAGCCGCCCGGGCTGTTGATGTAAACGTTGATGTCCTTCTCAGGGTCTTCAGCTTCCAGGAAGAGAAGCTGTGCGACGATCAGGTTGGCAACCATGTCGTCAATCGGTGTGCCCAAAAAGATGATGTTGTCTTTCAAGAGACGCGAGTAAATGTCAAAGGCGCGTTCGCCACGAGACGTTTGCTCGACGACCATTGGAACTAAAGCCATAACTTATCAGCTACCTTTCCTCGCTCTCTGGAAATCTCTACCGTAGAGAAGAGCGCATCATCTATCTTAACCGTTCTGTCAACTGCCCGCGCAATCAGAGGAAAGTTTTGGAAGAACTTTAAGCTCCGGGCGACGATGATTCGGCTTTCGTTTCCGTTTCATCCTCGCTTGCGGCGGAAGATGAAGCCTCGTCGCCTGCTTCTTGCTGCTCCGGTGCCTCTTCTTCTTCTTCGCGCCACTCTTCGTCCGTCACGCGCGCATTTTCAATAAGAAGGTCTAGCGCTTTACGATTACGCAACCTATCGGCGATGCTAGTAGTGCCTCCTTGCTTTGTCAAGGCAGCACGCACTTGCTCAGGTGCCTGGCGCTGAGCAGCCGCTATGCGGTTAATCTCTTCCTCTATCTCTTCGTCCGTGACCGCCAGGTTTTCACGCTCCGCAATGTGTTCGAGCAGCATGGAGCCGCGCACGTCATCAGCCGCCTGCTCGCGCATCTGTGCGCGCACGTCTTCCCAATTTATCTCCGTCTGTCGCGGGTCAACGCCCTGTCCCATCATCTCGCGCATGAGAGTTTGAAGGCGATGCTGCGTCTGATGCTCGACCAGAGTTTCCGGCACTTCAAACTGATGAGCCTCTACCAATTTTCGCATCACGTCCGAGCGCAGACGATTTTCAGACTCAAAGCTTGAGCGCGACTGCAAATCTTCCCTGATGCGTGCGCGCAGAGCATCCAGGGATTCCAAATCTTCGCCCAGAGTTTTGGCCCACTCGTCGTCAACGTCCGGCAGCGCTTTGCGGCGCACAGCCGTTACGTCCGCAGTGTAAGAGACTTCTTTCCCCGCCAATCCTTTAGACGTGAAATCCTCAGGGTAATTAACAGTGAAGGTCTTGGTTTCGTCTGCGCGAACGCCAATGAGATTATCCGTGAACTCCTGCTGCACGCCTGGGCCGCCAAGCTCAACGTCAACCTCTTCGACGTTGATGTCTTCGGCTTCGGGTTCATTAACGAACTTGCCCGTGAAGTTGACCGTCACGGTGTCGCCAATTTCCGCGCCGCGATCTTCCACAGGCTCAAGCGAGGCTGACTGTTCGCGCAATCCTTCTATCACGCGGTCAACGTCGGCGTCCGTCACGGGGCGCAGGCGGCGCGCGGCCTCAAGCCCCTTGTACTCGCCAAGCTCTACTTCCGGCAGAATCTCTACGTGAACGTGAAGCGAGACGGGCGATGCGCCAAGCTTTTCCAGCGCCTCCGTGTTGTCCAGATGAATGTCCGGCTCGCCCAGCACGACTAGCTTCTGCTCTTCAATCGCATCCTGCACGGCCTGCGGCACTATCTCGCGCAAGACCTCGCCGCGAATCTCGTTTTTGAAACGCGTCTGCACCACAGAGCGCGGCGTGTGCCCGCGACGAAAGCCTGGCACGTTTGCCATCTTCGCGTACTGCTCGCTGATGCGCTCGTACGAGGCCCGCACGACGTTGGCGTCAATCTCTATCTTTATCTCCTTACGCGTAGGAGACAGGTCAACCACTTCAGTCTTCATAAATGATAAAAGCCCGCGCGTGTCACCGCACTCAACTCTTTCTAGAGAGCGTGCGTCCCGTGAGCGCCGGGCCTCCCTTCCAAAAGAAAATCACTCGCTCGATTTGCCAGCTAGAACTTTTAATGCGAAAGGGGGGACTCGAACCCCCACCCCTTTCGGGACCAGATCCTAAGTCTGGCGCGGCTGCCAATTACGCCACTTTCGCTGGAGCATGTTTCGAGATTATAAAATTGCGGGACGAATGTCTAGCAGGCCGAAGAGACAGGTTTGAGGTGGTGGGAATTAGAGCCGGGGAATTAACAGGATGGACAGGATAAAGAATAAACTCTTTCTCTTTTTATCCTGTCTATCCTGTTAATTTCTTCCCCTTATCGAACAGCTTCCTAGAAGTTCGTGGTGCCTGTGCGAAGGAGGCTGACGTTGCCGGAGGCGGAGGAGATGCGAAGGCTTCTTGAGCCGCCGCCCAGACGCCCGCTTGCGCGTTCGCCAGGGCCGTACTCGCTCTTCTCTACCTGTAGCGGAAAGTCTGTACGCAGAGAGCCTGTGGCGCTGGACATTTGAACGTTGCCGTCCAGGTCTCCGGGCGCGCTCACGCGTACGTCGCCAGAGGCAGAGGAGAATTCCATGTTGCCTGTGCCTTCGAGCCGTGTAATCTGCACTTCAACGTCGCCACTGGCGCTGCGGGCTGAGACAGTGCCCGTCACGTTCTTGACGCGCATGTTGCCGCTAGCAGTCGCGGCGTTAATCTTGCCCGACACGTCGCTGATGGTGACATCGCCGCTCGCCGTGTGAGCCAGAATATCGCCGGAGACGGAATTCATGTTGATGTCGCCACTGGCGGTCGTAATCTTGTTGAAGTCGTAGCGGGTATTGCGCGGGACTTGAACTTCAAAGCGCACGCTCGCGTCACAGTTGCAGTTGCGAGCGTATTCGACGCCCACGGAAACGTTGTTTCCACTGCTCTGGTCTTCGATGGTCACTTTGTCCTGGTCGCGGCCTTCCTTAAAGCCGTTGACGACGATTGCGTCGCCGTCGTAGCCGCGCACGTTGATGTCGCCGGAAACGTTACGAATATTGATGGAGGCTCCAGGCCCCAGCCTGTAGCTCTTTTGAAAATCCTGCGCCGCCGCCTGCGCTATGAGCGCGGACAGTAGAAAACAGAGCGCTGCTGCCATGCGGGTCATGTTTCTCATCTTAATAAGGCTCCTCTTTGGTGGTTTTCGGTTCGGAATCGCTGCCGTCAAGCTGCTTTCAATCAGGTAAACACCGCGAGAGCCGGTTTCGTGGCAAATAATTTTCGTGAGATAATCGGAAGGCTTTCCAAAAACTTCAAATCTTTATTTGAGAAGAGGATTATTCAACATGAAGCGTCTGGTAGTTTCATTGAGCATTATCCTGATTGCTCTTGTGGCGGCACAGAGTCTAGCCTATTCACAGGTGAAGCCGCTCACCATCAGCGAGCTACTCAAGATTCGGCGCGTGGGCGACCCGCAATTGTCGCCCGATGGTCGCTGGGTGGCCTATACAATCTCAGACCTTAATTGGGACGCCAATCGTCGCGTGACGCAAATCTATCTGGTCTCAGTGGACGGAGGCGAAGCTAAACAGTTAACCAACGCGGCGCAGTCATCCTCTACTCCGCGCTGGTCGCCGGATGGCAAACGCCTGGCCTTCATCTCTTCGCGCGAAGGCGGCCCGCAGGTCTGGACGCTTGACATAGCTACAAACGAGCAGAAGAAGGTGACGAACATCTCCACTGGCGCGTCAGACCCCGTCTGGTCGCCGGACGGGCGCATGATAGCCTTCGTCTCGGACATTTACCCCGAATGCACCACGGATGATTGCAACCGCAAGCGAGATGAGCAGGCGGAATCCAGCAAGGTCAAGGCGAAGATTGCAGACCGCTTGCTCTATCGTCACTGGGTTTCGTGGAAAGAGGGCAAGCGCACACACGTCTTCATAGCGCCTGCGGACGGCTCCGCGCCTGCCAGGGACATGACGCCCGGCGATTACGACGCCCCGCCATTCAGCCTCGGCGGCCCCACGGACTACGCCTTCTCGCCCGACTCTAAAGAACTGGTCTTCGCGCGCAACACGGACAAGGTGGAAGCC
>JACVRN010000145.1 GCA_014534425.1 Pyrinomonadaceae bacterium
ATTTTTTTGTAGCCCGTACAGCCGGTAGCCTTGTTTTGAGCATCTTTGAAAAGAGAGATTTAACCGAGAACGCTTCAAGCGGCTTTAGCCACCTTGCCTGCCTTGATGCAACTGGTACAGACCTTCATGCGCGCCACACCGCCCTTGGGCTGCTGCACGCGTATAGATTGCAGGTTGGGATCGAAGCGGCGGCGCGTACGATTATTTGCGTGTGAAACATTGTTGCCGAATTGCGGCCCCTTGCCGCAGACTTCGCATCGTTTTGCCATAACAGTTTTTTTGGAAACCTCCGAGCTAATCGTCAAAAGCGCCTGTTGCGCTACTGTTTGTCTCGAATCCCTGATTTGTCAGGTTGTATTCGAAACGAAAATTTATAACAAAGTGATTCACGCTGCGTCAAGTCGAGTGGCAGTTCCCGTGCTCAAGCAAAGCCGAAAAGCTGCGCGCCATCGCTTACGTTGAGCCATCATAGACAGTTTGAAGGAGCAGAAAGTCAAAGTGCAAAGATTCGCTATTTACATCGTCGTCGTCGCGCTCGCCGCCTTCGCGCTTGCGTGTAACAACCGTTCCGGCGCGTCAACGCCCGGAGCCGCCGCAGACAACGCCGTGGCAGCCACCGTCAACGGCAAGAACATCATGCTGAGCGAAGTTGACAAGCTCATTGCCCTGCAAGCGCAGGGTCAGCAGGACAAGCTCTCGCCGCTCGCTTTGGCGCAGGCACGCCTTCAGGTTCTTGACGGCCTGATTCAGAACGAGGTTCTTCTACAGCGCGCCGAAAAAGAGAAAATAGTTCCGACAGAAGTCGAGATTACAAACTATATTAACGAGCGACGGCAGGGCATGACCGAGGAGCAGTTTCAGAAGGCCCTCAAAGACCAGGGCCTGACGATGGATTCGCTCAAGGAAGAGGCGCGTAAGACGATAGCCATTCAGAAGCTGCGAGATAATGTCGCCGGCAAGATTGGCGCGCCCAGCGATAAAGAGGTAGAAGACTTTTACAATAACAACAAGCAGATGTTCGTCACCTCGCGCGGTGTGGAGTTAGCTATGATTGCCGCCGACCCGGACACCAACGAGGGCTTGCAGGACGATGCCAAAAGCGAAGCCGAAGCCAAGCAGAAGATTGACCTCATCGCGCAGCAGTTGAAGAACGAAGACTTCGCAGACGTGGCGCGTAAGCGAAGCGAAGACCAGAGCGCTTATAACGGCGGCGACATAGGCTTCGCTTCCGAAGCTCAATTGAAGCAGAACGGTTTCCCGCAGGAACTAATCTCGCAGTTCTTCGATACGCTGGCTGTCGGCAGCTATACCGCTCCGGTTCGTTTCGCCTCGCCGCAGTTTCCGAACGGGCGCTGGTACATTTTCAAGCTCAAGCGAAAGCAGTTGCAGAGTGAAAATCTGACGCTGGATAATCCGGCAGTCCGGCAGCAGATAGTCGAGGGATTAACCAGCCAGCGCAAGCAGCTTTTGTTACAGGCATTTGTGCAGGTTGCGATGACCGACGCGAAGATTGTCAACAACCTTGCTAAAAATATGGTTGACAACCCTAGCAACCTGAGCGGCCTCAGACCTGCCAACGCAGGAGGAACGTCTGCGCCCGCGCAGAACACAAACGCGCAGCCTCAGAACACCAACACTGCACCGGCTGCGACCGCCAACACCAACACGAGCGCGAACAAGAACGCGGCCACACAGACAAAGTAATAAAGCAGCAATGAGCGCTGAGTACTGAGTGATGAGTAAAGAGCTTTCTTTTACTCATCACTCATCACTTTTTTTATGTTGTTTCGTCTCTCGGATGTTTTCAAATCTTACGGCGCGCAGGATGTCTTGCGCGGCGCATCGTTGCAGGTTAACGAGGGCGAGCACGTAGGGCTTGT
The DNA here is from genome assembly GCA_014534425.1 of Pyrinomonadaceae bacterium. Lineage (GTDB taxonomy): Bacteria > Acidobacteriota > Blastocatellia > Pyrinomonadales > Pyrinomonadaceae > JACVRN01. Next base: position 1,881 of record JACVRN010000145.1, read on the forward strand.
GGGCCGAAACGGCGCTGGCAAGACGACCATCTTTAGGCTCATTAGCGGGAGCGAGACGCCGGATAAAGGCGATGTCGTGCGTGCGCGCGGGCTTCGCCTTGGACTCCTGGAACAGCACATACACTTTGACTCCGGCTCCACCGTACACGAATCCGCGCTCGCAGCCTTCGGCCACTTGCAGCAGATAGAGCACGAGATGCACGAGCTTGAGCATCGCATGGCAGAGGCCACGGATGACCTGAAACGCGTGCTCGAACGCTACAGCGAGCTTCAGATTGCCTTCGAGCGCGAGGGCGGGTTCGAGTATACGGCCCGCGCCGAAGCGGTTCTTCAGGGACTCGGCTTCACGCGCGAGACCTGGACTATGGAGACGGAAAAGCTCTCTGGCGGCCAGCAGAATCGTTTGGGCTTAGCTCGCCTTCTGCTGGCAGAGCCTGACGTGCTTCTTCTGGACGAGCCTACGAACCACCTGGACGTGGCGGCGGTCGAATGGCTCGAAGAGTTTCTCGCCGCCTATCCTTCGGCCTACGTCATCATCAGCCACGACCGCTACTTTCTTGACCGCACCTCCACGCGTATAGTCGAAGTCGAACTGGGCCGCGCCTCCAGCTATACGGGCAATTACTCTGCCTATCTTGAAGAGCGCGAGGTGAGACGCGAGGCGCAGCAGCGAGCCTACGAGAACCAGCAGCATCTGATAGCCAAAACGGAAGAGTTCATACGCCGCAACATCGCGGGGCAGAAGACCAAGCAGGCTAAGTCGCGCCGCAAGATGCTCGAAAAGCTTGAGCGCATAGAGGGCGTTCGTCCCGAACAATCGTCGGGCGACTTTCGACTTAAAGCGGTAGAGCGCGCGGGCAATCAAGTCCTGACGGTCGAAGATGCCAGCGTAGGTTATCCGGGAAAAGTCCTTGCGACCAATATCACCTTCACGCTCAAACGCGGCGAAGCTCTGGGCATCATAGGCCCGAACGGCTCCGGCAAGACTACCTTCATCAAGACGGTGATGGGAAAATTGCCCGCGCTTGCGGGCGAGATAAAGTGGGGCACGAAGGTTGAGGTCGGCTACTACGCTCAGCAGTTGGACGACCTGGACGACCGCAACGAGATTATCATGGAGCTAAGGCGGGTCGCGTCTTCCACTGCGACCGCAGGAGAACTGCGCGGCTTTCTGGCGAAGTTTCTCTTCACGGGCGACGACGTTTACAAACACGTACGCGACCTTTCAGGAGGGGAGAAGGGAAGACTTGCGCTCGCAAAGCTAATCTACTCGCGCGCCAACGTGCTGGTGTTGGACGAGCCTACGAATCATCTTGACATCCCTTCGCGCGAAGCTCTGGAAGAGGCGCTAGACATCTATCAGGGAACGATTATCACAATCAGCCACGACCGCTATTTTCTGGACAGAGTCGCCACGCAGATACTCGCGCTCGACGGCGCGGGCGGCGCGGAACACTACGACGGCGACTACACGGAATATCACGACTGGAAGGCGCGAGAGCGCGCAGCAGCGCAGAGTCAGGCGCAGAAGAAGACGGAAGAAGAGCGACAGGTAAAAAGAAGCGCGCCTGGCACAGCGCAGCAAAGCAATAAAAAGAAGGGAAAGAAAAAGGAGCCTGAGCGTGACGCTTCAAAGGTTGAAGCCGAAATCGCTGAAGCCGAAAGACGACTGGCCTCGCTCTCCGAAGAGATGGGCAAACCCGAAGTGGCCCGCGCGCCGGAGCGACTGGCCGAGCTTAATGAAGAGTACGGGCAAACAGAGGAGCGCTTGCAGTCTCTTTATCAGGAATGGGAAAGGGTCGCAGCCGAAACTACCAAGGCTTAAAACATTCGCAAGGCTTGAAAATCGGAAGGGGCAGGCGCTTGGACAAAAGCGTCTGCCCCTTATTGTTTCTCAACAACCCTTCCTGCTGCTACTACTACTGCGCCAGAGTCTCTTGATGATAAACGGCCATCCACTTTCCGCCGCGCTTGGCCCAGATGCTGGACACGTAAGCGGGGTTTGGAGGAAAAGCCTGACCCTTGAACGAACCCTTCACGTTAGCCTTGTAAGTGATAATCGCTGCGTCCTTATCAATCATCATCACCTTAAAGTCCGTCAGCGTGTACTGTGTAATCACGAGGTCGGGCAACGTCTGTAGAAAGCTTGCTCTGGTCGCAAAGCCCGCGTTGTCCGCCATGTAGCCGTCTGCGGCAAACAGGTCGCTGAACGCCTTGGCGTCACGAGCCTTCACGGCCTCCCACGCCTGCTTTTCCATCTTCATAATCGTCTCTTCCAGCGATTCCTTTGCTTTATTTCCGCTCGCGGCTCGGAATGACCTGGCACCGTTTTGATTGCCCTGTGTGGTCTGAGCCTTGGAGTTTATAGAAGCCAGAACGAGCAGGGCTGCGACAAACATACCGAATCGAAATTTTTTCATAAGCATCTCCATCCTGTCTGGTTTTGTTAACTCCATCCCGGAGTTAGGGCGAAGAGTCTAAGATTTAATGCCTGAAACCGAGGCTCATAAAACGCACTGCCTTCATCTAATCCAAGTATACGGCCTGCTGCCCACAACTGGATTTCTCCGCCGCGCTAGTCGCACGCCCACTCAACTCCGCACGCCTCATCTTGAATTTGACAGTGACGCGAAAATCGGTAGAATTAAAGACCGTTCCACTGGAACGATTCTTGACTTGTAGGCGCGTAGCTCAGGGGTAGAGCACTACCTTGACACGGTAGGGGTCTGCGGTTCAAATCCGCACGCGCCTATTTTTCTTATGCCTAGACGCTTCAACATTTAGCCTGCCTTTGCCTTTTCCGTCTGAGTATCGATTTCTGACTCATTTGCTCGACTTTTGCTCGACTTTTGCTCGACTTCTGTTCGAATACGCTCTGCGTCGGCGAGTATTGAAGAGAGTCAACGGCTCTTCGCATAGCATCCCACGTTGCGTGTGCGTAGCCGGGGGTAATGCGCGAAGCGAAGCCGAAGCCTGAGACTGGAGTTGAGTGGCCTAGTAACTCTGAGATGATGAGGATATGGACGTTTCTTTCAACAAGCCGCGTGGCGAAGGTGTGCCTGAGATCGTAAGGGCGTAAATCATCAATGCCCGCACGCGCACAGGCTGCGGCAAAGCCCTTTTTGATTGACTTGATAGGCTTGCCATCTTTAGCGAAGAGCCAGCGACCTGTGGTCTCGTCGCCGCATAGCAACTCGAAGATGCGCTCGGCTGTCGAGTTAAGTGGAACCATCCTCTTCGTGCTGTCCTTGCCATGAGCGACGAAGAGGGAGTGCGGCGGGATCATGTAAAGCTTATCATCCCTATTCTGGATAGGGTAACCGGTAGATTCTTCTCTACTTTGGCCGTGCCGCTGAAGGTTCCTTTTAGAGTTTGACCATCATCTGATAGTTGAAGCGTTAATTCAGCCCATCTTTTCTCTTTAATTGTCCGTATGGTTGCTTTAACCCCTATAAATTTTGCAAGCTCTCAGAAGGGAATAAAAGGCTCAAAAGGAGGACTATCTGGTCTGTATAGTTAGCTGTCAGGCCATAGCTTTCACGGCTATCCTCAGCTTGGATGGAATTCATATAATTGCTGGTTGGATCTATCAGAGGGATATAGCAGACACGAACAAGTCATCCGCTTAGTTTAAGCGAACGGAAACGGGATAGAATAGATAGAATCTAGATCTAGAGTTACCTGTTGGCCGCTGCCGCTACCAACGGTTTGCTCTTCTTTGTTCTTGGGCTTGCCTGCGCCCCATTCCCTGGTTAGCAGTTACACACTTATAGAAGATGCGAACCTCATCACCTTGGAATTCTCTAAGCCCATTTGTATGGCTAATGGCACGACCTGTTCCGAGTCTGTCCCCGCGCCTCCGGAGGAGACTGATGAGGGCTTCCCACTCGACTTGAGCGGGCGGGGCAGCCTCGAAATAAAAAGCGGGAAAGGATCGCTACCGTCCTCTTCTTTAAGAAATTTGACCGTCCACGTGGGAGGCTGGGACATGCTATACCTTTAAGATTATAGCGGTCAACAGGTAAAATATTCCTAATTGAGCGTCGCTTCCAGAGTCGAAGAGCTAAGAAAGAGCATCAAGCCATGTTTGAATGCGGCAATATGCCTGCCGGAATTTCACAAATTAAGTTAGTCTAACCAACAGATTTAGAGGCCGACGAAGGTAAGGCTATCATCGCCGCTACTGGAATACTCGACACCGAGAAATGCATAAAAAGCAGCCAGAGCGTAATTAGAATGCAATCAGATGTCAACAGAAAAATCACAGGTAAGGAAAAGAACCAGAACTGGGAAAGGGATTAGCTGGTAGTTTCGCTACCAGCTAATCCCTTTTGCTCTTTGCAGGTCAACGACTAGCGACCTGTGTTAGTAGATGAAGGCTGACGGGATTGGTACGTCACCGCTTAGCCCTAAATTCCGCAACATGGTGGAATCCGTGCTGCTGGTTATGATGTACCAGTTGCCGTCCGATGGACGCCACACTGCCATGTCAGCCTTGCCGTCTCCATCGTAATCAGAAGGTATTACCTTATCACCTGCGTCTCCCCAACTCCTGATGGTAGGTGCGCCTCCTCCTGAGTTGATGATGTACCAGGTGCCTTGCGACGGGCGGAAGATTGCTACATCAGTCTTCCCGTCGCCGTCATAATCTGCTGGCGCGGGCGTATCACCATCCATGCCCCATTGTTGTGTCCTGGCAGAGCTATCGGAGCTGTTCAAGATATACCAGTTACCATCAGAAGGTCGCCACACGGCTATGTCTGTCTTACCGTCGCCGTCGAAATCGCCCAGCACCGGCTTATCATCCGAAGCGCCCCAGCCCTTCACAGTGAGAGAGTTGCTCCCGCTATTGACGATGTACCAGTTGCCTTCCGATGGACGGAAGACGGCGATGTCCGCTTTCCCATCTCCGTCGAAATCACTCGCCAGAGGCTTGTCACCAGCCTGTCCCCAGTTCTTAACAGTCGTCGCGCCGGTAGAACTGTTAATGATGTACCAGTTGCCTTCCGACGGGCGGAAGATAGCCATATCCGTCTTGCCGTCGCCATCATAATCGGCAGGGACTATCTGGTCACCTTGCCCGCCCCATTGACGAACTGTCTGCGAGTTCGTGGAAGAGCTAAAGATATACCAGTTGCCTTCACTGGGCCGCCACACGGCTATGTCGCTGATGCCATCCGCGTCGAAATCGTTCGAGACAGGTTTCGGCGGCGTCGTCGGCCCAGAGCAAGAGACATTGCCCGCGATTGTGTAGGTCGCCGCAGGATAGCCGTTGTCTCTTTGCGCTTTGACAAACGTGTGGTCAATGAGCAAGGTTGAGCGCTCAAGCGTTCGCGTTTGATCGTTGTCGCCTGTAAACGTCCTTCCGTTGACAGCACCGAGCAAGTCACCCGGCTGCGGGTTGCCGACCACCGACTTTGGAACAAAAATCGTGATAGTTCCGTCCGGGTTGAAGTTGCTTGTAGGTAAAGCATCTCCTTTCTTGGTCTCAATGGGCACGCCTACGACCAAGCCTACGACGCCTGTCGCTATCTCGCCATACTCAAAGACCGGAGTAGCATCATCTAGTGTCGTCATGCCTACGTAGAACTGCTGGCCCGACGATGCGTAGGTGTTCCACACAATCCTCCAACGGCTGTTGGCGGGTATGCTGGCGAGGCTTGAGACCTTCAACTTGAACATAAGGTCGTTCGTTGATGTAGGCTCGCCCACAGCAATGTAGTCTATGGCAAGCGACGCGGGCGCGCCTCCCTGTAACTGCTGTTCGGGATGGCCCGGCGGCGTGCGCTGCACAATCATACCGCTACAGGAGTCGCCCACGTATGGCGCTGCGACTTCATTGTTGGAACCTGACGAGCCGACTCCGTTCACGGCCACGACTTTGTAGTAGTAAGTCTTGGTCGTATCGGTTGCCGTCAAATCGTCGTAAGTCGTTTGATTGCCTGGCACGGTTGCTAGTAGAGTCTCAGCACCGCACGCGGTTCCTCTCAAAATCTGATAGCTCGTGATAGGCGAATTGCCGTCATCAGCCTCAGACCATCCGAGGTGAACGACCACGCCGACTCTGCGTGTAGTGACAGACGGCATGCCTGGCTTGGAGACAGCAGTCTGCGGGTCAAAGGCTGAGGCGAGACGCCTACCGCTTGATTGTCGCGCGATGGTTGCCGTAGCGGTGTAGGCGTTGCCCTTTGCTGTGGGCGCTGCCTGAGCGCAGTTGCCGCCCGCGCAGCCGTTGACGTAACCAACCTCTACGCGCCCTTCCTTGTCCACTGTCATATCAAAGAAGTCGAGCAGGTTGCGACAGATGTTCGCCCCGCCGCCCATCCATATACAGCCGCGCTGCATGGGCGCGCCCGGAGTCGCATCGGTCGTAGTCCAATGCTGTCCTCCGTCGAAGGTGTGCGTGATGTAGAGATGCCACAGGCCGTTGAAATTTGGCGACTGCGGGTCACCGGGCGTTGTCGAGCCGTAAAAGGCTATTGCTGCGCGTCCTGAATCCAGAGCCACCGCCGCAGGATAAGCAGTATTCTTTATCCCGTAGGCCGCGCCCACGTCATAGATGTTTTCCCAGGTTGCGCCATGATCGTTTGAAGTTGCGACGATGGCGGAACCGTCGCCGTTAGCCATACCGAAATAGACGCGACCGTCGCTGTCAATGCCTACCGCCGGGTCTTGAAGCGCGCTCGCGGAGACCGTGGTGTAATTCGCGTTCTGAACGTTGCGAATAGTCCACGTTATTCCGTTATCTTCCGAGACAATGACGGCACCTTTGCCGTTGCAGTTGTTGAAGGGAAGATAGACCGTCCCGTCAGGCCCTACTTTAACGTGGCCGTGCAAGCCGCCGCAGTGTCCGTCTGCGACCGGATCGACTCCAACTATAGGCCCGAAGGTTGCGCCTCCGTCATCACTTCTGGCGCAGGCTGATTGCGGAAGCTGTGAACAGTAATAGACTGCGTTCGGATAGAGACCCGGCACATCTGTCGGTCTGGTTAAAGGCGCATGGAATGGGCCGCCGCCGATTGTCTGGTGGTCAACGCTTGAGCCTATGCCTTGACCGAATGCTGAAACGACCCAGGTTTGACCATCGTCATCTGAATAGGCCGTCTTGTTATCGCCGGATAACAGCGTAAGCTCTCCGGCGAAGACGCGCCCCGTCTGACGGTCAGTGAAACCTATCGGGTCTGAATCAATAAACTGCGACGCGGGCGAAGGACGATTAACCCATGATGCAACTGTGCCGTTCGGATTAGAATCATTGAAGGTAATGAACAAGGTTTGAAGGTCTGACTGGAAGTTCGTCACGCCGGTCTTCCAGTTGTTGCCGATGGAAGGCTCGCCAGCGTCATGGCCTAAGTATTCCACCGTAAGTGCCGCAGGCCCCTGGCTGCTGGAAGTTACGTTGACCAGAGTTCCCGGCGCTTCAAAGTTCTGATAGCCGACCTTCGGGCCGGAGTCTTGAGGCGCTGGCGGAATAACGCCGGGTTGATTAGGAGTTGGCGAAGGCGTTGGCGATATGTCCGGCGATGGGGTCGGCGTAGGCGTTGCGTTCACATCCGGCGGGTCGTAGGCCGCGAACATTCTCTTGCCGCCGCTCTGTCGCGCTATGACGCCCTTCTCCGTATTAGAGTTCGAGCCGCCCTGAGCGCAAGCGCCCATGCAGCCGTCTTCGTAACCGACGAGCACGCGCCCTTCCTTATCAACCGTGGCGTCAAAGAAGTCCAGCAGGTTGCGGGGAACCTTACAGCCCTGAAAGCCTCGCGTGCAGATTCCGTCGCGCTGCATAGGATCGTTCGGCGTAGCGTTCACAGTCGTCCATGTCTTGCCGCCATCAAAAGTTGATGCGATGTAGAGATACCAAGTGCCGCGAAAGTCCGGCGAATCCTGATCGCCAGCGCTCGTGCTGCCGTAAAAAGCGAAGGCCGCACGCGCAGTATCCATTCCGCCGTCGCCCGCGACGACCGCAGGAAAGACCGCGTTCTGTAAGCCAAGCTGCGCGCCTACGTCCGTGTGATTAATCCAGGTCACGCCCTTGTCGTGCGAGACGGCTATGCGCGGGTGTCCGTCAGCGCCTTCATAACCGAGGAAGACTGTGCCGTCGGTCGCAATGCCCACGGATGCGTCTGTGTCTCCGGAACTGGAGTCAGGGACGGTTCGCACCTGCCACGTCACGCCGTTATCTTCCGACACAACCATGCCAGCTCCGTTGCCGCATTTCTTGTTAGGCAGATAAACAGTTCCGTCCGGCGCTATTTTGAGATGGCCGTGCAGGGGAGCGCAGCCGTTCAGTTCTGTGAAAGCATAAACCGGCACGGCAGGCCCGAAGGTGAGACCGCCGTCAACGCTGAGCGCACAGTTAGCTGCGCCTGTGCCTGAACCCGTCTCCTGCACTCCTTCCTGTGAGCAATAGTAAACGGCATTTTGATAGACCGCTCCTTGAGGCACAGGAGCATGGAATGGCCCTGCGCCTATCGTTTGATGGTCTATGCCGGAGCCTATGCCGAATCCGGCGCTCGGCGTATAGCTCGCGCCGTCGTTATCGGTAATGTCCATAGTCGCAGTCGGCGTCAAGCCTTGAAGCTGCGAGACGAAGGTGCGCCCAGTGTCTTTGTCTGTGACTAGAATAGGGTCGCCGCCGATTATCCTCGGCGCTGTGTCTGAGACGAGTGGAGTCTGATCCCAGGTGACCTGCGCGGGAGAAGTGCTGTCGTTGAAGGTGACGCGCAGAGCGTAATCAGAGAGTCCGCCGAAGAACATTACCTTGCCGCTTATCCAGTTCGCGCCGATTGAAGGCTCGCCCCATTCTTCTGCGACTCCTGCTGGCGGATAATAATTGGTGTATTGAGGAGTTCCCGGTGGCAGTGGCGCAGGTGTCGGAGTTGGCGTAGGCGTAGCAGTAGGCGTCGGCGATGGGCTGGTGACGGCGCAAGCGGCGTTGCCTATCAACGCGTAGCTTCCGTTGCTTGTGCCGTCCATCTCATTGAGCAGGACGCCTACGAGCATGTATGTCTCGCCGAAAATCGCTGTCAGTGATTGCCCCGTAGTCGGGTTGCCGACTTTGCTATTCGCAACCGTGAGCGTGATTGTGCCGTCTGTGGTGAACGAGCCTGCGTCCAGATTACCGGTAGTCGTGTCAACGCTATTGGCGCTGGTTCCGTACTTATAACTCACTGCGGAGTTGCCGTCGGTCAACATGGAAACCCAGTAGTTGGTAGCGTTCGGCGCGGTGAAATAGACCTTCCATTGCGTGTTGGCCGGAAGTGTTCCCTGAAGGTCAGCGACCTTCATAGTAAAGACTAGCTTACTGACTCCGGCCCCGAAGTAAGGCTCTGCGACAGAGATACTCTGCATATCATGTTTGGTGGAGCCTACGGCTGGCAGTTGGTCGCCGGAAGGGTCGTTCACGGCTGTCACTCCGGGCGGAGTGCAGTTGGCTGGCGCGGCGGGATTAGCGTCCACGTTCGACAGCGCTAAAGCGAGCGCAGCCGACATGACAGAAACAATCAAGGCCGCGACCAGAGCGACACGCGCGCCTTTTGAAGCCGTTTTAGTCTTTCGCTGATTCCCAAACATGATGCTTCTCCTTCAATGCGTGGCAAGTGATGGTTGACGCCGACCGAAAGTCGCGCGTGCGCGTCGGGGGAAGCGAAAAAATTGAAACCGGGCCGTTTCACGCTCTGGAAAGAGCCTTTTAAGATGGATACAGGATAATCAGGCTGGTTGAGAAAAACTTGAGGAAAGGTTGAGCCGCCATTTTTATAGAAAGCAAACAAATCGGGACAGGAGCAATCCCCAATAGATTTAGAGCTATTCCTTTAGGAATCAGAGCAATTCCTAAAGGAACAGGAGCTATACTTGAATACATTGGAGCCAGGTTTAATAGGATAATTGTAATAATTGCTTGATTTAGCTCTCGAACATCGTGTTTTGCGAAATCCCTGTAGGAGCAGGGCTTGTCCC
>JACVRN010000191.1 GCA_014534425.1 Pyrinomonadaceae bacterium
GCTTCGTTGATACCGTCCACGTCGAAGGCGGGCCCGACGCGGTGATACGATTCTAGGGATGAGGGCGGAGGGATGAACAAAAGCAGAATTCAGAATTCAGAATCCAGAATTCAGAATAAAAACATAAGCGGTTCTCCGCCCTTTCATTCCGGATTCTGGATTCTGAATTCTGAATTCTGCTTTTCCGCCAGCTTCCGCACCGTCTCGACCGTATCTATCTCTGCAACTGTTTTGTCTTCGCGCAGCCGCAGGATTCTGGGAAACCTGAGCGCATAGCCGCTCTTGTGCCGCTTTGATTCCTGCACGCGGTCGAAGGTGACTTCTAAAATTACCTTCGGTTCAACAAGGCGCACGCGACCATGCGCGAATTCCTGAAGGGTGTGCGCCTTGAACCACTCGGTCAACTCGGCCAACTCCACATCGGTCAAACCGGAATAAGCTTTGCCCACGTTCAGAAGCTCGGCATCTTCTTCCGACCGGCGCACGGCGAAGGTGTAATCCGAGAGCAGGTGTCGGCGTTTGCCGTGGCCCACTTCGACCGCCGTGACAACTACGTCGAGCGTGGCTATGGCGCGCTTGAGCTTCAGCCACTCGCGCCCGCGCCTGCCCGGCTTATAAGATGAGCGCGGGTCTTTAATCATCAAGCCTTCGTTGCCGCGCGAGCGCGCTCGGTCAAACTCTTCGTCCAACTCCGCGACCTCTTTGAAGCGCAAGGCTTCCGACTGCCTGACCGTTCCATCCTTCGGCACTATCTGTTCCAGCAGACTGCGCCGCTCGGAAAGCGCATCGTCAATCAACACGCGCCCCGTCGCGTAGAGAATGTCGTAGACTATGAAGACCACTGGGATTGAGCTTAAAAGCTCTTCACTGACGGTCTTTCGCCCCAGTCGTTTCTGCAACTCGCTGAAGGGAAGTAAGAGACCATCACGCGCGGGCACAATCTCTCCGTCCAGAATCACGTCCGTCTTCAACTCGCTTAAGGGCGCGAAGAGTTCTGGGAAGCGATGCGTTATCTCGTCCATAGTGCGCGAGTAGAGCGCTACACGTTTGCCGTTCACCACCGTCGCAGTCGCGGGAGCATTCGATGCTTCGCCCTCGAACGGTTGGACGTGCGCCTGTGCGCGTATGCCGTCGAACTTGTCTTCCACGAAAAACTGTTCGGGCATGGTGCGCGCTATGTCCGAAAGGTCTGCGGCGGCTGTGGCGAGCATGAACTTGAGCGGGTGGAAGAGACGCATCGAGACGCTTGTGAGTTCATCGCGGCGTGCGCGCACAGCCGTCTCGCCTATGTCGCCCAGGAGCATGTTGGTCAGAGAAACCTGGGCCAGAGGTTGATTGAAGGAACGCGCGATAGAGTCTTCGACCAGGCCCTCCTTCAAGCCTATGCGTAGGTCTCCGACCAGCAGCTTGACCAGGTATTTCGCTTCCAACGGGACAGAGCGCTTGAGCGTTTCCGTCAAAAGATTCTTCTTGCTCTTCGCCCCGCGCATCTCGCTCAAGCGCTCTATCAACGCTTCGGTTTCCGCAAGCGTGATGGTCGGCTTTACTTTCTCGCCGCGCGCTTCCAGCACAGCTTCGTAAGCCACCTCGCCCGAATCGCCGAGCCAAACGTAACGCGGGCGCAGAGCTTCAATGCTGATTCCGGTCGCTTCGCTCAAGGCATCGCGCAAAGTGCTGGTGCCGACGTTGGTCGTGCGAACGTCGCTCAGGGGGAACTGGTGCCCCGCGAAGTAACGCGCGGCACGCGCCAGGTCTCTGTCGTCGAGCGTATGAAAATAGTCGCCCAGCCGCGCGGCCTTCTCCAGCTTCTTCGTCGTGGCGGCCACGCTCTCCGCCGCCTCTGCGAAAGTTTGCAGAAGCCCGCCTTCTGTTTTTATTCTGTCCATCTTGTTTTGAATTCTATTTTATGAGCGCAACAGTTCCGAGGGGACGCGCACGGCTTCCGCTTCGTTCGGCTCTCCGAAAATCTCCGGGTGAAGGATGCGCGCCAGAATCTCCGCTCCGTCTACTACGCGCGGGCCAGGGCGGCTGAAGTAGCTGGTCGCGTCCACGGCCCAGACCGCGCCGCGCTCTACGGCGGGAAGATTATGAAAGCCTTCGGGCAGGCGTGCGCGCGGCAGTTGCCGCAGTATGTCTTCTTTGTAGTAGCCGCAGGGAATCATCACAACGACTTCGGGGGCGTACTCGCTTATCTCTGCTGCTGTGGTCGTGACGGACTTTTCGCCCGCGCGACCGAAGGCGTGGTCGCCGCCTGCGACGCGCACCTGTTCCGGTACCCAGTGGCCGGGCGCAAACGGCGGCTCAAGCCATTCGAGCATGAGCGTGCGCGGGCGCGAATGCAGGGATGAAGTCATAGCTTCAAGACGCTTCATGCGCGCGTCCAGTTGCGAGACCAAAGCTTCCGCCTCTCGTTCTCTTCCGGTGAGCTGGCCTATGACCCGTATGTTGTCGAAGATGTCCGCGATGGTGTTCGGCTCAAGCGAGACCACGCGAACATCTGTCTCGAACATGCGGGCGGCGCGGCGCACTGTCTTGTAGCTGACGGCGCAGACTTCGCAAAGCTCCTGCGTGATGATGAGGTCAGGACGAAGCTCTCGCAATCGCTGCTCATCTAAATCATAGATGGAGCCGTGGCCGTCGAGTTGCGAGCGAACGGCGTGGTCTATCTCGCTGCTCGTCATGGTCTCGTGCGAGATGCGGCTGGCGGTCAGGCGCGGCAGGCCCTCGACGGACGGCGGGTAATCGCATTCGTGCGTGATGCCTACGAGCGCATCTTCAAGGCCGAGCGCGCAGACTATCTCGGTCGAAGACGGCAGAAGGGAAACGATTCGCAAGCGATCGGTCATTCTCTCTCCCTCTAGGATTCTAAAGGCTTCGCTTAGAGTTGCGCGAAAGCTGTGATGGTGTCAAGAATCTATTAAAGGGGGAAATTAACAGAGATAGACAGGATAGATAGGATAAAGAAAAAGCAACAGCACTTCTTTCATCCTGATAATCCTGTCTATCCCTGTTAATTTCCTCCTTCTGCTTTTTTTCGCGCGGCGTTACAATCCTTCTGAATAAATTTCTTCTAGAGGTTTGAGATTTATGCAGGAGCAAAATGAGCGCCGCTTTGAGGGCGTGGTGCTGGATCACATCGCCGTGAAGTCCGAAGACATCTCGGTGGACGTTGCCGAGTACGAGCGCATAGGCTTTCGCGTAGAGACGCTTTATGAGGACTGGGCAATGCTCAGGGACGCGCGCGGCTTCGGGATAGCATTGCTCGCGCCCGGCTCAAAGCACCCGCCGCACATGGGCCTGCGCGTGGAGACGCGAGAGGCTCTGGAAGAGGCAGCAAGGCGTGAAGGCCGAACCCTTAAAGAACACCGCGACCGCTCCGTCTCCTTCTACACGAAGGGCGTCGGAGGCAACGCCGTCGAAGTCATATACTATCCGCCGGAGTACCAGCCGGGCGGTTAATTAATCAGCCATGTTGAAGCTGAAAGATGCTGAAACCCCTGCGGAGATTGAGGAGGCACGGCGGCTCTTTGAAGAGTACAGAGCGTGGCTAGGGCTTGACCTCTGCTTTCAGAATTTTGAGAAGGAGTTGAGAGAACTGCCGGGCGCGTACGCTCCCCCTCAGGGGCGTCTGATTTTAGCTCTTGATGACGAAGCCGTGGCCGGTTGCATCGCTCTCAGGGATTTGGGAGAGAAGGTCTGCGAGATGAAGCGGCTCTTTGTGCGCCCTCGGTTTCAGGGGCGCGGGTTGGGGCGCACCCTGACGGATAAGATAATCGCGGAGGCCCGCGCGCTCGGTTACAAGCGCATGCGGCTCGATACTATCCCGCAGAAGATGGAGAGGGCCGTCGCCGTCTATCGCTCGCTCGGGTTCGAAGAGATAGAGCCTTACTACTCGAACCCAGAGCCGGGCACGCTTTACATGGAGTTGAAACTGTCTGACTGAGCAGACTTGCGATGCGTGGCGCAAGTGTGCGAAAGTCCGAAGCGAAATTCATCCCTTAAAAAATTTTTCAGGAGCAACAAGGATTATGCCTAAGGTTGAAGCGGAGAGTGCCTCGGGTGTGAACGGCTTTGAGGTTGAAGCTGGACGCAAGCTGGTGCTGGCGATAGAGGACGCTGGCATTGACATACTGCATCGCTGCGGCGGGAACGCTCGCTGCACTACCTGCCGCGTGGAAGTTCTCGCGGGCGACCCTGGCGAAATAAGAGAGCTTGAGCGCAACCGCCTCGCAGCCGAAACAGGGCTGGCCGAAAATGTTCGCCTCTCCTGCCAGGTGCGCGTCATGGACGACCTCAAAGTAAGGGTCATCAATCAGTCTAGCGTCAAAGGCATCCCCGCAGGCCCGCGACCCGTGGAGGATTGATTCATCGGTTCATTTGTTCATCGATTCAATGAAGTTTATTGCGCGTTGGGTGTCTCTGGTGTAATCTCTGGCGCGTAAACTTTGTAGACAATTCGGAAAATTGCGTGCGTCGCGGTCGGACGCTTTTTCAGGCCGACGCTTTTCCCGGGACGCCGCGCCTTGAGCTTTACGGCTTCACAAGACCAACATGGACGGAGGACGTATGCTAAGCGAGTTTGTAACTCATCTCCCTGTGAGCTTCGGATTCTTGCAAGAACTTGTGCACGGGCCGACCTCTGGCGCGGACGTGGCACGCGCCATCCTGCGCTGGACGCACTTCGTAGCGGGCATCACCTGGATAGGTCTTCTTTACTTCTTCAATCTGGTCAATGTGCCCGTGCAGAAGATTATGGATGCGGACGCCAAGAAGAAGATAAACCCTGATCTTCTGGGCCGCTCACTCTGGTATTTTCGATGGGGCGCGGTCGTCACGGTGCTGGCCGGGCTGACTTACTACGCCATGTACATTCTGGCGAGCGAAGCCAGGAACGCGGGCGTCAATCCTTGGGCGTACCTGGGCATCTGGCTGGTCATTGTGCTCGTCACCTACGCGATTATTTACGGCCTCTATCAGGTGCCTGCGCTCACTAAGGACGGGCGCGTGCTGGCCGTCGCAATCGCCATCGTGGTTATAATCTTTGCGGTCGTCATCGTTTACGTTCTGGGAAACGCGGGCGGCGCTGGCGGTCGCTATCTAGGCAACAAGTCCGTCTCCATAGGCATAGGCGGCGGCCTCGGCATCATGATGATGCTGAACGTGTGGGGCATCATCTGGCGCGTGCAGAAGCGGGCCATAGAAGCGTTCAAGGGCAACGGCCAAGCGCCTTCGCCCGAAGATGCGCGCAAAGCCTTCCTGGCTTCGCGCACCAACACCTGGCTCTCGCTGCCCATGCTCTTCTTCATGGGCACCTCGCACGGTGACTGGATTCTGTTCGGAAAGTAGTAACAAGAGCTGCTCTCGAAGGCCGCGAGTGATGGATGAAAGAGTTTCATCC
>JACVRN010000167.1 GCA_014534425.1 Pyrinomonadaceae bacterium
CGCTTCATGTCCTGCATGTGCTTGGACTGGTTGACCATCTTGTAGCCTTCGTTGTGGCGCTTGGCGTCAAGGTAATCAA
Organism: Pyrinomonadaceae bacterium; assembly: GCA_014534425.1. Lineage (GTDB taxonomy): Bacteria > Acidobacteriota > Blastocatellia > Pyrinomonadales > Pyrinomonadaceae > JACVRN01. Next base: position 80 of record JACVRN010000167.1, read on the forward strand.
GCAGGTCGTCCACCTTGCTCCAATCGTCCGGCGTGAGATATGTGCTGTTCTCGTTCAGGTGCTTGAAGTGCGTCTGCTCGGTCATGGGCGACTCGTTGATGTGATAGTCGGTCGCAATGCCGTTGTCGTGCGCTATCTCGGTCAACTCCTTCACGTCGTCCATGTTGATGCGCGTGATGTTGATATTGAACATCACAGTGTAGCCGTAGTGATGCTGGCGCTTGACCAGATAGTCGAAGTAAGAACGAATCGGCTCCAGGGCTTTCGGCAGCGCCTTGCGGTCTTTGACGGAATCGACCGCGAGATTGACGGTCGCAATGCCCGCGTCGCCGAGGCGGTCAATAACTTCTGGCTTCATCAGGCGACCATTCGTGGGCAGGTACACGAAGATGTCTTTCTTCGCGGAGTAGTAGACAATCTTGTGTATGAAGCCGGGCCGGAGGAGCGGCTCGCCGCCCATCAAGGCGAGTACGCGCGAGCCAATGGAGTGCAGCCAGTCGATTGAGCGCTTGGCCGTGTCCTCCGTCATGCCCTTGACCTTGTTGTTGTAAGACCAGCAGTAATGGCAGTCCAGGTTGCACTTCCACTCTGTAAAGAGGTACGGGATGATGGGACGCAGTTCGCCTCTGTGATAGAGCGATTTGAAATAGGGCGAGCCCCAGGTCTTCCAGGTTCTGATAGCGTTGAGCTTCTGATATTCCCGCTTGGTCATAGGCTGCGGGTCGGGGTGAATCGGATAGGGCGGCTCAGGCAGCACTTCCGGCTCAGGCTTTGGCTCTAAAATGGTCTTCGTTTGCGACTTGTAAAGTATCTGATGAAGCTTAGGGTCAATGCGAAAGGGCGGCGCTGCTGATGTTGCCTCTGCTTGTCCTGGCCCGACTCGCTCCTGAATTTCTGCCATGTGGTCTCCTTTCAACTACTCTCAATTCTTCTGGTGAGTGGGCCGACTACAGAAAGAGCATCAGACCAAAGAGTCTCTTTCCCGCGCAGTCTTCCCGTTAAAGTTTAAGGTAGGAGGCTCGACCCATTGGTGCCTGAGGTCGAGTCCGTTAAGGTTGCGAAGCGCCCCTTTGCAAAGAAGCTGGCGCAAGCGACTACATGCTTTGCAGAGGAGTCATGTGCCGCCCGCACACCTGGTAACTGGACGCGTCGCAAATATTGGCCGATTTCTCATGGAATTTCAAGTGGTTTGGTACACTTTCGGAAAGCGCCACAGTCGGGGGCTATCATTTGCCGCGAGCCTGCCTGTGACTGTAATCTTTCATCGCAAAGGAGCAGCGAAACGCTTTTGGCCCGAAAGGCAGAGCCGATTACCACCGCAGGACTCAGACCGGAACTCTTCACAGAGCCGGGCGCTCTGAGTCTTAACCGCACCGCTCTCATCATAGCTCTCTCGCTCTTTGTGCTGGCGGGCGCGGGCCTTCGCGCCGTAGGCTTAGGTACGGAAGCCTTGAGCGAGGACGAGCTTAACAAGCTCGAAGCGGTCGAGGATTATCGCGCGCACGGTTTGACTGCCGCCAACGGCGAGCATCCCTTTTTGATGAAGGCGCTGCAAACCGTCAGCATCATCACGGCTGAGAAGTGGAACGAAAGCTCCTTTGTTGAAGCGCGTGCTTCCGGGCTTAGCATCTCAAGAGAAGCCGCTCTCAGAGCGCCCTCCATCATCTTCGGCGCGCTCACAGTCGTAGTCCTTTACCTTTTCACTGCTGAGCTATTCGGCGCTGAGGTCGCGCTCATTGCCGCAGCGCTCTGGGCATTTGACCCGAGCGCCATAGGACTCAACCGCATCGCCAAAGAAGACACCTTCGTCCTCTTCTTCTTTCTTCTGGCGAACGTCTTCTGGTTGAAGAGCCAGCGCGTTGCTGAATCCGGCAAGGGAAACCCTGCGCCGCTTTACTGGGCCACAGCCGCCTCCTTCGGCGCTATGCTGGCCTCCAAGTACGAGCCGCACCTGTTTGCCGTCAGCATCAGCTACAACTACATCTTTCAGGGCATTCCCGAAACGCACTGGCGCATGGGCAAGAAGCGTTTCCTAATCTTCTTCGCGGTGATGGGGCTAGTCTTTCTCATACTCAACCCTACGATACTGCTTCCGGCTACGTGGCGAGAGATGCTTGCCTTCGCCAGCTACAAGCGCATAGGCCACGACGGCTACGAGTTCATGGGCAGGGTTTACAGCCATAAGCTCATGGACTGGCTGCGCGGCGTGCCCTGGTATTTCTATTTCGTCTTTATGTGGGTGAAGCTGCCCGTTGCAACCATCATATCTTTCCTGGTCGGCTTGCCTTTTATGTTCAGACGGCGCGCGGGCGACGGGCGATTCTTTCTCTTCTTCTGGGTGCTGATAGGCTTTGTTCCGTTCATGCTGTTCGGCGGAAAGTTCACGCGTTATTTCACGCCCGTGCTGCCGGTCGTGCTGATAATCGCAGGCGTTGGTTTGAAGCATGCGGCCAGCTTTCTGGCGAGACAGCTTTCCGCGTTTGCTAACGTCAATGTAAAAGCTTACCTTCGCGCCGCCGTTTACAGCCTGGTGATTCTCTCGTCGGCCTGGGCCTCCGCGAAGGCTGCGCCTCATTACAGGCTTTACACGAACTGGCTCGGCGGAGGACAGGCGCGTGCGGGCAGCTTTTTTCCGCAGGACGAGTTCTACGACAACGCCATACGCGACACCGTGGCGGAGATTGCGCGGCGCGCAAGACCGGGCGCGCGTGTGGCTACGGAAACGGTCGGCCTTGCGACTTACTACGCGAAGCAAGCGGGGCGCACAGACCTGCGCTTCATTTCGCTCTCGGACACGCAAGCGCTCAGGGAACTGGAGGACGGCGATTTCCTCATAGCGGCGCGCGGGCGTCGCTATTTCAGCAACGAGCGGCTGCTGGCGAGCCTGAGAGAATCCGCTCAGCCAGCCTTCCGCATCTCTGCCGGAGAAATTCCGGCGGTAGACGTTTATCTCCTAGACCAATCCTCGCGCGCGATAATCACAAGCGCTGCAAAATAGTCGGCCCGCGCCGTCAGGAAATAGTTTGAAGGGAAGGAAGGATAATTAACAGGGATGGACAGGATAAAGAAGAGATTGAATCATTGAATCATCGGTTCATTGATTCAATGAAGAAATGAATAAATGAATCAATCTCTTTTCCTGTCCATCCTGTTTGAATTTTGCCTTGATTTTGGAAATATACGGCGCTTGAGTTATACTGCGCGCCTTCTCTCGAATTTATTTCCCTTGCTATAGAAGGAGCTACGAGTAACTATGAAAATCAAAATGACCGCGCTTGCGCTGGCGCTCTCCCTTTCGGCCCTCATTGTTGCCTGCGGCGGCACGACCGACAACGCTAACAGTGGCAACGCCAACAAGTCGGCCAATGCTAACACCGCGAGCGCAAATGCTACGCCCGCAGAGAAGCCCACCATGAAGAGCCCGGACGGAACTTTCAAGGTGGCTTACAATGCCCTCAAGGATAAGGATATGGAGGGCTTCAAAAAGACTATCTCTAAAGATTACATGAAGCAGTTGGAGCAGATTGCCAGCCTGGAGAAGCGAAGCGTTGACGACATTATCAGAGAGGCCCTGACGAAGCACCCCATTCCGCCTAACCCGGAAATGAAGCCTCCCGTGCAGCAGGATGACGGCTCGCTGAAGATTCAGTTCAAGGACGCCAACGGCCAGCCCTTGACGACCTATATGATTAAAGAGGGCGACGATTGGAAGTTTACCTTCGGCCCGGAATCCAATCTCATAGAAGAGCAGTCTACCGGCAGTGGTAAAGAGGGAAGCGAAGGCGACGTTAAGGGTGCCAAGGAACAGCAGGGCAGAGGAAAGTAAAGCAGTGACGAGTGATGAGTGACGAGTGACAAGCAGGAAGGCTGCGCTCGTCCATCTTAAACGGCTAATCGGCAATCATGAGTTGGAGCATACCGATTCATGATTGCCGATTAGCCTTTTTATTGAGAGGCGCGCGGCGGGTTTGTGATATGTTCACGCTCTTCGGAAGAGCTTTTCTGAATTCAGACAAGAGAGGGGAACAGTAAAGTGAGCGCGGAACTTCCATCGCCGGTCAAAGGGTTCAGGGATGATTACAAAGAGGTGTGGCGGGCTTTCACGGAGCTTGGCGATAGCTGTCATAGGGCTGGCCCTCTGGACGAAAGAACCAGACGGTTGGTTAAGCTGGCGCTGGCCGTGGGCGCGGGTCTTGAAGGCGGCACGCACTCTGCGGTCAGGAACGCTCTGAGCGCAGGCATCACGCCCGAAGAGATGAAGCACGTGGCCGTGCTCGCCATCACCACCATAGGTCTGCCCGCCAGCATGCGCGCCCTGACATGGATAGGCGACGGCCTCAACGCCGAAGACAACAGCACGTCATAATCGTACTATTTAATTCGAACTTTGAAGCTGACGCTGCCGGAGTTGGCATTGCCGGTAGAACTCTGGCTCAGATTTCCTGTGAACTGGAAGCGTATGTGCGTGACGTTGGCGTCATAGCCTGCGGGTGCGCCGCCACCTCCGCTTACGGGCGTGTACGTGTAGGTCGAGCCGCCGTTGTTGGAGTAAAAGGTCTGCATAGTCAACCCTGTGCTGACGATAGAAGTTGTGACCGAGCCGACCTTGAAATAGGTGCTGGTGCTGAGGCTCAACGTGGTGGAAGGATCAGGGTCTATGATGACCAGGTTGCGCGCCTGAGCGCCGCCGGTGTTGCTGAAAGCTATGGTGTAGGTTAAGTCTGTGCCGGGTATCTGCGTGCCCGTTGGCGACACGCTCTTTGTCAGACCGACGTACGGAGAGCATGACGCTCCGGCGGTTGCGCCCGTAATCTGGCTCGCGGTTATGCTGAGCGTTTGGCCGCTTCCGCCGCTAGTGGCTCCGTAAGGGTCGAAGGATGTCGTGGTGGTTCCGCGCGTGCCGCCCGTGACGGAGACGCTCGCAGAGCCGTTAAGGGCTACGACGCCGCCCGCTCCGCCGCCGCCCGGCCCGTGACGGTTGCCGGGCGTTCCGCCAGCCGTCTGCGTTGTCCAGGCATTGCCGCCATCGCCGCCCTGAGCGCGCACGGTCAAAGAGCCAAGGCCGCCGTTGAGCGCTACTACGAGCACGCTGCCGCCCGCTCCGCCGCCGCCCGCGCCGTCGTTCTCAGCATCGCTTCCCTGCGAGCCGTTGGCCGTAATCGTGCCGGAGCCTGTGATGTTTCCGGCGCGTATCATGACTATGCCGCCGCCCGCTCCGCCGCTTGACGCCGTACCGCTTGAATTATTTCTAGAGCCTGCGCCGCCGCCTCCGCCCATTATCAAACGGTTAGCAGCAGCCGACGAGAAGTCGCCGCCGCCAAAGCCGCCGCGCCCCAGATTAGAACTCCAGGTATTGCCGCCCACGCCTCCAACGCCGCCGTTGCCGCCGCCTCCTCCTCCTGAGTTCTGGTCGTTGGTGATAGGGTTGCCGTCGGTTCCGCCGCCACCCGCGTTGCCCGGAGCGCCGCGCGCCGTCGCGCCGCTCGGATAGCCTTCGACGCCCGTATCTATGACGGACAGAGTCGAGGGGTCATAAACATAATGCGGAGTGCCCGCTATGCCTTCGCCTTTGATGCCGTGGCAGGTGTTGGCTGTGGTGTTGCGATAATCCGTGTTCGCGCCGCCGCTATCGCCCGCCAACTGGCGAGCGCCGCCGCCGCGAAAGCCCATGCCGTTTACATTCACGGTCGCGCTGCCCAGATTGAGCGCGCCCGAAACGTCTATTGCCAGGATGCCGCCCGTGCGACCGTTCCAGGGCAGAGCGGTGAGGCCCGAAGACAAAGTCGCGGACGTGTACTGCGGGACTCTCACTACTTGAAAGCGGCGCTGGCCGCGAGAGTTGGTGGCGTTGTTATTGAAGTAAGAGTTGACCAGGCCGTTGCCAGTGCCCGCTCCGCGAATAGTGACGGACGTGGTCGCATTATTCGTCGCTACCACATATTCATAAAGCCCTGACTGGCCTATAGCGCTTGCGCCTGAGCCTGGGTCGCCGCTTATGCCGTCGCCATAGACGCTACTGTTGGTGTCGTTAATCTGCGCGTCCTGCATCTGTATGACCAGCAGCAGGTCGCCCGTGGTAATCGTCGCAGCCGCTCCCGTCGGCGCGCCCAGAGTGATAGAGGTCGCGCCCATGGCAGCGTTCGCGTTGCCGGGATAGTACGTGTTGACGACGCCCGTGAGAGAGCCTCCGGGGCCGTCCTTGCCGGGCGTGGCGCAACTCTGCGCGCTGGCTTCTAATGCTGCAAACGCAATCAGGCAGAGAGCGAGCGCGACGAGCAGTGCGCTCTTGCGCGCGAGGCTCATCAAAGATGAAAGCGTGTGTGTGAAAGGCGCTCCCTTCATCACTGACGCTCACCTCCGTCCGTTAAAGGCTCAGCGTTGGCTGGAGCTTCCAGACCGTTGTTGGACGTGCCGAACAGGTCGAAGAGGTTGAAGAGCTTGGAACTGATGGTGAAGTAAAATCCACGGCGCGCGTTATTGAAGGTCTGGTTTCCGGGGCCGTTGAAGCTGGAAGAGAAGTTGTAGCCGCCGCCCAGCCGCAGGTCAGGCGTTACCCAGTAGCCAATCTCCGCGCCCGTAGAGTTGGAACGAGTGCCGCTCGCGGGCTGCATCATGTACCTGGTCTCAGCCGCCAGGTCAAAGTATTTACCAAGGCGATACTGCGCGCGTGCCTGCGTCATGTACGTCAGAGTCGAAACGTAAACGAGCCGCGCGTCGCCGTCCGCGCTGAGCTTCAAAGCGAAGCGACCGTAAAGCTCAAGGTTCTTCGTCGCCTGATAAAAGCCGTCCGTGGAGAGCACGTCTGCGCGCTGGCGCGTGGGCAGAAGGCCGTCTATGCCGTCCTGCGTCAGACTGCGATGGCGATAGCTGAAGAGCAGGCCGTAGCGGTCAGATTCCGTGGGGCGATAAGCGATGGCTGCGGTTCCGTCCATTAATTCGTTCTGACGATTGGCGAAGAGCGAGCGCGAGAATTGAACGCGCGCCATCGTCGTAAAACCGTCGCCCAAACGTCCGGCAGCGCCGAGCGCGAAGAGTTGGCCCAAGCCCTGACGGTCGCGCAACTCATAACGCACGCTTGAGCGGAAGTTCTCGGTCGGCAGCCACGATGCTCCGAGCGTGAAGCTGTTGAAGCTTTGACCGTTGCCTGCTATCAGGAAGCCGCGCTCGTATCCGAACTCGACCGACAACTCTTTGTTAATCGGCAGGCGGTTCTGCAAGCCTATGACGGCGAAGCTGTCCGTGCCGTTGATGCCGTTCTCCAACTGGTAGCGCCCGCCGAGAGTTGTATAACGACCAAGCTTTGATTGAATGCCTATGGCCGTCTCTCTGCGCGCGGTCGAGGCCGCAAAGCCTGTCAAGGTGTTATCGCTGATGGGCGTGATGGGGTCGGACGCAATGCGCTGCGTCAGGAAAAGCTTGGCC
>JACVRN010000104.1 GCA_014534425.1 Pyrinomonadaceae bacterium
CTTTGACGGCGGGCGGCCTTGACCCCTGCATGCGTCTCTCAAAGCTCGCGGCGGATGTCATCGAAAGATTTCTTTCGACGGGAGACGCCAGAGAGCTTGAGCCGTATTCGGGCAAAGACTTTCGCTCGCGCTTCGTCTCGCGCCTCTGGATGCGACGCATGATAAGCGGCGTGCGCCAGCACTTACTTCTAGAAGCCTGCTGCGCTGTGATGCGGCTTCCCATGTTCAAGCAACTGGCCTGGCATGTCTTCTTCGGTCGCGGCTCCTTCCCCGACGTGGAAAGGGCGGACGCGGCCACGCTCTCGCCGCGAAAAGCTGCAATCTGATTGAGAATGAAAGAAGGATGCGAAGGATAAGATGGAGCGAGCGGGCGTGTTGAATATAGAGAGCGTGGGAAGCGCGAATGTCGAGCCGCACCAGCGCGTCTCATTCTTGCGCCGACAACTCCAGCCGCAGGAGAGCGTGAAGCGAACCGTCTTTGACGTTACCTTCGGCATTGCTCTGCCCATACTCTGTTTCATCTTTGACCCGATAGTCTTTCGCAGCTTCTTCGGCGGCGAGCCGTTTTTAGGCAAGCTGCAATTTCTGGCCTACACCATAGCGCTCATAGAAATCTCCACGCTCGCCCTCTGGCTCTCTGCGGGAAAGCTTCTGCGAGAGCACGCTCTTGCGATTGGAGGATTCCTGTACGCGGGCGCGCTCGTCTCGTTTCTGATAGGCGTCGTCCTCTTTCCCCTCAGCCTCCTGGGCATCATGTTTTTCGGCATAGGGCTTTTCGGGTTTATTCCTTTTCTCACCGCCCTGGTTTTCTGGCGCAACGGAAGACGAGCCGTCAATCTGCATCAGGAAGGCGCGAGCAGAAGGCGCAAGCTTGCTGCCTTCGCCCTCGGTCTCACGTTTGTCCTGGGCTTTCCGCTCGCCATGCATCTGAGGCTCAGAAGCCTCGCGCATGAATCCCTTCAGAAGATTCTGACGGGCGACGGCCCTGAAGGCGAAGCCGCAACCGAACAACTCAAGCTTCTGGACAGCATAATCTATACGGACACGGACGAGATTATCCGTGCGTACTATAACGAGCGTGCGCCTGTGCGCCGCGAAAGACTCGCACGCGCCTACATGCGTATCACCGGAAGAAGCATAGACGCGCAACGCTCCTTCATGTTCGATTAAAGACTGAAAGACTTATAGAAATTCTCCGCGCACCGCTTTCCTCTCTCAGAGATTATGCTTGTCTTGTCTCGTTGATTAAGCTACAAATCAAGGTTGTGGAATTCCGCCGCCGGAATTAAAGGTCTTTCATCTCTCTCTTTGAGCGCTCATGATTATGGACAGAGCTTCGCGGCGCAGTCTTGTGCGTGAATATCTCACTTACTTGCAGGTTGAAAAGGGGCTGGCCGGTAATTCCCTGGAAAGCTACAGGCGCGACCTTGCGCGGCTGGAAGACTGGGCTGCGCGTGCGGGGAAGCGTGTTGAAGAACTCGCCCGCACGGATTTGCGTGAATGGATAGCCAGCCTTTCGCGCGAAGGCTTAGCGCCCAGGTCAGTGTCGCGCGCCACCAGCGCCGCGCGCGGCTTCTACCGCTTTCTGATGCTGGACGGCCACATCAAGCGGCATCCTGCCGAAGATTTAGACACCCCGCAGGCCAACGCTTATCTCCCGCGATACCTGAGCGAAGATGAGATGGAAAGAGTTCTCAGCGCGCCCGACACCGCGACCGAAGAGGGATTGCGCGACCGCGCCATGCTTGAACTGATGTACGCTTCCGGGCTTCGCATCTCGGAACTCATCTCGCTCAAGCCGTCGGATGTTGACATGGACGCGGGGCTGCTTTCATGTCACGGCAAGGGAAGCAAGGAGCGCAGGATTCCCATAGGCAAGAGCGCCACGCGCTGGCTTGAGCTTTACCGCGCCGCGCGACTGAGCCGCTCGCGCACACATGACCCGCGCCTCTTCGTCAACTCTCTGGGCGCGCCGCTCACCAGACAATCCGTGTGGCTTACTATTAAACGCTACAGCGAGCGCGCGGGGCTTGAGAACGTCTCGCCGCATACTCTTCGTCATTCCTTCGCCACTCATCTGCTGCAACGCGGCGCAGACTCTCGCTCAGTCCAATCTCTTCTGGGACACAGCGACATCTCAACTACACAAATCTACACGCACATGACAGACCTGCACCTGCGCGCAACCTACAACCGCCACCACCCGCGCGCACAGGCTACAGGGGGCAGTGAGACGAAAGACGACGAAGGATAAGCTCGCACGGCTCGGCTCAAAAGAGCTATCATCTTCCGCGTCTTCGGGTCAGGATGATTATGACGGCAAGGGCTATCAGTATTGTGAATAGTGCCGGTCTCATTTTGTCTGCTACCTTTCTTTAAATCTTCTGGAAGGGCTACAAGCTCGTCAAAGCGGGCCATTATATCTTATATTTTACGATGCGGCGGGGCCGACCGAGCTTCCGTCGAACCTTTAAAGCTTAAGAGCCATCTTAATACGGAAGCTTTCGAGTTGAAGAGTTTTGATTTCAGGAGAGTAGAAGCTTGAACAGGAAGAAGATTTTAATAGTCGCTCTGGTCGCCGTGGTGACGACGATTACAGTGGCGCTGCTTATAGGCAACGGCAAGGGGAAATCCTCTTTATCAAATAAGAATTCTATGAGGCCGCAGCGCACGCTGCCTACGCGTGTGCCTGCCTACGTGACGGACGGAAAGGCGCTTGCTAGCTTAGCCCCAACGCTTCCGCCGGAAAGATTCTTCGGTCGCGCACGCGAGGCTTATCAGATAGCGCGCGAGATACCGGAAACGCTCGCACAGCTTCCCTGCTACTGCTATTGCGACGAAGGCTTCGGCCACAAGAGCCTGCACACCTGCTACGAGTCAGAGCACTCGGCCACCTGCTCCACCTGCATAATGGAAGCCCTCGTAGCCTATCGCCTACAGAAGCAAGAGGGCCTCACCCCCGCGCAGATACGCGACCGCATCATTCAGGAGTTCGGGCCGAAGTAGTAATAGCAGATTATTCAAGTGCAGTAACTACGAAGTCGAGATTGATGAGGAATAAAAAGAGACTGCCACATGGCAGCCTCTTTTATCAAATTCAATGGTGCGCCCGGCATGACTCGAACATGCGACCTTTGGTTTCGTAGACCAACGCTCTATCCAACTGAGCTACGGGCGCGAGAGAGCTTATTCAAAGCGGAAAAGAGACTATAGGGGCTGAAAGCGCCGAGTGTCAAGCAGGCAGCAGGGTGACTAAAACGAGAGCGCCAGCCCTCATACTTTAACGCGAATAATAGCCGCTCTTGGTACGCGCTATCATGTCGGGGCGCGCGACTTCTATGCGTATGGCGCGCCAGCTTCCGTCGCGCTTGCGCTCGCCCGACGGTTGGTAGGTCAGGCTGTAGAGCGTACGCAACTCCGCAGCGACTTCCGCATAGAGGCGTCCCATATCTTCCAGCCGTCTTATCTCGCTCAAGCGCCCGCCCGTGCGGTCTGCCAGCGCTTGAAGACGTGCGCGTGCAGCCGTGTACATGGCTATCTGCTGCGGGTCAGGGAAGGGCAGAAGCTTCGCGTCGCCCGAAGGCAAAGCGAGCGGGTAGACCGTCACGCCGAGGCCGTCCGCCATGTTTAAGACAGAGTTTAAGGGGGCGCTCGCGCCGGGTTTAATCGAAGCGATGGCCGCTTCATTCGTGTTGGCGCTTGAAGATGCTTCCCTGTCCGCTTTACGCATCTCCGTGTCCAACCCGTCGGTCAGAACAACTATGCCCTTGCGCCGCTTGCCTTCGCCTGCGAGTTGCCGCATGGAGAATCGCAGCGCTTCATAAAAGTGCGTCTGCCCCTTGCCTTGCGCCAGATCAATGGCGTCTGCAATCTTCCTGCGGTCGGACGTGAATTTCTGAAGAAGCTCCACCTTGTCGTTGAAGGTCACGATGGCTATGCGGTCTTCGGGCGCAAGCGCATCTATGAAGCGCATGGCAGAGGTCTTGAGCGTCTGACGAAAGCCCAGCGTGGAGCCGGACATGTCCAGCAGCAGCACAAGGCTGAAGGGCGTAGTCGTAGGCTCGAAGCTCTGTATGGTCTGACGCACGTCGTTTTCGTAGACGACGAAATCATTGCGCGAGAGATTCAAAATGGCGCGGCCCTGCCGGTCTACTACGCCTACGTTAAGCTGCACCAGATTGGTCTCGACCCGCAGCACATCATCCGGCTCCTGATCCTGCGCCAGCGCCAAAGGTGGCAGCAGAAGAGCGCAGACGAGTGCCAGCAGGGCTATGACGGAGTAGCGTCTTTGTCTGGAAGAAAAGGAAAACAGCGCTCGAATCATTGCACAAGAATTTCGCTTGAATAAATTAGGGCGTCGCTAGAAGGCGAGTATGCATGGCTGCAAGCGCCTTTTGCAAGTACGCCCGCCCACAGGCACGAAAAGGCCATCCGACGCGCAGATGGTCGGACGCTTCCCGCCAGCGCAGAGTTGCTTGAGCAACGAAAATGGGAACTGTAGGAGTCTCAAATTCCAAGTTCCATGTCCCAAGTCAAAAGAAAGAGTTTTTTGACCTGGGACTTTGGTCTTGAGACTTCCTATCTATCCCCTGCGGCTTTTGCTACGCGTGCGCGTGAGCGGCGCTGTGGCTGCGGCTGTGTCTCGATTGAGGGGACAGGCTTGAGCGGTGCGGGTGATTCGACGGCTACGGGTCGCGGGCGCTGTGCGCGGCGTCGTGCGGCTGCTCGCTCGGCGTCAGCCTCCGCAGCCCGTTTGGCCTTCTCGATTCGCTTCAAGGGCACGAGCTGAAACTTCAGTTCCATCTCCTGCGCGACTTTGTAAATGTGTTTGGCCTTCCACCCACGCTCTGCGCGTTTGATGACCTCTTCGTGGTCAAGCAGCTCTGCCTGATCCTCTTTCCCAATCCAGATGTACTTGGCTTCCGCCATCTCTCTTTTTACCTCCAGGCGTATCAGCGTCCGCATTGCAACGGGCACAGCCGTCCGCACAAATGAGCGCTCGCGCGCCTCCTGCTGCTTTGTGTCCGAGGCGGTGCGCTGAGCGAAATATTCTTCGACCAGCGCGTCCACGCCCGCGCGATTCTCATCATAAAAGAGCGCGAAGTCGCGGCAGCGCGTGCGATAGGGACAGTTCACAGCGCACACCAGAGGGTGCTTGAAATGCCCGTACCGATTGCAATAAAGTCTCAAACCCATCTTAAAGTAACCCGCGCTTTAGAAAGCGTTCTCGTCTTTCGTAATTCTTGTTGATGCACAAGGAAAGGCAAAGGCTCTTTCTCTGAAAGGTTCGGGAGTAAAAGCAGTCTAGCACGTTTGTCTTACGCGTGCAACGTGTACCATGCACGCAACAAACGTTGTCTCGGCGCGGGAGTTGAGAATATAATGCGGCTCGCTTTAAGGCAGGCTCTTCTCGGAGCGTCCACCTCATCCGCGAGCGGCCCCCAGGACTTTCAGAAAGTCTCAAGGCGTCTCTCAGCGCGATTCCGAATAGAGCATCCTTTCCCACAAAGGAGGCTCTCAAAAAAATGTACAAGCCGAATTTCTGTGCGGAGTGCGGCGAGAAAATCACGCGCACACGCTGGCGCTTCTGGACAAGCCGCAGCTTCTGTCAAAACTGTGAAGGGCGTCATCAAAGGGCGCGTATCCTTCTGCCCTTGATTGCAGCAGCCGCGCTTCTCTCCCTTGGACTCTTGGTGGGGCGGGCTACGCGCACCTTGGAAACTCCGCCCCCACTGACTGTTCAGCGCGGCGAACTTCCCGTCGCGCCTTCAGTCAACGGAACGGACGCGGAGGGAGAAGCGAGCGCGGATTCCGCAACGAATGCCGCGCCGAAGCCTGAACCCAAGTACGGCCCCAACGGCACGGCCACGGAGCGCCCCACAGACCCCGAAGAGGTGGTATCAATCTGCGGCGCACGTACACAAAAAGGAACTCCCTGCCAGCGCCGCGTGCGCGGCACAGGCCGATGCTGGCAGCACAGAGGCATGCCAGCCATTCTCCCCCAAGGGAAACTTATAATTACAGGGAAATGAAAAGATAGGGTGTGCAACTATGATGTGACGACGCCTGAAAAAAGTAGGTTGTCTAGCTGATGGCTCGCCCGTTCCCGCTCTTCCGGGAAAACGTGTCCGGCCTGTTCAGTGACTACCTTCGGCTTGACATTGCTTAGAAGTGAGAGCGCGCATTACTATCACTGATTTCTAAAAGCCTCAAGATTGGCGTTCCACATTTGCATCCAAACCGGGTCATTCTCCTTGTCCCTCCACTCAGGGGATGTGGGAGTTGCAAACGCCTGTTTGCCAGCGAATACATAATTCGCTGGGTCGAACCGCGCCGAGCGACTCTCTGTCAAATATTGGGCATATCCCTGTTTCAAAAGACCGAGAAGGCCGTTTACCGAGAGCGGAACGTAAGGGTCTTGTGGGGTGCCTGTGCCTGTTATTAATCCCTTCATCACATTCTCTTGGAACTCTGTGCCCCCTTTGCGAATTGAGTACTCCATCTCCCGATACCAGGTTTTAGCCTCATTTATAAGGTCTGCTAACTTCGCTTGAGGTGTGTTTAATGCTCTATGCGGCGTATGGTCGAACGCGTGTCTTAACTCATGATAGATGGTATGCGCCAAATGTTCTGTATCTCTGTGCGGCGTGAGATTGACGACCACCATCGGCGTAGGTTCATGAGGGAACGTGATGCCTGCCGTATCAGGGGCTGGAGTTCCAAGATAAGTTATCCCGGTACAAAAATACTTATTTACGCGGGTTAACATTCTCATTGTCTCATCGCCGTTAAGGTCGTTTCGCAGCATGTCGTACAACACATCTTCATCCACATCATTCAGGGCCATGCGCTGGACTACAGCTTTAGCACAGCCATTCCGTAGAGCGACAGGCGATGGTTTCTGACGGTTACATGAAGGCGCAGGAGCGTTGGGCCTGACTCGATTAGGGATAACGGAGCGCGTCTGCGCTTTGCTCATCTGGTGATTTGTGCCAGATGGGGTTTTAAGCTGCAGGGCAGGTGCTTGCCGGGAAAACTGATTCTTCCTTGAAGCGACTGCTCCATGCAGGGTCGTCGGCCTGGCCGCAGTATGCGGCGCGCTCGGTTTCATTTGCCGTGCCGCGTGTGCAATCGGAGCGGGCTTCGGCTGGAGGGCCTGTGATTGAAGGCGCTGCGCTGACGGCACAACGGGCGGGCGCATCAATTTAGCTGCGTGCGGCGGTCGCGGATTGCTTGCAGACTTCGTCTGCAAGACTTTAGGCACCGGCTGAGGACGATAAGCCGCAGGCGCAGCAGGCTTAGATTGCGCGGCGAGAGGTTGAACTGCCGTCTTTCGCTGCAAAACTCGCGGCGTAGGTTGTGGCCTGTATACGGGCGGCGCGACCGGCTGCTTCGGCTTCTGCGTAGGCGCAGCAATCTTGGGCTGTATAGCGCGCAGTTGAGATTGCGGCTGCTTTCTCATTTGCTCTCGCGCTGATAAGGGATGCGGCTTACCTTGCGCTGACGGCCACGGCTTATTCATCGTCTTGTCCTTTACCTCAAAACCGCTTTGATAGGAACTAATCGAAGATTGGCTCTCGCCAGCAGGAGTTACGAGAATCGGACGCAGTTACCATATACTCCAGACCGCGCGCGTGTCAATGTTTGGGCAAGCGCGCCCGTTTAATTCCGGCGCTTCGTGGATTGATGCTACGCAAAGTTTTCCTGCCCGCACGTTCCAGAGTCGGTGCCAACTTTTTCTTGAGGCGGGGAACATTGCGACTCAAGGCTACGACTCTTGTTATTCTGTGGCTATGCGCGTGGGCGGTGCCTGCCTGGGCGCAGCCGGAAAAAAGACCTCCCATGCTCATGCCGCAAGGCACCCTCGCCATCACTTGCCAGCTTAACAACGCACCTTACCCAAGAGGAACGATTTACGTGGACGGCCAGAAGGTGGGCAGTTGTCCCGGCCTCACAGAGCGTTTCTTTGTCGGCCCACATTCCATTCGCGTCGGCGTGGCCCTGGGAAACAATCGTTACCTAATTTACGAGAACGAGCGTGTGGAGGTGCGTAAAGACGGCACTCAAAATATTACGGCGGCGCTCAGCCCGACTACTGCCGAGAAATCTCCTGCGCTCGCCTTTGCTCTGGGCATCAGGAAGTTGGCGGCTATCCCTGCCACTGATGACTTTGACGCAGCAGCTTTCAGTCCTGACTCTTCCATCATAGCCATCAACGCTGAAACAAACTCCGTCCTTCTTTACGATGGCAACAGTGGCAGAGCTTTGCGCCGACTTGGCGAGAAGGGAGAGTACTGGGTCAGCTTCGTGACCTCGCTCTCCTTCAGCGCAGACGGCAGACTGCTGGCAAGCGACGGCTCGCTCGAAGATACGATTATAAATATCTGGGACGTAAAAAGCGGGCGGCTTCTGCAAACCATACACGGTGCCGGAGAGGTCTCTGCTCTTGCGCTCAGCCCCGACGGCAAGCTTGTGGCTGCGGGCGTGGAGCTTAACAGCATCAAGCTGTGGCGTGTCGCGGACGGAAAGCTTCTGTGGAGCATCAATCCGCAGGGAGACAGCAATCATTCTATCAGCACGCTTCTCTTCAGCCCAGACGGACAGATGCTCATAGCAAGTCGCGGCGGCATAGACGAGTCATACGTCTACGAGACACTAACGGCCAAGCACAGGCGAACTTTGCAGGGCCGTTGGGCGACTATGGCCGCAGACGGGCGCGTTGTTACTTACTTGTTCAAAGACGGTTTCACCACACGCAACACCTGGCGCTCGCTGATGGGCGAGTTGATGGAATCTAAGCGGGTCAAGTATGGCGCGAGTGAATTGAGGAGCGAGTTGATAATGGTCTACGGTTCTGATGTATGGAACACTCGCAGCGAGCAGATGATGTTGAAGCTGCCCGGATATTATGTTCTGGCTTTGAGCGCGGACGGCAGACGGGCGCTCATCAATGGCGGCGAAAACAGTGAAGGCGGATACTTCCTCTGGTCTTTACCCGCGATTCCAGACAACGCGCCGAACTAGCGTAATGAATAAAGGTAGGGGCAGAGGACTTGTCCTCTGCCCCTACTTTCTATCTCCTGTCTTTGAACTGTTCGTAGAGTTCCGTCTGACGATTAGTAAGGGGGACGTTGCGGCCCGCTATGAAGAGGTAGCGTACGTGCGTCCGCGCTTCCAGCAAGTCGCCGTCCGTGATGACCAGATTAGCGAGCTTGCCGGGTTCGATTGAGCCAAGGCGGTCTGCCGCGCCGATTATCTGTGCAGGATAGAGCGTGACCGCTTTCAGAGCTTCTTCGCGCGGGAGGCCAAAGGCTGCGGCCATGCCTGCATGAAAGGGAAGGTCGCGCACGTTTGCTCCCGTGTCGCCCGTGGAGATGCAGAAGCGCACGCCCGCCTGCTGAAGACGCGCGGCGTTGGAGTAAAGCTGGTCGTAGTAATCATCCTCGCGGTTAGGCAAATCCAGCACGCCCGTCAGAATCACAGAGATGTTTCTATCGCGCAGGAACGTTGTTATCTTCCAAGCGTCGTTGCCGCCTAGGATGATTGGGCGTTGAAGGCGCATCTCGTCCGCAAAGCGTATGGCGGCGCGTATCTCCGTTTCGCGGTCTGCGCGTATGATGACGGGCCGCTCGCCCCGAGCGTAGGGCGCAAGCGCTGCCAGCACCACGTTCTGATCAGGACGCGGCAAGGTTTTGTCGCGCGCGTATGCCTCCTGCGCTTTGCCGTAGGCTTCGGCATCTCGCACGAGTTTACGCAACTGCTCTATCTGGCGGTCGCGTGTAGTGATGGCTTCGTTAAGATTGCTGGCAATAGTTTCCGGCGTGGAAGCAAACTCTCTACGGCCTCCTGCGCTCGCGCGAGGGAAGGTTATGACGAGCGCGGCCTGCGGCTGTAGTGCCATCTCGCGCGGAGTAGTGCCGTCCAGGTTTATCAAGGCGGCCTGGCCGGAGATGATGCCGCCGCGCGGCAGGCTGAGAACGCTTGTTATGCCATTGGCGCGCGTGACGGTGACGTGCGCGCTGTGCGGGTTGATGCCGAAGATGGCCTGCGCGTTCGGATTCATGTCGCCTATTTCCGTGAGGTCGACGGTGCCGGGCGCGCCCGTTTCTATCTCGACTAAGCCGAGCGCAGTGCCTAGGTCAATCATGCCCGGATAAACGGAAAGCCCTCGCGCGTCCAACACCTCTGCGCCCGCCGGAACATTTACGCTTGCCCCAACCGCTTCAATCTTTCCATCACGGACGACAATGGTGCCCGCTTCAATCACAGGCCCACTGACCGTCACAATCCGCGCGTTCCTAATTGCGTAAAGCCCCTGTGAATTTATAGAGCCTTGTTGAAGCGTGACGCTCGCGGGTTGCTGTGCCCGGACACGCGAGACTGTGAGAGATGAAGCGATGACGAGAGCCGTGGCTGCTATGATGAAAATCAAGCTCACTGGCTTTGCTTTCCTCATTGGTCGTTACCTCCGTCCAGTTCATCGTCGTCGTGGCCGTAGGCAGGGCGTCTGCCTCTTGGAAGAGACGGAGAGGTGCCGCCGGACGAGGGCGCGCGGTTAGGCTCTGCCTGTTCCAGAGTTGCGCGCTCGCGCTCTAAATCCGCGCGCCGCGCCAAATCCTGCTGGCGGTCGAAGAAGACTTCGCCGTCTATGAAGGTCATCTCCACGCGCGAGTAGACGCTGAAGGGATGGCCGTTCCAGAGGCACAGGTCTGCGTCCTTGCCAACGTCTATGGAGCCTACGCGCGAGTCTATGCCAAGCTGCCAGGCGGGGTTCAGTGTGATGAGCTTTAAGGCTTCGTCTTCAGAGAGGTCGCCGTACTTCATGGCCTTGGCCGCTTCTATGTTGAGGCGGCGTGCGCGCTCGTTAGAATCGGAGTTGACGGAGGTATTGACGCCAGCGCGCACCAGAATTGCCGCGTTATAGGGAATCGCGTCGTAGGCTTCTATCTTGTATGCCCAGTTGTCTATGAAGATGGAAGCGCCAGCGCCGTGGCGCGCAATCTCTCTCGCCACCTTGTAGGCTTCGAGCGCGTGCTGGAAGGTTCTGATTTTGAATCCGAAGTCGTCTGCGATTTGAATGAGCATCAGAATCTCGTCTGCGCGATAGCTGTGCGCGTGAACGAAGCGCTTGCCTTCTAGGACTTCTACCAGAGGCTCAAGCTGAAGGTCTCTGCGCGGCGGGATGAGATTCTTTTCACCCTTCTGAAGGCGTGCGCGGTACTCGTCCCAAAGCTTCTTGTAATCTCGTGCGCGTGTGAAAGCGTCGCGTATGACCTCTTCGACGCCCATGCGTGTGGCGGGATAGCGGCGCGGCTGTCCGGCGGGGGTGGGGAAGTTGGTGCGCTTAGGGTTTTCGCCGAGCGCGAACTTTATCCCCGGAGGCGCGCCCGGAAAGATGAACTCTTCTGCGGGCCGCCCGTACTTTATCTTGACGACGGTGTTCTGTCCGCCTATGGCGTTGGCCGAGCCGTGCAGTATGTTCAGGGTCGTGACGCCGCCCGCAAGCTCCCTGTAAAGGTCAACGTCCGTGGGGTTCAGCACGTCCCGCGTACGCACCATAGATGTCACCGCATAAGTAGACTCGTTGATGGCGTCCAGCATGGAGTGAGAGTGGCAGTCGATGATGCCCGGCATGACGTACTTGCCCGTGCCGTCAATCACGCGCGCGTTCGCTGAAGCTTTAAGGTTCTGACCGACGGCAGCAATCTTGCCGCCACGTATAAGAATGTCAGAGTTCTGCAAAGTGCCGTGAGAGACGGTCAGGATGGTGGCGTTGCGTATGACGGTCTCTGCGGGCGCAGGAGGCGTGGGCGCTTCACCAGTGCGCTGCTGTCTATTGGACGAGCGCTGCGCGCCTGCTCTAAAGAACGGCGTGGCGGACAGGATTGAGAGCGCAAGAAGCAGTGCCGTAGTTCTTCTCATTTCGATTCTCACTTTGAAATCTCCTCGGTGCGTGGCTGCGCTTGTGTGGGCGGTGTAGTCGAGGGCGCGTTCGACGGCGGCGCGTTGGGGCGCGTGCCCGTGAAGGAGCCTGGCGAGCGTCCTTCGACCTGTACAGTGCCGCGCATCTCGTTGCCGGAAATCGTGCCCGTGAAGGTCGCTTCCGTTGTCTGCCCGCCGATTGTAAGCGGCGCTGTAAAGCGTATCTCGCCGCCCGCGCCGACGGACGCGTTGGCTATCTCTGCTGAGCCTAAAGCGCCGGAAATAGAGCCACTCAGCCGCCCGCCCTGCTGCTCAAGCGTCAAGGTAGAGGCCACGTCGCCTTCGCCCAAATTTATGTTGAGCGTCCAGGTGCCGCCAGCGTTCGCACCGCCCGGCGCTGTGGGCGTGACGGGTCTTAAATCCACTGGGCGACCGTCTATGAAGACGTACGCGATGCGTGCGCTCTTGTCGAAGATGTCGCCGCGCGTGATGGTCAGGTTGGCGATTTTTCCGGCCTCGATTGTGCCGAGTCTATCCGCCACGCCGAATATCTCTGCGGGCCTGATTGTCATAGCGCGCAAGGCTTCATCGCGCGCGAGTCCGTGCTCCACGGCCTTGGCGGCGTTCAAGAGAAAGTCCGCCATGTTCGTCATAGCGCCGGATTGAAAGGCGAAGCGCACGCCCGCCTGCTGAAGACGAGCAGCCGTCTTCGGCGCTTCCACTCGTGCGCGCAGGACTCTGAGCGGCTCCGGGTCTGCTTCCGAAGACTGCGCCGTAGTGCGACGCGGGAAGTTGAGCGAAAGCAGAACGGGCACGTTGCGGGCGCGCAGACGGTCTGTGGCTTTCCAGCTTTCCGCGCCTCCGGCGATGATGAGCCGCAGGTTGAATTCCTCAGCCAAATCAACCGCCCTTCGAATCTCTCGCTCAGTGTTGGCGAACATCACGACGGGCATCTCTCTCTGCAAGACTGGAAAGAGCGCTGCGAGCGAGCGATCATGTTCGGGACGACGAAGCCCGCGCGGACTCTTCTCGTAGATGAGGGTTGCAATGCGAAGTCGCTCCGCGTCCAGAAGCATCTGCCTGAGCGCGGAGAAGACGCCCAGGAGCGAGCCTGGATAGACGCCCGCGCGAAGCGGGGTAAAGCCCACGTGCATGGCTACGGGCGCTCGCAAAGTCATCTGCGTCGCGTTCGCCCCTGCCAGATTCACAAGCGCCGACTGGCCCATGAAGATGCCTTCGCGCGGTGAAGTGAGCGCCGCAGTGATGCCAGAGCTTCGCGCGGCTTCTATCTCCGGGCTTCCGGCCCGCACGTAGTCAATAGCCTGAAGCTCAGGTTGCAGGCCCACTGGCTGTGTAGAGTTCGGGGAAGAGAACTGCGAAGCCTGCGGCGAAGGCGAAGGCGCAGGTGTTGCCGCCGGACTCGCGCCAACGCCTCCCGTCCTTGAAGCCTGCGGCGTAGGCTGTGGCATTCCCAGGGTAGTGTAGGCGTCAATCAATCCCGGATAGACAGTCAATCCTGTGCCGTCAATCAGACGCGCGTCGGCTGGCGCAGGCACCTCAGCGCCGACCGCTTGAATCAGGCCGTTGCGAATAACCACGGTGCCGCGCTCAATCACAGGGCCTGAAACGGGCACAATACGCGCGCCCGTGATGGCGTAAGTGTCTATGGCGCTATCCTGTGCCTGGGCGATTGGGACGGAAGACGAGAGAAGGGCCGCGAGCGCGACCACTGCGAAGATAAACTTGAAGCGATGATTCGGCATAGGCTCTTAAGGTTTCGAGTGTAAGTTCAATTGCCCGCGCGCTAGCTGCCAGGAAAAGAATCCAGTCGAAAAGCAGACGCCTTCCTCTTTGGAATCTGCGCGTGCGCTCCGATGCTAAATTGTTACAGTAAAGAAGGGGATGAAAAGCAGACGCATATTAGAACAGGTGATTGACGCAGGCAAGAAAAACGGACACATGAACCGCTAGAGGAATCTAGCGGTTCATGTGTCCATCTGGAAACGTTGAAGCTGTTTTCGGCGCGCGTCGTGTCGCTTTCCGCCGGAAGCTTAAGAAGTCTTCTTGGCGGGTTCTGTCTTCTTCTCGCCGCAGCCGCTCATGCCTTCCTTGTTGCCGGTCGAGCTGGTCGAAGCCGTCTTGCCGGCAGTGGAGCAGCAGGCAGCGCCTTCCTTGCCCTGCGAAGCGCAGCAAGCCGACTTGCCGTCCTTCATAGAAGAGCACGCTTCGCCCTGACCGCAGCAGCCCTTGCCGTCCTTGCTGTTGCAGGCCATACCGGCAGCCGAGCACTTGCAGCCCTCTTTAGTGCCGCCCGTGGTAGAAGTCGCCTCGGCGTTGGCCTTGGTCATGTTCGGGTCGGCGGTGGGAGCGGTCGCGGCCCTGTTGGCGTTCGCGGTATTCGAAGTATTGCCGGTGTTGCCAGTATTGCCTGTGTTGGTATTGGCCGCCGAGCAGCCTGCCATGATGAGCAGGACGAAAGCCAGAAACACTGCTAATTTGATCTTCATGCGAATTCTCTCCTAGTGAATCGAAAAGCTCTGGGTGATACCGAAAGCCCCTGTGCCCTCTCTTTTCAGCAAGGGAAGAAAAGCGTTGAATCGACACGGGACATTCCCTTAGGATGGCGGAGATGGTAATTGATTTATCGCCTCCGCGCAAGTCTTAATTTTCATTTTCTTCGCCGAAGGCTCTAAGGGCCTATTCGAGACGATAAGGAGCAGTCGTGTTTGCATATCACGCGCTCGGTCTACTGCAAGAGGGCACGAGCGTCCTCATACAGGCCCCGCGCGAAGGCGCAACCGAAGGCACGATTATCAATGCCGTACAATGGCTGCGCCTGATTGTAGAAACCACAGGCGCGCTCATCATAGGCTTGGGCGTATTGGCTGCGGGCTATCAATTCATACGCGCCCTCATGCCCCCGCAGCTTGAATCCTTCAACGGCGTGCGCTTGACGCTTGCCAGGTTTCTGGCCCTCGCGCTCGAATTCCAACTCGGCGCAGACATTCTCTCGACCGCGATTGCCCCCACCTGGGATCAGATAGGAAAGCTTGGGGCCATAGCCATCATACGCACCGCGCTCAACTACTTTCTCATGCGCGAAATGAGAGACGAGAGGGGCGAAGGCAAAGAGGAAGGCAGAAGCAAAAAGGCAAAAGGTAAAAGTGAAGAAGCGGTCGCTTGAACTTTTGCCTTTTACTTTACCACTTGACGGAGCCTTCTTTGGAGGTGTCTATCTGTGCGAGGTCTTGGCCTTCGTTGAAGAAGAAGATTTTCATGTTCTCGAACAGAAAGTCGTGGGCCTCGGGGTTAGACAGGTCAAGGCCGAAGTGGTTGATGAGTTGGTTCTGCTTTTGCAGCCACTCGGCCCAGCAGGGCTGGCAGATTTCCGCCCCGACCCGCTTGCCCAGTTCCGTTGGGATAGGCGCGTACCCTAGCGCCGCTCTCTGATTCCCGCACCGCTTACATTTAATCGTCTCAGCAGACATCTTTGACTCCTTCGTCAGTTTTTAGTTTTCAGTTTTCAGTAAACTCAAAACTGTTCTTCTCACTTGTCACTCGTCACTGCTTCTTTTATGGCCGCGATGATTCGGTCGTCGCGCGGGGGAAAGAGGCTCAGGGGCTGAACCTTCTTGTAGGTCACTACGCCGTTTCGGTTGATGACTACGACGGCGCGTGCCGAGCGATACGGCAGCCAGGAGCGCACGCCGTAAGCGCGTATGACCTCTTCCTTAGGGTCTGCCAGGAGCGGGAACGGCAGGTTGTAACGAGCAGCGAATCCCTTGTGCGACTCTACCGTGTCCGTAGAGATGCCCACAATCTGCGCGCCGGTGGAAACGTAATCGCTCCACTTGTCGCGCACGGAGCACATCTGTTTCGTGCAGATGGGCGTGTTGTCGCCCGGATAAAAGAGCAGCACGACCGTTTCGCCCCTGTGCTCGGACAAACGCCAGGTGCGGCCTTCGCCGTCAGGCAAAGCGAAATCCGGCGCAGTGTCGCCCACGCTGACCTTTGAAGCCTCGTTCACACTCTTCTCACCTCTGACTATTCCTGTCATGATTTATATAGCAGCCAGTCGGCTCTTTTTCAAATTCGAAGAGACGTGATAAAGAATAGTTTCCGAAAGTGATGTTCCAGGCTTGCAAAGATTCTACAAGCCGTCCGACACTACAAGCCATGTCGCGCAGAAGATTATTGCTGCTCAGCAATTCCACAAACTACGGTGAAGAGTACCTGCGTTTCCCACTGAGTTACATACGCAACTTTCTGGGCGAGAGCGTCAAAAGAGTCCTCTTCATCCCCTTCGCGGGCGTGCGTATGACCTATGACGATTATGCCGCACGGGTGCGAGAGCGCTTTGACGAGATAGGCTACGCGCTGGACTCTATTCATGAAGCGTCCGACCCCTTGCGTGCTTTAGAAGAGGCGGAAGCGCTGGCCGTGGGCGGCGGCAACACCTTTCACCTGCTGCGCGGTCTTTATGAAGCGAACCTGCTGGAAGCCATACGCGCACGCGTCTTAAAGGGCATGCCCTACATAGGCTGGAGTGCAGGCTCGAACGTGGCCTGCCCCACGATTAAGACGACGAACGACATGCCTGTGGTAGAGCCGCCGAGCTTCAACGCTCTCGCGCTCGTCCCTTTTCAAATCAACCCGCATTACACTGACGCGACCGTTCCGAATCACAACGGCGAGACGCGCGCGGAGCGCCTGCTTGAGTTCATAGAAGCCAACGCGGAGATGACCGTCGTGGGTCTCAAAGAAGGAAGCGCGCTTCGGATAGAAGGCTCTGAGATAAAATTGCTGGGCGACAAGAGCCTGCTGGTCTTTCGCAAAGGGCAGGAGATTGCGGAGTACAACCCGCAGGACTCTCTTCAGTTTCTTCTGTAGAGCGGAAACTTATGAAACAGTATCAAGACCTTCTCAGATCAATCATAGAGCACGGCACGGAGCATGAAGACCGGACGGGCGTGGGCACCATCTCGCACTTCGGCTATCAAACAAGGTTCGACCTGCGCGCAGGCTTTCCGCTTGTGACGACCAAGCGCGTTCCCTTTCGTTGGGTGGCGGAAGAGTTGTTCTGGTTTTTATCGGGCGATACTAACGAAGCTACTTTGCGCGCGAAGGGCGTGGACATCTGGAAGGAGTGGGCAGACCTTGAGCACACCAGCCGCTTCAGCAGAAAGCCGGGCGACCTTGGCCCCGTCTATGGTTACCTGTGGCGCTCCTTCGGCGGCAACTATCCTGAGCGAGACGGCGTGGATCAAATAGCGCGGCTCATACGCGAGATTGAAAGAAATCCAAACTCGCGGCGGCTGATTGTCACGGGCTGGGATCCAAGAGAGTGCGACCGCGTTGACCTCCCACCTTGCCACACGCTCTTTCAGTTCAAGATTGAACGCGAGCGCGTGCTTCATTGCCAGCTTTACCAGCGCTCTGCGGATGCCTTCCTCGGAGTCCCCTTCAATATAAGCTCCTACGCTCTACTGACGCACATGGTCGCGCACGTCTGCGAGCTTGAGGTGGGCGAGTTCGTCTACACGCTGGGCGATTATCACATCTACAAAAATCATCTTGAGCAGGTGCAGGAGCTTCTGGCGCGCGAGCCTCTGCCAAGCCCGCGACTTGAGATTAAGGATGAAGGCGGCACCTTGCGAGGACTCGAAGGGCTGCTGGCGATGCGGTACGAGGATTTGAACCTCATAGGCTATCGCTCGCACAGCAAGATTGCCGCGCCCGTCGCGGTGTAGGAGATTTGAAAAGAGGTCATGGCAATCATAGGCATCGTCGCTGTGGATAGACAGGGCGCTATAGGAAAGCAGGGAAGCCTGCCCTGGCACTATTCCGCAGACCTGAAGTTCTTCAAGTCGCAGACGACGGGCGCGGCTTGCGTCATGGGCTACAAGACCTGGGCTTCTCTGAAACGCCCGCTTCCCAAACGCCTCAACATAGTCCTCAGCCGCTCCAGAAACGTAGAAGCACAGGAAGGCGTCATACTCCTGCGCGACCCGCTTTCGGTTCTCTCGCTTGCGTCTTATCTCAAGTGCGACCTTTTCATCATCGGCGGCGCGGAAATCTTCAAAGCCTTCTCGCAGGATATAGAGCGCTGGATTGTCACGGAAGTTCCTCTCACGGTCGAAGGCGCGGATACCTTCATGCCGAAAGATTTCTTGCAGAATTTTACTCCCTACGATTCCCTCAAGCTGGAAGAGAATCTCACCGTCACGTTTTATCAGAGAGAAAGATAAAAGCAGAACTATTGTTTTATCTTTATCCTGTC
>JACVRN010000069.1 GCA_014534425.1 Pyrinomonadaceae bacterium
AAGGGGCGGGTGGTCCGCCGTGTCGCGGTCACCTTTACCATACGGGTGATGATCGGTATGGACACAGTAGTTCTTTTAACCGCCAGTACCAGCGGCAAGACCAAGGGCGGCTTTCTCCGCTCCGGCACGAACTATGGCACGACGCAGATTCTTCGCGGACTCAATCTGGAAGTAGAAGGTCGCGGCGATGCCACAGGACAACTGGTCGCGGAGAAGGTCAGGTTCAACGAATCAGACCTCAGAGTGGCTCAAACCGTGGAGTCCCGCGTCAACCCCGTTGAGAATCGCGTAGGCGAGACTGAGCAGAGAGTCAGCCAGGTCGAGCAGAACGCTCAACGCATGAGCGGGCAGATTGACGAGTTGGCGGCAGTATCAAACGCGGCTAAGGGCGGAGCCAAGGCCGCGCAGGAGACTGCCGACGCTGCGGTCGCAGGCGTCAACGCCACCAACGAACGCATCTCCGCTCTGGACGATTACGTGCCGCAGCAAACGGCTGCGATTCTTTTCCGCGTAGGCAGCGCTGTGCTGAGTTCTCAGGCCAAAGCACAACTTGACGACATAGCGCGCAGGGCCGAGACGGCCAAAGGCTACGTGATAGAGATTTCCGGCTACACGGATTCTTCAGGCTCGGTTGCCACCAATCGTCGCCTGAGCCAGCAGAGAGCGGATGCAGTGGTGCGCTACCTTGTAGAGAATCACAACATCCCTTTGCGCCGCATCATCACTCCCTTCGGCTACGGCGAAGCAAAGGCCGTCGCTGACAATCGCACGCGTCAGGGACGTGCGGAGAATCGTCGCGTAGAAGTCAAGATTCTGGTCAATCGCGGGCTGACACAACCGTCTCCCACTATGACTACCCCCAGTTCAACCCAGACTTCCCAGTCACCCAGCGAATAGCCATAAACTAGAAGCGGCAGGCGTTAAGAGTCAAACCATTTGCTCTTGCCGCCCTGCCGCTTCTCTTAACAAGCTCAGAGGCTCAAAGCAGAAAAAGGGATTATGAATAGTATTGTAGGGGCAGGGCTAGTCTCTGCCCGCTTTCTGATTAACGTGCGGGCAGGGACTAGCTCTGCCCCTACGGTTTTGCTCTTAACACTTCTGTTATTCGCCTCGTTCTCAATAGCGCGGGCGCAGGATGAATTGCCGCCTCCGCCGCCAGCGCCCACTCCAAAGCCCACGCCCTACGTCCCTAAAGACAGCGACTATGACATAGTGCGCGTCAACTCTAACCTCGTCATAGTTCCCGTCTCCGTGACGGATGCAGCTACGGGACAGCCCGTGCTCGGACTCGGCATTAAAGATTTTCGGCTGGACGAAGAAGGTCGACCGCAGGAGATAACGCAGATAGGCGACCCCGAACAGGTGCCGCTTGAGATAGCAATCTTGCTCGACATCTCGGCTTCGGTTAACGCGCGTATAGATTTCGAGAAGGAGGCTGCGGCACGCTTTCTCAAACAGGTCTTGAAGCCCACAGACCGCGCGACCGTCTTTACCATCAGCATTATCCCGCGCATGGAGTTGCAGCGCGCCTCTGCCGACGATGCCGCAGCGAAGCTCAAATCTATCCAGATAGCCAAAGGCCCCACGGCCTTCTTCGACACCGTAGTAGAAGCGGCTCGCTATCTGGCCGCGTCCACGCCGCCGCAGCACAGGCGCGTCATAGTGGTCATCTCCGACGGCGAAGACAACTACAGCGAGCGCATCAAGGCCGCCATAGGCGATACCGCCGAATCACAGCGAAGCGCTTCGCAACAGACGCAGGCCCTCGCTTACAGCCGCGCGCAATCGGCGGTCGAGCGAGAGGTGCAGCGCGCAGAGGCCGTCTTCTATTCAATTAATCCCAGTGGTCAAGGGTTGAGGCTGAACGTCATCAGCCAGCGCGCACAGGACGGAATGGCGCGGCTCGCCAACGCCACAGGCGGCAACTCTTTCGTCCCCGAAAGGCTGGAAGACCTTGAGGCTGTATTCCGGCAGATTGCGTCGGAACTGCGCTCGCAATATCTTCTGCAATACTACTCGAACGATCAGACGCAGAACACCAACTTCAGGCGCATTCAAGTCACCACGCCTGCGCGCCCAAACTTACGCGTCCGAGCACGCCAGGGCTACTATCCGAAAAGCAAATAATCACCGCGACTGCATATCAACGAGTGCGTCGGTCAGACGATTCATCACGTCCAGGAGGCTGCGGCCCGCTTGGTCGTAGCGGCTGGCGGCGACCGCGTCTTCCGCCTGGCCTGCGCTTGCAGCCACGCCCAGCAATTTAGTGTAGTAAGGCCGCAACTCGCTTGAACTGCTGAAGGTCGTCTCAAGCTCGTCCATCTGCACGCGGTAATTATGGAAAGCCTCGCGCAGCTTCGCCTTGTTGCGCTGAAGCGCATCGATTGTGGCGGAAGACTGCTGTGCCAGTGCTTCGTTCGCCGCAAGCTCCTTCCAGATAGGCCCGTAAAGATACAGGAATCTGCCTATGGACTTAATCTGCTCGGCCACTCGCGCGGCCACCGTCGCGGCAGATACGCTCTGGCTTTGATTGCGTGTCGAAGCTGGGCGCGACCGTCTGCCGCTAGTCGTTCGCCGCCTGGTCTGCCCGTACACGTTCGAGGCGGCCAGCGCTATCAGGCAGGCTAGAAGAATCGTCTGGATGCGTTTCAAAAGAATAAGCCTCCTTGAGTTATATGCTTCTCAAGCTAAGGTGCAAGGCGGCTGACAGTCAAGCGTCCGTGCTCAAAGATTAGGATTCGTCACAGGAGCTTCATGCTGATACAATGTAGCGAAAAGCAATCAACTTCAGTCGGACGAATATGAAAGAGAGGCTTTTAAGAGTCAGGCGGTTGGGGCGCGTAGATTACGCCGAGGCGCTCGCGCTACAGAAGGAGACGGAGCGCGCGGTCTTAAAGCAGGAGCAGCCGGACACGCTGCTCTTACTTGAGCACCCGCATACGCTCACGCTGGGCCGTGGCGCAGGCTTTGATCGAATCACCACGCCGCAGGCTATCCTGGAAGAGCGCGGCGTCACGGTCTTTGAGACCAATCGCGGCGGCAAAGCGACCTATCACGGCCTGGGACAGATAGTCGGCTATCCAATCATAAACCTGAGTCCGAAGCGCGAGGACGTTCACCGCTACGTGCGCGAGCTTGAGGAGACGCTGATTCGCGCCCTTTCAGATTTCGGCATTGACTGCTTTCGCATCAAGGGTCTGACGGGCGTTCACACACAACGGGGAAAGGTTGCGGCCATAGGCGTTCACATTGCTCGGTGGGTGACAACGCACGGCTTCGCGCTTAACGTCAATACGGATTTGAGCTACTTCAATCTCATCATCGCCTGCGAAGGCGAGCCTGTTACCTCCATGCAGAATCTCCTGGGCCGGGAGGTTGACATGAGCGCGGTTGAAGACCGAATCATTGCGCGCTTCGCGGAAGTCTTCGACATGACTTTAGAAGAGGGCGCGCCAATCGAGCATCAAGCTCAAGCCACAGTAGTCTCTTAATCTTATTTCCATGTTAACGATTGAGCATATCAGGGAGGCGCACGCGCGGATTGCGCCTCACGTTCATCGCACGCCCGTCGTCACCTCGCGCTCCTTTGATGAAGCCGCGAGCGAGACGGCGGAAAGACGTGTCTTCTTCAAGTGCGAGAATTTGCAGCGCACAGGCTCATTCAAGTTTCGCGGGGCTACGAACAGTATTCTCTGTCTGACGGAAGACGAAAGGCGGCGCGGCGTTGCTGCCTTCTCTTCCGGCAACCACGCGCAGGCTGTGGCGCTGGCCGCACGCAAAGCTGGAGTGCGCGCAAGTATTGTCATGCCTTCGGACGCGCCGAGGGCCAAGGTTGAAGCGACGCGCGCTTACGGAGCAGAGGTTATCTTTTATGACCGCCAGCGCGAAGACCGAGAGCAAGTCGCTCGCCGCGTGGCCGAGCGCGAAGGCTCCTTGCTCGTTCCGCCCTTTGACGATTACAGGATTATGGCCGGACAGGGCACCTGCGCGCTTGAGCTTCTGGAAGACGTTCCAGATTTAGATTGCATCCTTGTGCCCTGTAGCGGCGGCGGCCTCTTCGCAGGCGTCAGCACAGCCACGAAAGCTATTAACCCCGGCATACATTGCTTCCCCGTAGAGCCTGAAACGGCGGACGACACGCTTCAATCATTTCGCAAAGGCGAGCGCGTAACGACTCCGCCTTCGTCAACCATCGCGGACGGATTAAGAGTCGTGACGCCCGGAAAATTAACCTTCCCCATCCTGCAAAGGATGGCCGAAGACGTGCTCATGGTCTCGGACGAAGAGATTGCCGCGACCCTTGGTTTCATACTCTTTCGCATGAAGCTGCTGGTAGAGCCTTCGGGAGCGGCTGCCGCCAGCGCCGTGCTTTTTCAAAAGCTTCCACCCGATGCGCGCCGCATAGGCGTAGTCCTCTCCGGCGGCAACGTAGACCCCGAAGCGCTGGTGAAATTGCTTGAAGAAAGAAATTAACAGGATAGAGAGGATAAAGAAATAGAAATAGCTCTGCTTTTATCCAGTCCATCCTGTTTGAATCTAACGTGAAATGCAGCAATAGTGGTAGAATGAGTGTACCGTTAAATCTCTGGAGTTAATGCTAGTGAGTCGTGAGTTAAGAGTTATCAATACGACGCGCACCAAACCGCGCGAGCCTAAGCCTGAATGGTTGAAGATTCGTCTGGGCGACCCTACGAATCAGAATCATGTGCTCAAGCTAATCGAAGGCTTAAACCTGCACACGGTCTGCCAGGAGGCGCGCTGCCCGAACATCTTCGAGTGCTGGTCTGACAGGACAGCGACCTTCATGCTGGGCGGAGACATCTGCACGCGCCACTGCGGATTCTGCGCCGTGGGCAAGGGCACGCCCGGAGAGTTGGACAGCGACGAGCCGCGTCACGTAGCAGAGGCCGTGCGTCATCTAGGGCTGGCGCACACCGTCATTACTTCCGTCAATCGTGACGATTTGCCGGACGGAGGCGCGGCGCACTGGGCCGCGACTATACGAGAAGTGCGGGCGCTCAATCCGGGTTGCAAGATAGAGGTGCTGATACCGGATTTCAACGGCGACGAAGCGGCGCTCAACACCGTTCTGGACGCGGAGCCGGACGTGCTCAATCACAACACGGAGACGATTGCTCGTCTTTATCGCCGCGTGCGCCCCGATGCTGATTACAGGCAGTCGCTCACGCTGCTTGAGCGTGCTGCGCGCAGGCGCGACCGCGAAGGTCGGGGGATGCTCACCAAGAGCGGCATCATGGTAGGGCTTGGCGAGAACTTTGATGAAGTTGTCGAGTTGATGCGCGACCTGCGCGAGGTCTCCTGCGACATTATGACCATAGGCCAGTACCTACAGCCTTACGAGCGCAGGCTGCCCGTCGAGCGCTACGTCACGCCGGAAGAGTTCGCGCGCTGGCGAGAGGTAGGTATGCAGATGGGCTTTCGCCACGTCGAATCAAGCCCACTGACTCGCTCCTCCTATCACGCGCGCCAGCAGGCGGAAGAGCCTGCGCCAGCTTCATCCTTTTAGTTAATCACACAGACTAATCTTTTATGAAAGCTGTCGTCTTCAAAAAGCATGGCGGGCCGGAGGTTCTTGAGTACGCGGACGCGCCGGAGCCTCAGATAAAGGGCAACGAAGTTCTTGTAGAGGTGCGGGCCTGCGCCCTGAATCACCTGGACGTGTGGGCGCGAAAGGGTCTTCCGGGGATAGAGATTCCAATGCCGCATATCTTGGGCAACGACATCGCGGGCGTGGTGCGCGAGGCGGGCGAGCTTGTCAGTTGGGTGCGCGCGGGCGATGAGGTCATGTTGCAACCCGGCGTGTCTTGCGGCCATTGCATAGAGTGCTTGCGCGGCGCGGATAATCTCTGCCCGGAATACGACATACTGGGTTACAGGCGCGACGGCGGCTATGCCGAGTTGGTTCGAGCGCCCGGCGTCAACGTTATCCCTAAGCCGCAAAATTTATCCTGGGAAGAAGCCGCCGCGCTTCCGCTCGTGACCGTGACGGCCTGGCACATGCTGGTGACTCGCGCGCAAGTGCGTGCGGGAGAAGACGTGCTGATTCACGCAGCCGGAAGCGGCGTAGGCTCAATCGGCATTCAGGTGGCGAAGCTTCACGGCGCGCGTGTCATAGCGACAGCCGGTTCCGACGACAAGCTTGAGAAGGCGCGCTCCCTCGGCGCGGATGAAGTAGTCAATTATACGCGCGAGGATTGGCCCAAAGAGATTCGACGCCTGACCGAGAAGCGCGGCGTGGACGTGGTCTTCGAGCACACGGGCGCGGCCACCTGGCCCGGCTCGATTGCGTCGCTAGCCAAAAACGGAAGGCTCGTTACCTGCGGCGCGACGAGCGGCTTCGATGCGCGCACAGACTTACGGCAAGTCTTCTATCGTCATCTCACGTTGCTGGGTTCTTTTATGGGTTCGAAGGCGGAACTCCTGGACGCCATGAAGTTCGTAGAGCGCGGGCAGATTCGCGCAGTCGTTGACCGCACGCTCCCGCTTTCAGAAGCCGGGCGCGCACACGAACTGATAGAAGACCGCGCGCAGTTCGGCAAGCTCGTGCTTGTTCCCTGAGCGTATTGATGTTTAATTCTCCGGCTCGTCCGTGCCTTCTTCGGGTGCGTCCGATTCGTCCTCTGTGGCTTCGGCGGGCGGCTCGCCCTTCTCGTCGCGTATCTTCAGGATTGTGCAGTCTTCATCTTCGTAGACCTTCTCGAACCAGCCGCTCTGTAGCGCGTTGTAGTAGAAGTCGTTGTGTATGTCTTCGTTGTCCGTGAAGACGTAACGCGCATGAAAGCGGTCGCGTATGATGGGGCCAGGGTCTTTCTCCTTGCCGAGCGTTATCTGCTCGTAGAGCTTTGAAAGCTCTTTATCTTTGTCCAGCAGGTAGGTCGGGTCAAGACCCGAAACGTAGGTGTGCTTCGTGTCGTAGAAGAACATCTTGGGGAAATCGTCCCAGTCCGTATTAAAGACCATCTCGCCTTCTGGAACATTGTCGCGCACCCACGCCATGCCCCTCTCATAAAAGTGCTGGCCGTGGTCTTCGCGTATGGACCTGGCCGTCTCCTGCATGTTGATGAAGAGCGTGACGGTGACGAAGGAGAGGACTATGACGGCGAAGGTTTTCGGCGCGGAGCGACGCATCCAGATATACACGACTAGGATTCCGCAATAGAACAGAAAGGCTATGACGACCCACATGACAGCCATCTTGTTCAGGGGATGCGGAACGCTGACTGCTGCCTCTGCGGGGCTACCACCACCCCCGCGCAAGGTCGTGAACTGGTAGTAGGTGAAGAAGAGAATAATCCCCAGCGCGAAGCTCACGAGCGCCAGAAGCGGCTCGTCCCAGAAGTTAGCTCTTCTTCGCGCCGCATCCGTCGGAAGCGGGTCGCGGTCAAGAAACGGCTCAAGCTCTGCGATGACATCGCGCGGCATGCGGCTGAAGGCGTTCTTGACTCCTTCTAAAATGGGCTGAAGCGAGAAGGCCGCGAAGAGGACTGCGAACGGCGGCCAGTATTCCACGAAGCGGCGCGAGCGAAAGCTGGCAATCATCAGCAGCGTGGAGAAAATCATGAGCAGAAGGGGTCGCGCAGCCCTTCTGCGGTCAGTCCAGTCGTAGGCCACGTAACCCACCAGCATCGCGGCGAAAGCTATGATGCAGCTTCCCAGGAAATACCAACTCTCGTACGGATACCATTCCGTGCCGACGCTCGTAGTGAAGTCTCCAGCCGTTACCTTGATGCGTACGTGCTCGTAGAAGAGCCATACGTTCTTGGGAAAGTAAGGATTGATGACGAAGCCCGCAATCGTTCCGGCAATCGTGTAGAGCGGAGCGGACAGCGTGCGCCAGATGGAGCGCCGATCAAACGCCCGCTCGCTCCAGAAGACGACGACCGGCCAGATGGATGCCGCCGCAACCAGCGTCACAAACAGGCTGTAAGTCCAGACGAAGAGGAATGCAAGCGGCAGAAGCCAGATATATTTTTTCCTGAACAGAAGATAGATGCCTATGATCATGAAGACTATGGCTATGGGCGGAGCCTTCGCCATGCTCATGCGGTAGAGGAAGGGAGCGGAGCAGGCCAGAAGCGCTATCAGCCAGCAGAGCGCGTAGCGGATTCTGTAACGCACTATGAGCCAGTAGCAGGAGAAGACCGCCAGAGTGCTAAACAGTGTGGCGGATACTTTCGCAGCCGTCCTTAAATCCAGGAACCATGTGAACGGAATCTGTAGGATGTGAAACAGCAGGTGATGGTCTACGTAGCCCTTCGGGTCGAGCGTCGTCAGGGGCAGCCACACGAAGGCGGGCGGAAACACGCTGCGCCGCATGCCTTCCCAAAGGAGGCTGCTCCATTTGATGTGATAGTAGCCGTCGAAATCGCCGCAGCAGACGGCATCGGTCGAAAATTGCAGCTTGATGAAGACGACCGCAATCGCCGCCAGTCCGGCCAGCAGGTAGACTACGCGCGCCCACGCATCCTGATTTTCACCTTTGCGCCTGGGCGGCCTCTCCGGCCCGGCGCTTTCCGCCTCGACCGCTCCCTCTTGAATATCCTGCATAAAAGAAGTCTCAAGTTCTAAGTCCCACGTCCCAAGGCAGTTTATCCGAAGTCTAGCTTTTGACCTGGGACTTTGGACTTCTACTGCCTTTCTTATTCTCTGAGTCGTTCGATTAGATCGAGGAGGGTTGTAGGGTTCACGGGCTTGGAGAGATGCGCGTTGAAGCCGGATTCGAGCGCCTGCGTTTGATCCTTGTACATGGAGAATCCCGTGACGGCTATCATGGGCACGTCTGCGTAGCCCGGAAGCGTGCGTAATCTTTGCGCCAGCTCGTAGCCGTTCATCTCCGGCATGCCTATGTCCGACACTATGACATCGAAGGTCATGACGCTCGCTTGTTCAAGGGCCTCTGCGGCTGAGGCTGCGACCGCAACGTCGTAGCCGGAAATACGCAGCATCACACCGAACATCTCAAGCACGTCCGGGGCATCATCCACCACCAGCACGCGCGCCGGTCGCTTCTCAGCTTCCGTCGACTGTTCCCGTGCGGCGGCGTCTACTGCATCATCGCTTCCGCACGGCGAGAAAATAATGGACGGCGAATGGGGGACGGGTAGAGTTGGCAGAGATAAACCTTGCATCGGTCGGGATACCTTTCCGCCGCGCTAAAGATGGACTGCGGCCTTTTCAGTCTGCGAGGGAAGTTCGGCAACAAGCGGTTAATAATAAGACTTTGCTCTGCGCTTGTCATCCTGATTCGCGCCGTTTCATCGCTCGACTTGATGAAAGAAAATTTTATAAATATACGAACGCGACGATTGCCCGCGACCCTCTCAAAAATTTTCAGTGACAAGCGCGCAAAAACTCTGCTAGGGTGTTTGGAAAGGCTCAATTGCTTGAAGACTTTCTACAAGGAGACGAGAAGGTATGGCAACTAAGAAAGCGGGTACGAAACGGGGCGGCTCCGGCAAGGGTGGAGGAAAGAAGTCTGCTAAGAAATCGGCCAAGAAGTCCTCTAAGAAATCCGGCAAGCGCGCAGGCGGCGGAGCAGGCGCAGGCAAAGGCGGCTCAAAGAAGGGTGGAGCCGGAAAAGGTGGCGGAGGAAAGAAGGGCGCTAAGAAGGGCGGCGGCGGCAAAAAAGGCGCGGGCAAGAAGGGCGGAAGTAAAAAGGGCGGCGGCAAGAAAGGCTCTGCCACTACATCCAAGTTCTTCAAGGGCGCGCGTCGCATAGCAGGCAACCTGCTCTCCGGCGCAGCCGCAGGAGCAGTCGCAGGCGCTCTCTCCTCTGTCATCCCGGAAGCGGAAGAGACCAGGGATGATATGGAAGAGCGCATGGGCAGTTCTTCAGAGAAAGAGTCTGGAGGCTCAAACAAAGGGTCTGGTAAGTAGAACGAACAAGACCCTTTGTTTGAGCACATAGCTCTAAGCCGTGCGAGGAGCTTAGAGCAGGCAAATTTTTCCGGCTCAATCTTGTACAGAGCAGCAGAGCGATGGTGATATTGAAAGCCAGAGTTCTGCTGCTCAAGTAATTTTCGCCCCTGTGCCTTAGCCTGCCTCTTCGGGCGGTCTGTTAATCACAGGCGCTAACTGGTTTCTATTTCCACCCTGTCGGTTGCTTTGTTAAAGCTGTTCCTCTGATGAGTTGCGCCTCTTCGCTTGTGATGCACATGCACAGGATCCTTCGTTCGGTCGGGGTAGACTAACACGTAAGAATACCCGGCTATGGGAGGGAACGTCCCCGCAGCAGGTACTACCAGTTTTTGGTCACTGTAGATGAGGATTGAGCCTCCGCCGCCCAGTATGACAGGCGGGTTTCCGTTAGCGACCAGTTCATTCCTTTTACGCTTCTTCTTGCCCTTCTTTGAGGTTCTTTTCTTTGCCGACTTTTTTTTGCCAGCGCTCTTCTTACTGCTTTTCTTGGTTACCATCTTTCAGCGCTCCTTATTGAGTGGGATTCCGCTAGAGCTTCGGTTCGGGTGAATTACTTCGAGGAGTCAGTATTAAGGCGCTTATAGTAGAGTTGTATGTCAGGTCTTGAAAGGTAAGCCTTGAAAGTATCCTCGCCCCATTTCTGCTGGAGCGCGGAGAGGAGTTCCGAGGCACGTGAGAAATAACGGCCAGCCTTTTCCGCATCGTTCAACTTCCGGCTGGCTTCTCCGGCGATGAGATAGGCTCGCCACTCCGGCTCCTTCTGGCCGGAGCGTGAAAAAGAGAGTTCGGCCTGCTCAGCATTCGAGAGCGCATCCTCTGCGCGGCCTGCCGCAAGGGATGTTTCGGCGAGCGCAAGCTGTGCATCCGAGATTAGCTGAGTATCGCCTATACGATTCGCTTCACTCAAAGCTCCTTCGCAAAGCTGCTTTCCAGCACCGGCCTGCCCCGAAAAGCTCTGCGCCAGCCCCAGCATTATCTTCGCGCCCACGGCCACGCTCTTGTACTGCGTGCCCGCCAAGTTCAGGATGTCCTGGCATTTCGCTTTAGCTTCAGCGAAGCGCTGCTCGCTCAGAAGCATGCGCGCGTCAATCAGGTAGATTAAGGCCAGCAACTCTTTGTAGCTATTGTCCGGGCGGTCGGCCATACGGCGCGCGTCATTGAGCATGGCGACAGCGCCTTCCCTGCCTAACCACCACATGGCCTCGCCGCGATTGAGCAGGTCGTATCCTATGCTCAACTGGTTTCCCAATAATCTGTTCAGCGCGTAGCTCTCATCAAAGTGGTGCAGCGCTTCCTCGTACTGCTCCATGCTGATAAACAGCTTGCCAATCGCCGTGTGCGCGTACGCTATCTGCGTTTTATCGCCAGCCTGCTCGGCCAGTTGAAGCTGCTGTTGAAACGAATTGAGGGCCGCGTCGTAATTCCCCTTCTGGCGATAGGTGCGCCCGCGCAGTATGAGAAGCTGCGAAGTCTCCGTGTGATAGCTTCCAGCCTGATAGAAAGAGAGCGCCTGTTCAAGATAGGGCAAGCCTTCGTCAACGTTGCCGCGCTGTATGTAGAGGCTCGCAAGCATCCCTCGCGCCCTGGCTTCATTCAGACGGCCCTTGTATTTCTGCGCGTACTCAAGCGCCTGTTTGAAATAGCTCTCGGCTTCCGCGTAATCGCCCTTGGCGAAATAGACGTTGCCGAGGTCTGTCAGCCCCTTTGCGACCAGCGCCTCCATCTGGTTGGCCTGCGCTAAATCTACGGCCTCGCGCGCGAAGGCTTGCGCCTCGGTCGTCTTGCTCTGCTTGTAAGCGACGCTGCTCAGGAGCAGCAGAATTCTTATCTGCTGGTACTGGCTGTTGATGGCCTGGGCCATGACGCGCGCCTTCTCCAGTTGCTCGCGCGCTTCCGCGACTCTGCCCTCCGTGTCGTTCAATAACACCGCGCGCCTGTAAAGAACCTCCGCGCGGCCTTCCACGTTGTTCAGAGCTTCGTAGATTGCTTCGGCGCGTCCGAAGGTTGCGATGGCCGTAGGCACCTCGCGCTTGCGTCCATAGAGAGTTCCGAGCCTCAGGAAAGCCGTGGCATATTCCGGCGCGCGATTCGTGGCTTCTATGTAGCTCGAAATCGCTTTGTCCAACTCATCGTTCTTCTCATACGCGCGCCCCAAATCTACATAAGCGTAAGGCTTCTCCGCATCCGGCACCTGGGCCACTATGTCGCTGTAATTTTTTATGGCGCTGGTGAAGTCGCGCGACACTGCGTCGGTGACGGCCTGTAAGTAGAGCTTGTCCAGAGGCTGAAGGATTGAGCGGTCGGGGACGAGTTTCATAACCGTGATTAACTCTTCTCTGGCCTTGTCGCCGTAATCCAACTCCGCCCAGGACTCCGCCAGGCGCGCATGAGCCAGCGCGTAATCCTTGTCGCAACTTATGGCGCGCTCCAGCGCCTTGCTAGCCTGGTAATAAGCTCCGTCGCGCAGGGCATTCGTTCCGGTGTCGTACCATCGCCTGCACTCTCCTGTAGGTTGATGCGCGACGGGTCGAAGCAAGTACACCACTCCCCAGACGACGAGCGACAGCGCCAGCACGCCTAGCAGAACAGCACCTATGGAGATGCGCGGGCGCTGTATGATTTCGGACAGCGTAATGAGGGCGCTCTGATTGCCCGTCATCTGCGGACGCACAATCGCCTGCGTATGTGAGTGATTGCCGCCCTTAAGCTCTGTACGCACCGCGCGCAGGTCTGCCAGAAACTCGTCCGCCGACTGGTAACGCGCGTCCGGCTTCTTCTCAAGAGCCTTCAGGGCTATGCGGTCAAGCTCAGGCGGAATCCTTGGATTAAATTTTGAAGGAGGCGGCACTTCATGCTCTATCACTTGAGCAACTATCTTAATCACATTGTCGCCGTCGAAGGCGGGCCGCCCTGCGATGCATTCATAAAGGAGTCCGCCCAGAGCGAAGATGTCGCTTCGAGCATCTACGGGCGCGCCCGTGGCCTGTTCCGGCGAGAGGTAAAGCGGAGTGCCCACGATTGCGCCGCTCTGCGTTTTCGTCGCAAGCAAGGTGCGCGCGTCCGGGTCTGTAGCGCTGTGCGCGTGCTCTTCTCCCGTCTGCTTTGCCAGCCCGAAATCCAGCACCTTCGGCACGCCGCGCTTGTTGATGACCACGTTGGTAGGCTTAACGTCGCGGTGAACTATGCCCTTCGAGTGCGCTTCCGATAGAGCGTCCGCGACCGCCTCTATAATCTCCACGGCGCGCTCTATTGTCAGCCCGTGCTCGTGCAGAAGGTCGCTGAGCGTAGCGCCTTCGACCAGTTCCATGACGATGAAAGGCTGGCCTTCATCCGTTTCGCCGTAATCGTAGATGGCCGCAATGTTCACATGATTGAGCATCGAGACGGCACGCGCTTCGCGCAGGAATCGCGCGCGGTAATGATGCTCGTCGCGCGTGACGACGGGAAACTTAATCGCCACGCGTCGGCCAAGGTGCGTGTCCTCCGCGACGTAAACAGACCCCATCGCGCCTTCGCCCAGGCTTTCCAGAATGCGATAGTGAGAGAAGGTTTGACCGATCATGCCCATCCAGGCGCGCCTTTTCCGAAAGACGCTAGATGAAGGAAGCCGTGAAGCGTGGGACGCCCACACAGCTTGAAGTGATTGTGGGCTACTCAAACATGGGCTGCTAGCTCGCCGTCATTCTGCGCCAAAGCCTTTGACATTTCAAGGTAAATTTAACTCGCTGCAATTGCTCGGTCGCATTGAACGGGCGCTGCGCTGCTATTAGCCATTCAAGATTATTTCTGCTAGTCTCCTCAAAAAAATTATGTATCCTGCTGGAAATCTTTTAATACCGGTTCCGCATGGGCAGCTTGAATGCATCCTGAAAGCGCCGCGTGAAGCCGCAGCGCGCGGCGTTGCCCTGGTGCTTCACCCGCATCCTCTGGGCGGAGGCACCATGCACAACAAGGTGGTCTTTCGTGCGGCGAGCGCGCTCAATGACGCGGGGCTTGTGACACTTCGCATAAACTTTCGCGGCGTAGGCCAGAGCACGGGCGAGCATGATGAAGGACGAGGAGAGATGGAAGACGTGCGCGCGGGGCTGGACTATCTGGCAGAGCACTACAGGGGCGAACCCGTCACGCTCTGCGGCTTCTCCTTCGGTGCTCGCGTAGGTCTTGAAGTCGGCGTCCGTGAAGAGCGCGTGCGCGACCTCATTAGCATAGGCACGCCCGTAGATAAATACGACTTCGCGTTCCTTGAGGCTTGCCGCAAGCCAATCCTCTTCGTACACGGCGACCGCGACGAGTTCGGAGAGGTTGAGCACCTTCGTTTCCTCGTCTCGCGCCTGCCTATGGAAGCGCACGCGAAGCTCGCGGTCATCCCGAACGCAGACCACTTCTTTGAAGGGCGGCTGGATGAGATGAAGCGAGCTATAACGGAATGGAGTCTGGAGCAGGGATGAAAGATTACACAGACCCGGCCATACGTCTGACGTTGTTGCCGCGCGATACTAACCCGCAGGGCACAATCTTCGGCGGAATAATCTTGAGCTACATAGACATGGCGGGCGCTATAGAGGCTCATCGCCACACCAAGGTCGAGCGCTTCGTGACTGTCGCAATGCGCGAGGTCATCTTTCACAAGCCTGTCTTCGTAGGCGACCTGGTAAGCTTCTACGCCGAGACGATTCGCATAGGCACGACCTCCATCACCGTACGCGTCATAGTCGAAGCCGAGCGCTACGGCGGGACAAGCGACCGCATACGCGTCACCGAGGCGGAAGTCATATACGTCGCCGTAGACGCCAACCGCCGCAAGATGCGTATACCTAAAAAAGATGAAGATGTTCTCAGTTAATGCGAGACTGCACGCGCCGTAGCGAGAGGGCTGCCGCTTCGTAGCCGGGTTGCTGTTCGAGCGCCAGGCCGTAGTGGCGCGCGGCTTTTAACAGGTGGCCGCGCATCTCGTAAACGCGACCGAGGTTGAAATACGGGAAGGCGTAGGATTCGTAGCGCGGTGCTTCCAGCGCCAGCTTGAACCAGCGCACGCAGTCGTAAAAGTTGCCCTTGGCAATCAGGTAACTGCCAATGTCGTTGTATGGATTGCCGAACGAAGGGTCAACGCGAATCGCTTCCAGGCATTCCTCTATGGCCTCGTCGTAGCGCTCCTGAAAGCTGTAGACCCAGCCCAGAAAGGTATGCGC
Organism: Pyrinomonadaceae bacterium; assembly: GCA_014534425.1. Classification (GTDB taxonomy): domain Bacteria; phylum Acidobacteriota; class Blastocatellia; order Pyrinomonadales; family Pyrinomonadaceae; genus JACVRN01. The sequence goes on from JACVRN010000069.1 coordinate 15,129, forward strand.
TTCGGCGGTAGGGTAAACAGCGATTGAGCGCCTGTAAAGCTCTATGGCCCTTTCGTAATCCTCATCACGCTGCGCGCGATAAGCTTCCTCGAATAGCTCTACAGCCTCGCGTCTCCTCTCATCACTCATCGCTTTTCTTCTTATCCAGCCGCTTGATTCGTCCGTCGGTGCGCGGGGCGATTGATTTGACAGAGGCTATGGCTTTTCTCAAAACCTCCGGCGCTCGCTCGGCCTGCTCCGGCTTGATTAGAAAGCGCTTGTTCTGAAGCATCTTGTAATCGTCGCCGCCTTCTACGGCCAGAAAGGTTGTGGTCGCAAGCGTGTAAGTTTTCCTGTCGTCTAGGGGCTGGCCCGCCACTGTGACTTCCGTGACGCGAGAGCCTGCGGGGCGGCTGGCGTCGAAGGTGAAGCGAAGGCCCGAAACCTGCGGAAAGCGTCCGGGCTGCGCGTCTTCACGGCTGCGACTGACGCCGTGCTCAAGCGCCGCGCGAATGGTTGCGCCCGTGACCTCAAGCTTCACCACAGGATTAGGAAAAGGCAGTATCGAGAGCACGTCACGGCGGGTTAAATCGCCAGCTTCAATCACCGTGTCTGCGCGAATCGAGCCGCCGTTCAGGATAGCCACGTCCGCGCCCGTAACCCTGCGGAAAGCGTCCGAGATGAAGTCGCCTATGTTTGTTTCCTCCGAGCGGCTGGGTTCGTCGCGCGCTTCGAGCGGAACATCCGTGCGGCCTACGCGCTCGTCCAGTTCCCTCAAGAGCTTTTCGTATTTACGCGTAACGGGGCTGAAGGCGGGGTCGTCCGCGATGGCGTTTGTGACGGGTATAGCTTCCCAGTCTATGCTCTCAAGCTTTCCGCTTCCGGCGTAGATGTTGAGTTGAATACGCGCCATCTCTCGCGCATCCGAAGTCATCTTGAAGATTGGCGTGCGAATCGAGAGCGATTCAAGCAGCGTGTGCTCGTGCCCTCCTATGATGACATCAAAGTCCGCGCACCTGGCAAGCTCTTTGTCTTCGCGCATGGTCAGGTGCGTGAGACCCACGACGATATTTACTCCGCGCGAGCGCATCTCAGGCACAAGCACTCGCGCCACGTCGCACGGACTCAGGAATTCCACGTCCGGGCCGGGACGCGAAGTCGTCTTCGTTTCTGGAAGCACAAGACCGATGATTCCTATTTTGACGCCTTCGAACTCGCGCACCACGTAAGGCGGCGTGTCCGCGAAAGTCTTGCCCGTCTTCTTGTCTATGACATTCGCGCCGAGCCATCCGAAGTGGGACTCTTTCATGCGCTCCTTCAAAACTTCAGGGCCGAAGTCGAATTCGTGATTGCCGAAGACGGAGTAATCAAGTCCTATGGCATTCCACGCGTCAATCATCTGCGCGCCCTTGTAGGTCAGTGATTCCACGGACGGCGAGATGGTATCGCCCGAAAGCAGAAAGAGAGTGTTCGGAGACTTCTCCATAATCTGCTTGCGAAGCGTGGAGACACGAGCCAGGCCGCCTCGCGTGCCCCTGTCCGCAGGCGTGAAGCGATAAACGTCGTTCACCTGAAGCAGTGTGACGCGCACGATGCGCTCCTCCTGCTTCGCAGCATTCTGCTGCGCCAGGACAGACCACGCGGCCAGCAGAAGGAATGAGAGAATTAAAGCCGCGCGCCGCTTACGGCGAACTATGAGAGTCATGAATGCCCTGCCTCGCTTTAAGCTTATAAGAGACCTTGAAACTGGTGAGCCATAGAAGCGATGCATTATACTCAGTCAGAGCAAACCGCGCCAACAGCGCTTTAATCTAAAACTGCATGAAGAACCCAAAACACCTGGAACTGGAAATTTCCGACCGCATCCCGGACGCCGCGAAAGATGAGGCCGTAGCCGTCTGCGTTTTCAAGGACGAAAAAGTAGAAGCGCAGGATGAAGGAATCAAACGCGCCTGCGAGCAGATTGCAGAGAGCGGCGAGTTCAAAGGCGAAGCCGAAACCTTGCTTCTCTTTCATGCGCCGGACGGAAAGGGCGCGCGGCGTCTTCTGCTCCTGGGGCTTGGCGCTCGCGCAGATTTCGACCTCTCCGTCTTAAGACGCGCGGCGGGCATGGTCGTCAGGCAGGCTCGCGCAACCCACATCAAGCGCTTAGCTTTGCTTCTTCCCCGCGCAGACGACCCGCAAGCCACGACGCGCGCTGCGAGCGAAGGCGCAACGCTTGGCCTCTACGAGAACGATTTTTATCAACATCATGAGGACGAGCAGACGGAACTCGAACGCTTTGCAATCATCACAAGCGCTGCGAGCGATGAGCTTCGCCTTGCGGCAGAGCGCGGGCGCATGGTGGCGGAGAGCGTTAACTGGGCAAGAGAGCTTTCGGATGAGCCTGGAAAGACGCTTCCGCCCAGGGAGTTTGCGCGCCGCGCTGCCGAGATGGCCGAAGAGTTCGGACTGAAAGTCGAGTCCTTGTCGGCGGAAGAGATTCAGTCGCGCGGCATGGGAGGGCTTTGGGGAGTCGGCAAAGGCTCGGATGAATTGCCAGCCCTGATAGTGATTCGTTACGAGCCGGACGAGGCGCGAGACCAAAATGAGTTATGGGCGTTCGTAGGCAAAGGAATCACCTTCGACACGGGCGGCATTTCTATCAAGCACGGCCTTGATATGTACGAGATGAAAGCTGACATGGCGGGCGGCGCAGCCGTCTTGGGCGCTATGCGCGCGATAGCGCAACTCAAGCCGCAGAGGCGCGTAGTAGGCATAGTGCCTGCCGCAGAGAACATGCCTTCGGGCCGCTCCATCAAACCCGGCGACGTGGTACGCACGCTCGCGGGCTTCAACGTTGAAGTCGCAGACACGGACGCGGAAGGCCGCCTGGTCTTGATTGACGGCATAGCTTACGCGCGCCAGCTTGGAGCAACGCGCATAGTTGACCTGGCTACACTGACAGGCTCCATCATAGTCGCGCTCGGCAACGCACGCGCAGGTCTTTTCAGCAACGACGATGAATGGGCGGCTAGAGTTTTGAAAGCAGCAGAGCGCGCGGGCGAGCCTGCCTGGCGCATGCCCGCGAGCGATGATTACAAGAAGCGCATAGAATCCGACGTGGCCGATTTCAAGAACTACGGCGGGAGGCCCGACGCTACGGCAGCCGCGCTTCTGCTGAGCAAGTTTGCCGCAGATGTCCCTTGGGTTCACCTGGACATAGCCGGTACGTCCTGGTACGACGACCCACAGCCGCACGCGCCCAAGGGCAGCACGGGCGCTGGCGTTCGCACGCTCGTAGAGTTGACCTGCGGTTGATTAAATGTGAGATGAAAAGGCGCAGAGCTTAACTGTAGCCAGTAATGCGTAGCGGATTTATCCCCTTCGCTTATGCCGTTCTTTGAGCAGATTGTATCTCAGGAGCTTGTCGTCTATAGACCTTCTGATTTTGCGCTTCTCTTCTTCCGTAGAGCAGCTTGCAAGCTCTGCTTTTAGACTCTCGGCTTCTCTGAGCAGTTCGAGTTCTTCTGGAATTATGTTGGCGTCTTTCAGAAGCTTGTGGCCCAGGCGCACCTCTTCCGGCGTGGCGAAGTAGGCAGAGAGGTCTACAGGCTCGCCTCTGCCTTCAAGGTTATCGAACTCGCCTCGCTCCATAGCTTCCTTAATCATCTTTTCCACAAGCTTCTCGGCTGGCATAACGCTTACTCCCCTGACAGCATTTCTTCGGCTCCGTGAGAATCTTACCAGCCGTCTTGCTATAATATCAACGAGCTTCAAATGAAGAGCTTTGATGAACTGTTCCGAGAGCGTGACTGGAGGCCGATTCGCAACTGTCCGGGCAGATACATCTTGCACGGAGCGAGCGACGATTTGAGCCTCGCAGAGATTCTTGGGGAAGCCGCCAGTGTAAGCGAGCACAGGGTTGCTGCGGCCAGGGACACCGTTCTGGTCGTTGCGCTCGAAGACGGCGGCGGGCTTATCTCTTACGCTCGCCGCGACGGAACAATGCTTCACACGCTCAACACATCGGAGGGCTTCGAGCGCAAACTCCGACAGCTAAGGATAGAGCGCAAGGGATGAGAGGCGAGGCGATTTTTCTGACGGGTTTTCCAGGCTTCATAGCCGGTCGGCTGGTCAAACGGCTTGCCGAAAGCGGCGCACGCTTTCTGCTCCTGGTTCAACCGTCTTTCACGGAGCGCGCACGCCATGACATAACCCGCATAGCGGAAGAGACCGGCACGCCTGAAAGCCACTTTCGCATCATAGAAGGCGACATCACCAGGCCGCATTTGGGCATGGAGCCTTCCGAGCTTGAAGCCGCGCGAGCGGAGACCACAACGCTCTTTCATCTGGCAGCCATCTATGATCTGGCAGTCGCGGGCGACGTTGCGCGATTGGTTAACGTAGAAGGCACTCGCAACGTTAATCTCTTCGCGCGCACGTTGAAAAACTTGCGCCGTTATCATTACGTCTCCACCTGCTACGTCGCGGGAAAGCGCAAAGGGCTGATTCTGGAAAGTGAACTCAGACACGACGCAGGCTTTCGCAACCACTACGAAGAGACGAAGTATCTGGCGGAGATAGAGGTGGACGAGTTGAAACGCGAACTGCCCGTGACGATTCATCGCCCGGCGGTTGTCTGCGGCGACTCACGCACGGGCGAGACTGCAAAGTACGACGGCGTCTATTACCTGATTCAATACCTGCGGATGCGCCCGCGCCTTCTCTCGCTCATCAACATTGGGAACTACAAGGTGCGACTGAATCTGGTGCCGGTGGATTTTGTAGTAGAAGCCATGACAGCGCTCGCACGGGATGAGCGCGCAGCCGGAGCAACCGTTCAACTGGCAGACCCTGAGCCGCTCACCACGCACGACCTCTTTGAAGAGATAGCGCGTCAGCTTTCTGGCCGTAGCTCTCGCCTGACGGTTCCCCCAAAACTCGTGCGCCCGTCCCTGATGCTCCCCTTCTCGCCAACTCTCACGGGCCTTCCACACGCAGGCGTCCCGTATTTCTTTCTAGACCAGACCTACGACACGACCCGCGCACGCCAACTCCTTGAGCCGCACGGCGTCTGGTGCCCTCCCTTTCCCACATACGTCAACGCCCTCATCGATTTCGTAGAACGCCACCCTAAACTTTAAGACAATTACCGACCTCTAACCTCCGCTTGACAAACCCGCAATTTAGAATTATTCTAAATCCAGCTTAAACAATCATGACAAAAGGCAGTGGAGTTCAGGGAGGCACAAGGGCGCTGACGCCTCAGCGTCAGGTCGTGCTGCAAGTTATTCAGGAGAGCGACAATCACCTGACGGCCAACGAGATTTTCGAGGTCGCCAGGCGCTTGCGCCCTTCTATCAGCTTTGCGACCGTCTACAACTCGCTTCGTTACCTGAAGGACGCGGGACTGATACACGAGATTAGCTTTGGCAACGGCGCGAGCCGCTATGACCGCGTAACCGACAGGCACGACCACGCCATCTGCACGGGTTGCGGGCGGCTTGAGGATTTCGATCTGACCGCGACCGCAGAACTTTTGCGCGCGGCGGCCCGCAAATCAAAGTTCAAGCCCGAATCGATTCACCTGACTCTGCGCGGCCTGTGTCCTGATTGCCGCGAGGAACGTGAATAAAACTCATTTTTGAAAGGTACTGGAGGAAATTAAATGTCAGCAAGTGCACCAGCAATGGAGAGGGCTATGGTCGGACAGCCCGCGCCGGATTTCGAGATGGCTTCGACCAAGAATCTGGAGAAGCTGAACGAGAACGTCAAGCTTTCGGATTACAGGGGCAAGTGGTTAGTGCTTCTTTTCTATCCCCTGGATTTCACTTTCGTCTGCCCGACGGAGTTGACGACCTTTTCGGATCGCTACGAGGATTTCGAGGGCATAGGCGCAGACATCCTTGGCGTCTCGACCGACTCGGTCTACTCGCACCGCGCCTGGCTGCAAACGCCGCGCGACAAGGGCGGCGTCGAAGGCTTGAAGTACCCGCTCGCAGCCGACGCGACGAAGCAGGTGGCGCGCGATTACGGCGTGCTCATAGAAGACAAGGGCGTAGCTCTTCGCGGCCTCTTCGTCATAGACCCAGAAGGCATACTGCGCTACAAGGTCGTGCATGACCTCAACGTGGGCCGTTCGGCGGAAGAGACCATACGCGTCATACAGGCTTTGCAGACAGGCGGCCTCTGCCAGGCCGAATGGAAGCCTGGACAGGAAACAATCAAAGCTTAAGAGCCAACAGCTATCAGCTATCAGCATTCAGCTTTGGAAATTAACAATAGCTGAATGCTGATAGCTGACGGCGGACTGCTAATAGAGGTTAATGCTATGCCGATGAGAATCGGGACTGAGATGCCGCCGCTTGATAATGCGACGGAGTGGTTTAACGCTACGCAGGCGCATGCTGAAAGCGAGAGCAAGGGGCGTCCGACGCTGGTGCATTTCTGGGCGGTCAGTTGCGGCATCTGTAAAGACAACATGCCGCGCGTGAATGAGTGGCGCGACGCGCGGCGCGAAGAGGGACTGCGTGTGATAGCCGTTCACATGCCCCGTTACGAAGCGGACACCAACGTTGAGGACGTGCGCGAGGCCATAGCCAAGTACAACATCACGGAGCCTTGCGCGATTGACAACATGCATCGCCTGCGCGAAGCGTTCAAGAACGAGCAGGGCTACGTGCCCGCGTACTATCTCTTCGACGCTGAAGGGAAGCTTCGGTGTTTTGCTGCGGGAGAGCGAGGGCTGGACATGCTCTCTTCTGCGCTTGAGCGCGTCATGGCGTCGGCGCAGAAGCAGGCGGCGCAATCGGAAGCGACCGCGTAAAGCGGAGAGATTAAACCACACTCAATAAAAAAAGAGAGCGTGCGAGAGTTTATGCTCGCACGCTCTCTTTTTATGTACTGCTCGGCTACGGCTTAAGTGAACTGTCTAATCACCAAGCTCAAAAGGTAAATGGCGACTGCGGCTGAGCCTATGAGGAGCGCAATCAGCGCCGTGATGATTAACCCTACGAAGAGCCAGTCGCTTATGCGTCCCTTTCGCGCCTCTTCCTTTGATACGGTGGCGCGGCGGCGCAGCAGTTCCATGTTCATCTGGTTGGATTTCCAGGCCGCGTCGAAGAGGTCTCCGACTAATGGAACAGAACCTAGGACGTAATCAATGCCTATGTTGAAACCCATACGCAGGAGCGTGATTTTAGGGACGCGATAGCGCACGCCTGCCGCCAGAATGTAGAAAGAGGCGAGGCTGGTTAAGGTGTCGCCCACGCCTGGAATCAAGCCTATGATGGCATCAAGGCCGAAGCGCCAGCCGACTCCGGGGATGCGAAAAAGCCCGTCCATCCAACGGCTCAACTGATCCAGGCTCTCTTCGACCTCAACGGGCCTGGCGCGCTCAAGCTCACGCCCGCGCGCTCCGGTCGTACGCACTCTCTCCATAGCTCTTGAAGACATCTTCCCTTACTCCTTGCTTACAACTTTTCCGTCTTAACGCAGCCTGGTCATCTGCTGCCAGAAGAATTTGCCTAGACGTGCGAAGGCGTTTCCGCCGCCGCCTTCATTCTTGGTCGGATTCGGAGGCAGCCCGAGTTCCAGCGCAAGCTTGGGGTCGGGCGGCGCTATGTCCTGGTCGCCGCGCTTTTGTGAAAGCCAGCGAGAGAAGGTGCGTGCCACCGCGCGCCTTTGCTCAAGCGGAGCTTCGGCTATAAAGCTGCCACGAAGGTCGTCCAGTTCCGCCACCTCAAGCTTGTTGGCGTTGTAATAGCTTCTTAAAGCGGCGAAGAATTTTTCGTCGCCCATCAATCGCCGGAGCGCCGCGAACATCAGCGCGCCCTTGCTTGAGACGATGGCCGAATACTGAAAAGAGTTCCTGTACTCGCGCGCCGCTCGGTCAGCTTCCATGTCTTCGCCGCCGAAGGTGCGGTAGATTTTGTAGACGCCGCGCAACTGGTCATCAAGCGCCGCTTCGGCACGCTCCGGCCCGTGCACCTCTTTGTAGTAAAGGAGCGCAGACCAGTTCGCCAAAGCTTCATCAAGCACGGGCGAGCGTTCCGGGTCGTTGCCCACGGCTATGCCCCACCATTGATGCGCTACGACGTGCGCGACGGTGAATTCCAGGCTGTCTTCCAGAGAGGCTCGCTGCTCGCGCACAATCTCCGGCAGGTTTCGCATCGAAGGCGAATCGAAATCAACGTAGAAAGCCGACGCGATAACACTGAAGGACGAGAATTCTGCCGAGCCGAGGCCCGCAACGAGCGGAGCTTCCGTGACCGTGACGGACTTGAAAGGAAGCGAGCCGAAGCGCGAGGTGAATGCGCGCAGGGATTCCGAAGCGATGCCAAGCACGCGCCGTCCTATAGCCTCGTGCCCTTCCGTGAAGACGGAGCGAACCGTGACGCCGCTTATATTTCGTTCTTCCGCGCGAAGGCTGCGCCCAGTGATGATGGCAAAGCTGCGAAGGTTCTCGCCGGTGAAGACGCGTGCGCCTTCCGCGCCTTCTCGCCCACGCAATTCTTCGCCTGAAGTAAAGAGCGGAAGATTTTCCATCCCCCGTATCTCGACCGTGTAATCCGCAACGTCTGCGTACAAGGGGTCGCCTATGCTCTGCTCTACTTTGCGCTGCCAGTCTTCGCCGTCGCGCGCGGCGAGGATGGGATAGCTTGCGCCGAGCAGAAGCACTCCGCGCGAGATGAAATTTATGTCGCGGGCGCGACGCATCTCTCGCTCGCCGCGTAGAACAGCGCCCACCTGCTGAATGAGATGGGCCAGCAAGCCCGTTTCGTCAGCATCAATCTCAGGCACGCTGCCCTTGAACTCAATGTAGATTTCCGAAGCCGCTCCGGCTGCCACGGATTCGCGCAAGAGCACGCGCAGGGTCTTTCCCTGCTCCTCAATCACGAAAGGAAGCGTCGCGCCGGTTCGCGCTGCGCGCACGCTTGTTATCTCCAACCGAGGCTCGTCCGCAGCCGCATCCACGTTTGGAGCCGCAGGGCTTGCGGGCTGTGCCGCGCGTGGGGCGACGGATCGCAGGTTCGGATAGAGATGAAAGTAGAGCACGTTGGTAGAGCGGTCGCTTGAGTTCACCCAGCGCAGACTCTCGGTGCCTGTGTATGCTCGCCCGCTTACGTCAAGGTTTAGCGTAATCTGATAGCGCGTGCGCTCGGCAGGTGTTTCAACTGACTTCTTTGCCGAAGCGGAAGGCGCGGCTTCCTGTGCGGCGACATAGAAGCGCGGGCTGTAAGCTACTGCAACGAGCAGAAGGCAGAGCGCTGCGAGGCTCTTTAGAGTCGCAGGCTTGAGCAAAGATTTTCCCGAAAATTCTTTCAACGCTCTCCCTTGCGCTTGGGTTTGCCTCCCGTCTCTTTGGTAGCTTTTGCGGGTGGCGCGGGCGGCTTGCCCACTTTAGATGCGGGCCGGGCCGTTTCCGTCACTGTAATATTGCGAATGCGGTCGCCGCGCACGATTTTGTCCACCACGTCCATGCCCTCAACCACTCGCGCAAAGACAGTGTAGCCACCGTCCAGGTGCGGCTGCGGGC
>JACVRN010000189.1 GCA_014534425.1 Pyrinomonadaceae bacterium
CAAATGAGTGCAAGGAGAGAGGCGAAAGGGAATTAAAGGCGGGGTTCTTCATCCACACCTTTCGTCCGCCAGACCCTTTTACACTTGATTCGCCCCTTTGCCTTTTTCCCGCCGGCCGTCTATAATGCGCGGGCTTTTGAGGGATGCCTGCAAAACCCGGGCAGGGGACAGGCACCGAGACTCCCTTTTGAGCCTCGCCGGAATCTAAAGACAGATGGCAGAAAATCTCAGATGGAGAGAGCGCGCACGAAATGCGCGCCGCACAAGGGTCGCTGCACAGCCCGCCACGCCTCTGCGCTCGTTGGCCGCAGGGATTGCACAGGCCGCACGCCAGGCTTTTGCAGAGCCTTACATGCTCAAGGTAGAGCACCGCGAAATAGGCTTGAGCCGCCTCCCGCGCGCTCTCGACGGCCTTCGCATAGTCCAGCTTTCCGACATTCATCACAGCCCTTTTACCGGAACAGAACAGATAAAGCACGCCATAGAGACGGCCAACAGCCTTGAGCCTGACCTGATAGCCCTGACCGGCGATTACGTATCGCACGAGAGCGCCTACGCCGCGCCCTGTGCAGAGCTTATGGGCCGCCTTCGTGCGCGCTGCGGCGTCTACGCAGTCCTGGGCAATCACGACCACTGGACGGATGCCCCGCTAATCACAGACCTCTTCCGCGCCGAAGGCATACGCGTCCTGGTCAACGAGGGGATGCGCTTTGAATTAAGAGGCGCATCTTTCTGGCTCGCGGGCGTGGACGACACCATGGTCGGGCTTGAGGATTTGCCGCTAGCCCTAGCAGGCTCGCGCCGCGACGAGATGAAACTGCTGCTGGCGCATAACCCCGTCATCCTTCGCCGCGCCGCACGCGCAGGCGTAGACCTAGTGTTAAGCGGCCACACGCACGGCGGGCAGGTTACCTGGCGCAGCGAGCGCTCGGCCTCTGGTCGCCCGCGCCGTCGCCTCCTGCGCGGCCTGGGCCGTCAGGGCGACACGCAAATCTACGTCACGCGCGGCCTGGGAACGGTCGTGCTGCCCATACGCTACGGCTGCCCCCCGGAAGTCTCCCTTTTAGAACTGCGATGCGTAAATTAGTCCCAAGCCCCAAGTCCAAAGTCCCAAGTTAAAAGCTTGAGCGTTTGACCTGGAATTTGGGATCTGGAATCTGGGACTTAACCATGTCTTCACGAATCATCACGGTGCCTAACCTGCTCACTGTGTTTCGCATGGTGCTGATTCCCGTCTTTGTCTCGCTCCTGTACTATCACAGGTTCACCTGGGCGCTCTTGGTCTTTCTAACTGCGGGCGTGACGGACGGCCTCGACGGGCTTTTTGCGCGCCGCTTTGACCAAAAATCCCAACTGGGCAGAATCCTCGACCCCATAGCGGACAAGCTCCTGCTGGTGACTTCCTTTGTAGTCCTCTCGCTCAAATCCTTAGGCCCCGTGCCGCCTCCGAACCATTTTCCGGTGCCCTTCTGGGTCACTGTCGCCGTCATCAGCCGCGATGTCTTCATCATAGTGGGCGCTGCCGCCATCAATATCGTCACGGGCTTCAGAGGCTTTCGCCCCTCGATGCTCGGCAAAATCAATACCACCGTCCAGATTCTAGCCATCATAGCCATCCTCATAGCCCTTATCTTCCCCTCTGGAAGCGGCTATTACCTGCCCACCGTCTACACGACCGTCTTCGCCTTCGCCATTATCTCCGGCACGCACTACGTCTACTTTGCCTCGCGGCTTCTCAACGAAGAGCGACGCCAGAGCGAATAGGGCCTGGAAAGCTTAACCTTTGTAGGTCAACGGCTTAACTCCCTGGCAGATTTGCGCGTGAAGGACGAAATAAAAGTTGACAAAGATAGACTCAAGTATTATATTGGAGAAGCATTCAACCCGCCGATTCCGCATCTTCCAGCCTCGGCCAGGGGCGCTCTCGCCCTTCGGGGCCGTGCGCGAGATGATGCAGGGCATCTGGCGGCGCAAAAAGGGTGCTCCACGGCCATCCGCGCGCTCGGTCGCGTGGGAAAAGCTGTCAACTATTTTGGGGAGAATAAGAGAGAATGAGCAAGATCATAGGCATAGATTTAGGCACGACCAACTCTGTGGTGGCCGTGATGGAGGGCGGCGAGCCGACCGTGATTACCAACTCCGAAGGCGGGCGCACGACGCCCTCAGTGGTGGCCTTTACGAAGGACGGCAACCGTCTGGTGGGGCAGGTAGCCAAGCGCCAGGCCGTCACCAACCCGGAGAACACGGTCTATTCTATTAAGCGTTTTATGGGCCGTCGTTTCAACGAAGTAACTGAGGAGATGAAGCAGGTTCCTTATAAAGTTCAGTCGGCGGGAAATGACGTGCGCGTCTTCGCTGGCGGCAAGGATTGGAGTCCGCCAGAGATTTCCGCGATGATTCTTCAAAAGCTGAAGCAGGCCGCAGAAGATTATTTAGGCCAGAAGGTCGAGAAGGCCGTCATCACGGTTCCTGCCTACTTCAACGACTCGCAGCGACAGGCCACGAAAGACGCCGGACGCATCGCGGGCCTTGAAGTAATGCGTATAGTCAACGAGCCTACGGCAGCCGCTCTGGCCTACGGGCTGGATAAGAAGAAGGACGAGACCATAGCTGTCTTCGACTTCGGCGGCGGAACCTTCGACATCTCCATCCTGGAGGTTGGCGAGGGCGTGGTCGAAGTGAAATCCACCAACGGCGACACGCACCTTGGCGGCGACGACATAGACGAAGCGCTCATCAAGTGGATTATAGAAGAGTTCAAGCGTGACCAAGGCATTGACCTCTCGAACGACAAGATGGCTTTGCAGCGCCTGAAAGAGGCTGCGGAGAAGGCCAAGATTGAGTTGTCTTCGACTATGGAGACCGAGATCAATCTGCCTTTCATCACGGCTGACCAGAGTGGGCCGAAGCATCTTGTGATGAAGTTGACGCGCGCCAGGTTCGAGCAGTTGATTGAGCCTATATTGAAGCGCCTGATGCCGCCCGTGGAGCAGGCCATCAAGGACGCTGGCATTTCTGCGAACAGGATTGATGAAGTGGTTCTGGTCGGCGGTTCGACGCGCATTCCTAAAGTGCAAGAGATGGTCAAGAACTACTTCGACAAGGAGCCTAACAAGTCGGTTAACCCGGACGAGGTGGTGGCAATCGGCGCGGCTGTTCAGGCGGGCGTTCTCTCCGGCGAGAAGACGGACATACTCCTTCTCGACGTGACACCGCTCAGCCTGGGCATTGAAACCCTGGGCGGCGTTTTCACCAAGCTCATTGAGCGCAACACCACGATTCCGACCCGCAAGTCGGAAATCTTCTCGACGGCTTCGGACAATCAGACTTCGGTCGAAGTCCACGTGCTTCAGGGCGAGCGGCCTATGGCTGCGGACAACCGCACGCTTGGGAAATTCCATTTGGTCGGAATTCCGCCAGCGCCGCGCGGCATGCCGCAGGTCGAAGTCACCTTCGACATTGACGCCAACGGCATAGTCAACGTCTCTGCCAAGGACATGGGCACCGGACGCGAGCAGAAAATAACCATCACCGCATCTTCGGGTCTTTCCAAGGAAGAGATTGACCGCATGATGCGTGATGCGGAATCGCACTCGGCTGACGACGCACGCAAGCGCGAAGAGATAGAGGCGCGCAATCGCCTGGACGGGCTTCAGTACCAAGTTGAGAAGACCTTCAACGAGAACAAGGAGAAGCTGGATTCTTCGGTCACTTCTCAGCTTGAGACGGCTCTGGCCGACGCGAAGAAGGCTCTGGAAGAGGGAGGCGTCGAGCGCATGAACGATGCTTTCAACAACCTTCAGACGGCTTCGCATAAGCTGGCCGAAGCTCTCTATCAGCAGTCGGGCACAGGGGCGGGCGCAGCAGGCGGCGCGGAAGAGCAGGCTTCAGCCGCAGGCGCAAGCTCCACGGGAGGCCAGCAATCGTCCGGCGGCGACGACAACGTCATAGACGCCGAGTACGTTGACGTTGACGAGAACAAGTAAAGACAGGCGGTCAGCAGTCAGCAGTCAGCTATCAGCCGACAGGCAAGCTCGTTTAGCTGATTACTGACTGCTGACTGCTGACTGCTTTTAAATGGCAAAAGAAGATTATTACCAGTTGCTCGGCGTCAAGCGTGACGCCAAGCCGGAAGAGATCAAGAAGGCTTATCGCCGCATGGCTAGGAAGTATCACCCGGACGTGAATCCGGGCGATAAGTCCGCAGAGGAGCGCTTCAAGAAGATAACGGAGGCGCATGATGTGCTCTCCGACCCGAAGAAGCGCAAGGTGTACGACCGCTTCGGCCAGTACTCCGATAATCTGGCGGACGCGGCGGCGCGCGGCGCGACTCCTGGCGGCGGAGGCCGCACTGCGCCCGGCTTCGACTTTGAAGGCTTCGATTGGGGCAGCGCATCTTCTTCATCGGGCGGGGGCGGCGGAACCAGCTTTCGAGACATCTTCGCAGACCTTTTCGGCGGCGGGGGCAAAGCTGAGCGTGAGCCTCCGCGACCGCAGCCCCAAAAGGGCGCGGACATAGAGATGCCGCTCGCGCTCTCTTTTGAAGAGGCTGTGCGCGGCATGACTACCAACATCACGGTCAACCGCTCGGAGCAGTGCTCGCGCTGTAACGGGGCGGGCGATACGGGCGGAGCGCCGGTCGTCTGCTCGACCTGCAACGGCACGGGGCAGGTGCAGCGCGCCGGAGGCCGCTTGCGCTTTTCGCAGGAGTGCCCGGATTGCGGAGGCTCTGGCCGTCGTCGCCCGCCCTGCTCTCTGTGCAAGGGCAAGGGCGTGATGCCCAAGACCGAGACGGTCAAGGTGCGTATCCCTGCGGGCGTGGACACAGGCTCGCGCGTGCGTATTCCCGGCAAGGGTGAAGGCGGTCGCATGGGCGCGCCGCCGGGCGACCTTTTCATCATCACGAACGTTGGCCGTCATAAGCACTTTACACGTAAGGGCGACAACATCTACGTGACCGTGCCCCTGACTGTGCCGGAAGCTGCGCTCGGCGCGAAGATAGAGGTGCCCACGGTCGAAGGCAAAGCCCAACTGCGTATTCCTCCGGGGACGCAATCCGGGCAAAAGTTTCGACTCAGAGAGCGCGGCGTGCCATCTTTGCGTAACCCGCAACTCAAAGGCGACCAGTTCGTAGAAGTGCAGGTCACGCTGCCCGAAGTCATCTCTGAGGAGACCAAGGATTTGCTGCGCCGCTACGCGCAAATCAACACGGAGAACCCGCGCGTGGCGATGGGGCTGGAATAAGACGATTTTGGATTTTGGATTGCCGATTTTGGATTGGAGTGTAACGCAAGCGTGATGATCTTCAATCCCGTCTCGTTAATCTAAAATCCAAAATCCAAAATCCAAAATCGGTTGAGACCGCCGGCCCGCGCCAAGCGTCGCAACCCCGCTCTTGACCCTTCGATCTTCGATTTCCTGCGCGACATCCTCC
>JACVRN010000220.1 GCA_014534425.1 Pyrinomonadaceae bacterium
CCTCAGTGTTCATATCAGCTACTGGACGGAAGATTTTGATGCTCGCAACGAAGTGCGCCGCACGCCCGACTTAACCCGCGCCGAGCGAGCAGCGCACAGCATACGCCCATTTACACAACGACGAAAGAATGGCTATTGAGGCGTCTGGCTCAGTGGGTTGTTAGGCGCGGGCTAGGCTGTAAGCACATCAATCAACGCGAGTGGCCGGGACGCAAGCCTTTATAGACGGCATTGCTAATGTTCGTCACAATCAGGCCGGCGAGATAGCCCACGAAAGCAAAAGGCAGGAAGAAAATAACCAGGTACTGCCCGTCAGGCAGGAGTGGCTTAATCCAGGAGATTGTGAGCGCGCAGACGACGCAAGCAGTGATAAATATGAGCGCGACCTTCACGCCGCCCGGCAGTCCGTCCTCGGCCACCAGTTGGATCGTCCTGCCGTCCGCTGAATCCGTGGCGGGCATGGCTTGATGGGCTAATCCAGTCCCGCATCTTTTACATTGAGCCGCGTCAGCAAAATTGATTAAGCCGCATTGCATACATCTGGCGCTTGTCATCTTATCTTTGTCCTCTTTCGGCAGGGAAGATTATTGGATTGGGATCGGGGCGGTGAGTCGCCTGCGGCAGCAAGGCTCTCTGATCAATACTTAGCACCAAGTATAACGATAAGGCAATGAAATTCTGCCGCCCCACGCTTCACGGGTTGCGCCTAACGCCCGAATTACGCAGAGCATTCAAGATAAGGAAACCAGATAGCTATGAAAGGCGCGCTATCGAGATGTCGGGTTGAATGAGTTGCCAGACAACGGCGGGGCGGAAAGATGGGTGGAAATTTTATCGCTCGCCGCGCACAGCCCAGGCGCGCGCAATCAGATCAATCCTGCCATCACTTTTGATCGGCAGGCGCGCGCGAATTAACTCACGCAACTCTATTCTCTGCTCTTCACTCAACGACAGCGCATAACTCGGCGCGGGCCCTTGCCCGCCGAGAAATGGGGCCCAGTAATCGTCGAAGCTGTGAAAGATCGTCGGCACGTCAACGGCGCGCACTTCGACGTGCCTCAATCCTGCATCCTGGCCGAGTTGCCGCAGCGAGATCGGGTTACAGATTGGAAACCGTCTGCCTTCGTCCAACTCCCTTGCGGCCGGATCAAGTGTCGCCGCCGCCGCCCAGAAGTAGCGCATCAGTTGCATCTCGCCCGCGTAATCCCAGACGTAGAGAGCGACCGTACCGCCGCCCCGCGTCACGCGCACCATCTCGGACAAAGCGCGCGCCGGTTCAGGCACAAAGTTAATGGCTAACCCTGAGACAACTACATCGAAGGATGCTGTCTGGTACGGCAATGTTCGTGCGTCACCGACATCGACCCGCGCGCGCGCGTCGGTTATATGCTCGCGCGCATAACTGACATAATCTGCCGACGGGTCAATGCCCTGCACCAGCGAGGGCGCGGCCACGTCTAAGATCGTCCGGCTCAGCGCGCCCGTGCCACAGCCAACGTCAAGCCAACACACATTTCTCGGCGCTTCAAGCCAGGACAAAAATTCGCGCGCAACCAAACGGCTCCACCGCCCCACGTAAGGCTCGTAAGCATCCCCACGGCCCCACTCAGACTTTCGCTCTAATCCATTCATATCGGTAGCTGCCGTCTAACGCCCGTATTAACCCGCCCCGCGCGAGCAGCATCCAGCGCGAAGATATCATACGACGATGAAAGAGATGCTATCGCGGGGTCGGGTCGGATGAGTTGTCAGGTGCACTCATTCCAAACACAATGTTCTTTACTTCAGATGGAAGTAAATTAGCGGTTCACCGAATCTTGTAGAACTCTTCTAAGTACTGAAGTAAGGCATTCAACGCCACCTCTGCGACATGATGCTGCATTTCTACCCGGCTAAGATCTTTCCCTTCCACGAAATCCTGAGCCACTACTGCGCCTTGCGAAGTCTCTCCGTTCCGCCTCCAAATTGCGAAGTATGCATGAGGGGCCGACACGTTCTGCTCAGTAGAACTTTCTGCATAGCCAGTAGTACCTATGCCTATGTCGCAGTTGAAACTCAAACTGACACCTTTCGCCATTTCTATAGCGACGCGCTGCGAGACGCAATTGACCGCCGCCGCATGATCCCGCTCTACGTTCAAGTGCTCAACCTTCTGGTCTATGTTATATGCGGTGAGACCTCCCCGATAGAAAGTAGAAGCCCCGGAAGTAGCTCCGATCATAGCTTGTATATTGCCGGTGGTAAGACTCTCTGCCACTGCAAGAGTTAAACGCTGGTCGTCCATTATTTTTTTTAGCGCGTTACCGTCAAAAGTAGCCATGCATCTACACCTCTCATAAGAATAGTAAAAGCTGGGGACGTAGCACCTAACGCCCGAATTAACCCGTCGCCAGACCAGAACATTCAACCTGCCCGAAGCCAATAAATGAACATGAGAGGCAAGCTAAAGGCGGTCGGTTTCAATAAGTTGTTAGGCGTGCGATTAGGGGCAAAGCACTTACGGATGAGCCTTCTCCGATTGATCTTGAATGATGCCAACCAGGGCACGTAACGCTCGGTTGACAGACCCCGAATCCGAAAACACCTGCGCCACGTCCGGGTCGAGCACCACGACATAGCTGCCACGCGCAAAACGGGCCGCGTACTTGCCACGACTCCGTTGCTAAAATCATACTCTTCCAGCATCTCTGGCTCGCGCTCATTATTCGATTCCTGATTCATACTTCTTCCTTTCACTCGGCGCTGCTAAACGCGCACTGATGATTCTCTTCTACCATCACCCTCCGAATGCACAATCACTAATTGACGCTGCTGGTTGGACAATCCGATAGTCACAAAACGATGCTCCTCATCAGAAGGCAGAGGGTCGGGGATGGTTAGAGAAAGCGGATCAAAGAACACAGTTGCCGCTTCTTCAAACGAGACGCCATGTTTCTGAAGATTGGCTTCCGCTTTCTCTGTGTTCCACTCAAACTCTCCATCCATGTCAAGAATATACCCTCAAGCATTCAGTGAGACAAAGAGGAAGCGCCTGACGCATCGTAGACGCACTACCAGCCGCCAGTAAAGACGCCCGTTCGGGCGTAGCTGCTTTTATGAGACCGCGAACCTCTGGGCGGCTCGCCGGCTTTGACGGCGCGGAGCGAATTGTGAGATAGATGGACGGCCGCAACCGAAAGATCATGCAGACTGAAGAGGAGCACGCGCAGGTAAACCCTTATGAGCCTGATTGAATCAGTCCACGCGCGCGAGATACTGGACTCGCGCGGCAACCCGACGGTCGAGGCGGAAGTTGCGTTGGTGAGCGGCGAGGTGGGCCGCGCCGCCGTGCCTTCGGGCGCGTCCACGGGCGAGCACGAGGCGGTCGAGCTGCGCGACGGCGACAAGCGCCGCTACGGCGGCAAAGGCGTGCTCAAGGCGATCGAGCACGTGAACACCGAGATCTCGGAAGCGATCATCGGCGTCGACGCCACCGAGCAGAGCTTCATCGATCGCACGCTCATCGACCTCGACGGCACGGAGAACAAGTCGCGCCTCGGTGCGAATGCGATCC
>JACVRN010000112.1 GCA_014534425.1 Pyrinomonadaceae bacterium
ACCAAATCTGTCAAAGCGATTGGCGAACAACCCTCGGACACCTTCTGCATCATGGTCTGGCTGCGCAAAGCGGCCTGCACGCTCGCCATCACGAGCGCCGCTGAAATTCCTTTGCCCGCAACGTCGGCAATAGCTACGCCCAGTTGTTGACTCTCCAGCGGGAGAAAGTCGTAGTAGTCTCCGCCCACGCCGCGTGCGGGTCTACAAAAGCCCGACAGCTCAAGCTGCTCCGAGGCGGGCGGCTCTCCAGGCAGCAGGCCCTGTTGCACCTCTGCGGCAAGCTGCAATTCTCGCTGCAACTGTTCTTCGGAGACTATACGCTCAATCAACCGTGCGTTCTCTATAACAAAAGCCAACTCGCCAGCAATGCTCATCAACAGTTCTTTATCTTTTGATGAGTATTTGTGGCGGGCGCGGCGCGGCCCCAAGGACAGAATGCCTACAAGCTGGTCTTTGATTGTTATCTGAAGCAGGAGTGTGGACTTGATGCGCTTGAGGACATCGCTTTCGCGCTCTCTTTCCGCGCGCAGGGTAGGCGAGGCGTTTTCAAAAGCGCGCTGCCACGTCTCGAACTCTTCAGGCTCTATGGTGAGCGGAGTCACCAGATGTCTAAGCCGCGTGATAATGAAAGCATTGCGCGCAATCCTCAGATACGGTCTCTCTTCACTACGATTTCCAGAAGCCCTTTCATCCTGCGAAGCCGTGATGCGACAAACATAATCCCCGCTCTCGTCATCACGCACAAAGATAGAGACATTCTCTGCCCCTAGCGCGTCCCTGATTCTGTTGACGATTGAGCCATAGAGGCTATCAAGGCTTGTGGCAGAACGCGCCTCCTGCCCTAAATCGAAGAGAATCCGACGCTCGTCGTATTCGGCTGGCGAAAAGCGTCTCTCGACGACTCGAACCAGACGCCGCGCGAAGAGCATATGTAGCAGTCCGAAGAACATGAAGGAGATGATCAACAGAAGCCAGCCGGTGTAGTGTCTAAACCTGTCTACGAGGACGGCGCGTCCGGCGTTAATGACGAGTAGGAGGGCCGACGCAAAGAGGGCCAGTTCAAGTGCGAGCGTAATGCGCGCTACTGTCAGAAGGGGGCGCAACTGTCTCCAGCTACGCGCCAGCCGCCAGCGTCTTGGAAGATAGAAACGAGGTAGAACTCTCATCCGCCCGTGACCGTCCTATTCATAGCGAAGCGCCACCATAGGGTCTATGCGTGTCGCACGGCGCGCAGGGATATAACAGGCCAGGCCCGCCACCAGGATTAGAAAGAGCGAGACGCAGATGAACGTCAGTAGGTCTGTGGCCTCGACTCCAAAGAGCAGGCTTTTAATCAGTCGGGTTAACGCAAGGCTTGCGACAAGTCCGAGCGCGATTCCCAGAACCGTCAGTACCATCCCCTGGCCGACGACCAGCTTGAGCACGTCACGCGCCTGCGCTCCCAATGCCATACGCAGTCCGATTTCGCGTGTATTCTGTGTGACGACGTATGCCATCACGCTGTAGATGCCTATCATTGCCAGGAACAGGGCCAGACCCGCGAAGATTGCGAGCAGTTGCATGGTCATGCGTCTATCCGAGACGGAGTTGTTAATTACCTCCTGCATGGTCTGCACGTTATGAACGGGTTGTGCCGGGTCAGCCTCCGCGACCGCGCGCCTTATGCTTGAGACCAACTCCGTGCGCTCGCCCTCGGCGCGTACTACGAGCGTCATCCCTTGTGTCAGCGTCCCTGACTCCGTCTGAGCGTAAGACGTATAAACTTCAGGCATGACGGCCTGTGTTAAGCCGGATTGTTTGACATCACCTACAACGCCCACGATTGAGAGCCAGCCCGTCTCCTCTTTGCGAACACGTTGGCCCAAGGGAGCGCGGCCCCTCAGGTACCGCCTGGCGAAGGTCTTATTAACGATGGCTACGGGAACCGCACCTTGCCTGTCCTGTGCGTTAAAGTAGCGCCCCTCGACTAAAGGGATGCAGAGCGTGCTGAAGTAATCGGGGCTTGCTGCGCGGTACTCTGCGATAGGCTCGCTGCCGGGCGGAGGCGCGGCCTCTCCCTCGACCCAGATTTTTCCGTTGTGCCCGGTATTTTGTATCGGCAGAATATTTATTACGCCAGCCGCTTTCACCGCCGGACGTGTTGAGAGGTTATCCAGTACCTTCTGATAAAAGGCGGTCCGCGCGTCGTTCGTGCTGTAGAGAGCCTGTGGCAGCGTCAGTCCCGCAGTGATGACGTTCTCGGTCTGCATCCCCGTGTCTGTACTGAGCAGGCGCGTAAAACTTTTAATGAGCAGGCCCGCGCCTACGAGCAGCACCAGTGCTGCTGCAACCTCCAGCACAACGAGCGTGCTGCGAATCCAGTTGCGCGGCGTGCCTCCCGTAGAGCCGCCCTCTTTAAGCGCCGTCTGAACGTCTGTCTTAGAGCTTTGGACGGCTGGAGCAAGACCGAATATCACCCCCGTCAAAAACGAAATCAGCAGGGTGAAGCTCATGACACGCCCGTCAAGATTTGCTTCGCCGAAGCGCGGCGTGAAGATAGACGCCCAACTGGACAACGTATCTATCCCCCACTTGGCTATGAGCAACCCTAGAGTGCCGCCCATGATAAAGAGCAGCACGCTCTCGGTTAAGAACTGTCGAATGAGATGCCAGCGTCCAGCGCCCAGTGCCATGCGTATAGCAATCTCTCTGCGCCGCGAAGCCGAACGAGCCAGCAGAAGGTTAGCCACATTAGTGCAGGCAATCAGAAGCACAAACCCGACCGCACCTAAGAGCATGAGCAATGCGGGCCGCGCGAAACTGACCAGTTCTTCATGAAGCGGAACCAGTTGAACGCCGCGCCCGGTCTGTATCTCCGGGTACTGCTGCTCTATGCGGCGGGCAATCGTGGTCATGCCGGCCTGTGCCTCTTCAATCGTCACGCCGGGCTTGAGCCTGGCGAGCGTCATCAACCAGTGTTCGTCACGGTTGCTTATCTGCTCTTCGGTCAAATCGAGCGGCGTCCAGAACTGTGTCGAGCGCGACGGGTACTGGAACCCTTGCGGCATCACGCCTATGACCGTGTACTGCCGACCGCTTAAGGTTATCTCCCTGTCTATAATCCCTGCGTCGGCTCCGAAGTTTCGTCTCCACAAAGCATCGCTCAAGACGACTACACGTTTACTTGCGGGCTGCTCATCTTCTGCCTGAAAGCCTCTACCCGCGATGGGGCTGACGCCGACAACGTCAAAGAAGTTGGCGGTCACGGTCGCCCCCGTCACGCGCTCCGGCACGTCCTTCCCCTGAAGGCTGTAGCCTGCCATCTGGTACGCGGCCATGTCTGTGAATGAGTCGTTCTGCTCCCGCCAGTCTTTGAAATTCGAGTAAGAGACTGTGCCCTTAAACCATGAGCCTGGGCCACGCGCCGTCTTTACCTCCCAGAGCATGACCAGTTGTTCCGGCTGCGGAAAGGGAAGTGAGCGCAGGAGCACCGCGTTGACCACGGAGAAGATGGCTGTGTTGGCCCCTATGCCGAGCGCGAGCGTCAGAATGGCGACTATAGTAAAGCCCGGCTGCCTGAGCATCATTCGCGCCGCATAGCTTAAATCTTTCCACAGACTGCTCATCAGTTGGCCTCCAGACTTCGAGAACATGATGGAAGGCGTCCGCCCTGGGAGGGCTTACGGTTTC
The DNA here is from genome assembly GCA_014534425.1 of Pyrinomonadaceae bacterium. GTDB lineage: Bacteria > Acidobacteriota > Blastocatellia > Pyrinomonadales > Pyrinomonadaceae > JACVRN01. Next base: position 3,670 of record JACVRN010000112.1, read on the forward strand.
AGTAAGAGAACACCGCGAGCCTTCCTTTTGTGACAAAAACTTTAAAGATTCTGGTTGCCATGCTGATAGGTGCTTGAGTAATATATGCCTATGACATATATAGAGTCAATTTTAGACCGGGAGTTAAAGAAAGGCAGTGCGGAACTGTTGATACTCTCGCTGGTCGAATACAGGCCGCGCCACGGATACGAAATCAGCAAGCTGATTGAGGAGCGCTCCGATGGGGTCTTGCGCTTCAACGTCGCTTCGCTCTACCCGCTTCTCTATCGTCTTGAAAGAAGGGGCTGGGTCGACGGGCGCTGGGTGGAGAAGGCCGGACAGCGCAGGCGTCGCTATTACCGGCTGACCCCTGAGGGCAGGAAAGTGCTTGCGGCGCAGCGTCACACCTGGCGCGAATTCGTCGCGGCCATTGAACGCGTAACGGGACTGGAACATGCCTGATTGGAACGAGGAAATCGCAAGCCGTTTAGCGCATTTAAGGCTCGCGCCCGCGCGCGAGGCTGAAATAGTCGAAGAGTTGTCACAACATCTGGAAGACCTCTATCAGGAGGTCTTGCTTGCGGGCGGGACTGAAGATGAGGCACATCGAGCCGCGTTGGCCGAGTTGAGCGGCGAGGGCCAACTCGAAAAGGAATTAAGGCAGACAGAGAGACAGGTCATAAGAGAGCCTGTGGTATTAGGCGCAAGGAGAATGAATATGATTGCTGACCTATGGCAAGACCTGCTTTACGGATTTCGTGTGCTGCTCAAGCAGCCCGTCACTTCCATCATAGCGGTGCTGACGTTGGCCCTGGGGATTGGTGCCAACACGGCCATCTTCAGTGTGATAAACGGCCTGCTTCTGCGCCCTCTGCCTTTCCCCAGGCCGGAACAGATTGTGAAAGTCTCGCAGGTAGATGCTAAGGGGCAGAAGATGCAGTTTTCCGATGCCAACTTTGACGACCTCTCTGCGGGAACGAGCAGCTTCGAGTCTATGGCCCAGTACGCAACGCGCGCAGTCTCTCTTTCGGGAGGAAGCGAGCCTGTAAGAACGCAGGGCGCTGTCGTCACCTCTGGCTTCTTCAACACGCTTGGGGTTAACCCAATCATAGGGCGCGCCATCCAGCCGGAGGATGACCGCGCGGGGTCTGCGCCCGTTATGGTCGTCAGCTACAACTTCTGGCAGAGGTATCTGGGAGGCGACCGCGAGTTGTCTTCAAAGTCTCTGAACTTCTTCGGTCAGACTCATCAGGTGATAGGTGTGATGCCGCAGGGCTTCAGCTTTCCTGCGGGAGTGGAGGTTTGGACATCTCGCAGTTTAAGCCCGAAGCTTCCTTCCAGAAGCGCGCACAACTGGCAGGTGATAGGGCGCTTGAAGGACGGGACTTCTTTAGAACAGGCCCGCCTGGAAGCAACCACCATTGCCAGGCTGCTGAAGAAAGAGCACGGGGATAAGACTTGGATGGAGGACGCGGCTATCGTTCCCTTGCAGGAAGAGTTGACGGCGCGTGTCCGGCCCGCTCTGATGATTTTGATGGGAGCCGTAGTCTTTCTGCTGCTGATAGCCTGTGCCAATGTGGTGAACCTGCTACTGGCCCAGGCGGCTGCGCGGCAGAGAGAGGTTTCCATACGACTGGCGCTCGGCGCGACTCGCTGGCGCATGATACGACAGTTTTTGACGGAATCCCTGCTGCTGGTGCTTTTAGGCGCGGGCCTCGGCGTGCTGTTAGCGTGGTGGGGGTTAGACGTACTGCTGTCGCTGGAGCCTGGCAATCTGCCGCGCGTAGGCGATGTCGGTATTGATTACCGTGTGCTGATATTCGCGGCGCTGATCTCTCTTTTGACCGCCTCCCTCCTGGGATTCATCACGGCCTGGCGCTCCACCGGCCAGAATCTCAACGAGACGCTTAAGGCGACCAGCCGCTTTCAGCTTGGCGGTGGAACTGGTCGCGGCACACGCAACCTGCTGGTCGTCGTGCAGTTCGCACTGACCTTGGTGCTACTGACGGGCGCGGGGCTGATGGGACGCAGCCTCATCAGTCTGCTTTCCGTAGACCCTGGCTTTCGCACGGAAAAGAGTGTGGTGATGCATCTGTCGCACACGTTTCCTGACTCTGAAGCCGCGCGCGTGCGGCTCGTGAATTTCCAAGAGCAACTGAACGAGCGGCTGCGTGCCATTCCCGGCGTGCAGGAGGTGGGCGGCATAAATTCGTTCCCGCTCTCCGGCACTCAAAACAACGGCAGATTCTTAATCATGCAGCAAGGCGAGAACATAACAGCCCTCTCGGACTTCGAGCGCCTCTCGCGCGACCCGCAGAGGACAGGCTATGCCGATTACCGTATAGCCGACGAGGGCTACTTTAAGGCTATGGGAATTCCGCTCGTGCGGGGTCGTCTCTTTAATTCAACAGACGGGCCTGAGACGCAGAACGTGGCCGTCATCAGCGAGTCGCTGGCGCAGAAGCGCTGGCAGGGCGAAGACCCTCTGGGCAAGCTCATACAGTTCGGCAATATGGATGGAAATCTGAAGCTGTTTACCATCGTCGGCATCGTCGGCGACGTTCGAGAGTATGGCCTTGATGCCGAACCCAGGCCGACCTTTTACGGCTACTATAAGCAGCGTCCCTTCAGCGCCTTCAGCGTTGTGCTTCACGGCACCGCAGACGAAACAGCCGTCATCCCTGCGGCCCGCGATGTGCTGCGCCAGATGGACGCGAATCTCCCGCCGCGCTTTCGCACGGTGAATGAGATAGTGTCCGCCTCAATCGCAGACCGCAGATTCAATCTAATGCTTTTGGCCGCGTTCGCGGGCACGGCCCTTCTGCTGGCAGTCATTGGCATCTACGGTGTCACGGCCTATTCAGTGACCCAGCGCACGCAGGAGATAGGTGTTCGTATGGCTCTGGGCGCGCTTCCAGGGAACATCTTCCGTATGATTATGCTTGAGGGCCTCGTGCTGGCATCCTTGGGCGTTGTCATAGGACTGGTGGGAGCGTTTGTGTTAACGCGCCTGATAGTAAGCATGCTCTATGGCGTCCCGCCGCACGACCCCGCGACCTTCGCTATCGCGGCGGCGCTTCTGGCGTTGATGGCACTTGCTGCTTGCTATTTCCCTGCGCGACGCGCGACCAAAGTAGACCCGTTAATTGCTCTCAGGTACGAATAAGGGGCTGGCAGAACAAAGGACTGAGCCGCAGCGCCGCGCAGCATGCTACATTTACTCCTTGGAGCGCCCGGGGTCGGTGCCCTACTACTCTTCCACTCTTTTTTCTATCTCTTCCGATTCGGGCGATGGTAATTATATACATAGTGACGAATTGCCGGATGACTATTAAGATGCAATCAATAACTTATGGAGAGGATGCAAGATGAAGCTTAACGGTCATAGAGAGGCGCGAACAAAATGGCTAGGGTTGTTACTAATCCTGACTTGTTCCCTGACTGCTGTCGCCCAGACGCCTGCGCCCGCGCCGCAGCCAAAGTCTGCCAGTGAATATCTGGAAGGGGCGGTTCTGTGGACACAATCTTCGGGCGAAGTGAAGGCGCTCTGTTACCAGGCGTTCACGCTCGCCAGGATGATGCTGGAGCGCGACCTGAGACAGAATCGACGCAGAGGTTTGAGAAGAGCCGTGGTGGTTGACGCCGATGAAACGGTATTAGACAACAGCCGCTATCAGGCGACGCTCGTCAAGAACGGTCAAGTCTACAGCGCACAGAGTTGGACGGAATGGGTCAACCGGGCGGAGGCTGTGGCTATTCCCGGCGCTGTCGAGTTCCTTCGCTACGCAGCATCGAGGGGCGTGCGCGTCTTCTATATCACCAATAGAAGATTGGCGGAGAAGGAGGCTACGGCAGCAAATTTGAAGAGGCTGGGCTTTCCTGGCGTGAGCGACGAGACGCTGCTGGTCAGAACAGACCCTAATAGCTCAAGTAAGGAGCCGCGCCGACGGACGGTGAGCGCACGCTACCGCATAGTGCTTCTGATGGGCGATAACCTCAACGACTTCGCAGAGGTCTTCGAGGACAGCAAGACTGTCAACGGCAGGATTGAGGCCGTGGAGCGGAACAAGAGTCAGTTCGGCACACGGTTCATAGTGCTCCCGAATCCCATGTACGGTGATTGGGAGAATGCCATCTACGACTATAACTTCAAGCTCACGGAAGAAGAGAAGGCCGGGAAGAGAAAGAGTCAGTTAAAGACCTATAAATGACAGGGAGGAAACACGAGGATACGGAAACTATTGCTCACCAGGGCAAACTTTCAAGGCCGTAATTATTCAGCAATAAGAGAACCGGCCTGCTGAAGATTAGAAGTATCGAGCCGAAAAAGAGCGTCATGACTACTATGACGCCCGCCGTGTGGCTGGCATGCCTGAAACTGCGCCTCTCCCTCAGCCCGAACATGAAGATGGCTGTCAGCAGCGCGTAGCTGGAAATAATCTCTATACAAAGCATGGCTTTGCTTAATTATAGGACTATCACACACAGATATTAAAGTCTGGAGCCGAAAGGAAAGCGTGCATCCTGACACAGTGGAGGTTCGGCTGTTCAAAGCCTTTAAGTTACCTCCAGAGTTATTTTCGCGCCCTTCGGAACATAGTGTTTTCTTTGTACGGTCATCCCCCATCCGATGTACATTTAAGACCATTAAGTGTACATTGGGACGGTAAGCTACAGAACAAATCGGTTTTGTAGACCTCTTATCATTCGACATCTGGACAAGCCCCAAATCTTCTCCTTCTGCCGTCTGTCGGGTTCAGCCTGAAGTAAGGGTAATTTCAAGAAGGAGAAACCTGATGAGCGAAGTGAGCCGACGATTATCCAACCGCATATTATCCGTCCTCCCGAAAGAAGATTACGAGCGCATAGCCCCGCATCTTGAGTACGTGGAAATGAAGCAGGGCGAAGTCCTCTTCCACTCGGAAGAACATATCCAGTACGCCTACTTCCCTTATCGCGGCACCGTCTCTCTGGTGGCCGTCATGGCGAAGGGTTCGCAGGTGGAGGTCGGGACTGTAGGGCGTGAAGGCATGGTAGGGCTGCCCATAGTGATGGGCACGGATTCTGTGCCGCTCATGGCCGTGACACAGATTCCAGGCTCCGGCGCGAGGATAAGAGCGGGGCGCTTCAAAGATGCTTTGAGGCAGAGCGAAGATATGTACAAGAACTTCCTCTGTTACGGGCAGGCGCTCTTTGTCCAGACGGCCATCACAGCCGGGTGCAACCGCCTTCACTACGTTGAAGGGAGATTGGCGAAGTGGCTGTTGACGTGCAGAGACCGCGCGGAGTCTGACGAGTTGCAACTCACGCAGGAGTTTCTGGCAGTGTTGCTGGGGGTGCGAAGGGCTGGCGTCACCACTGCGGCCAACAAGCTGAAGGAAGACGGGCTGATAGATTATGCGCGCGGGCGCATACAGATTCTGGACGCAGAGAAGCTGGAAGCCGTGGCGTGCGAGTGTTATCAGGCGGTGAAGACGGAGTTCAATCGTCTGCTCGGTTGAATCCCGTAGGCAGAACGCTTAACCGCAGTTATTTGACATATAAATGCTTTACAGTATACAGTCATTAAGAATAGAGCCTGGCTCGCTCCCTTCTCAGCTCTTCTGGAATTACCCGGATCACCTGAAAGTCCATAGCTCGAACGCCGTTGAATATGTTCCCCAAGTCTGGTCGTCGTTACAGCCTTCTCCATGACCGCCCTCTATTATCTTCTCAGGATGTTTTGATAATCAGTTGATGAGTAAATGGTGAGCGTGAGCGGGAAAGCGGTCGAACCCTTCAGCATCAGATTTATAGATGCCGTAGAGCAGGTTCTTTTAGAGTTGGCGAACGAGTCCGACTACACGCTCTGGAATGTGGAGATTCTGACCGTCTTCCTGAAGGATGAAGAAACTCCCGGAGGCGGGCCTTCGAGGGCGCACGTCAAATTCGAGCCTCTAAAATCCATACGAGCGAAAGAGAGGGCCGTGGTCTCGCATAAGACCTGGATTGACGGCAGGCCGGTGGATGCCGCGCATGACCAACTGGAACGGCTTAAAGAGATGACGGGCAAGGAGCGGCCCTACGTGCTCAATATTTCCTGGACTGATGCCGAAGGGAAGACGCGCTTTCAGCGTGTCCCCGTAGGCCACTGAAGAAAGCGCGTGATGATAGTTTGCGACTTCTGCACACAATACAGGCCGGACGGCTCTTGCGGTCTAGGTCTCAACATAGCCAAGGGCATGAGGTGCGGCGATTTTGAACCGGGCATGGAGAGATTCTGCGCCGACTCGAAAGACTTCGTGAGTTCCAGACAGATAACAGAGATGGCAACATTTTTCGACATCAAGGGGCCGGAGCTAAAGAAAGTCAGGCTCATGGCCGCGCGAGAAGAAAGTGCGCGCCTTTGATTAAGTTAAATGTCTGAGACGCTTACAACTATAATGTCTATGGAGGCATCTTAACCAACAGTTTATCCTTCTCTCGCGCATCGACGGTGATGCGCCCCGCGCCTGAAGTTTTGGCGGCGGCGTTCTGGATAGTCCGAGAGCAGGCCGAATTTCAACCCAAGAAGCCGCTCTCTTTTTGAGCATCCGAACCAAGAGCCTTCGCTGCCTTTACCGTTCACCGAAAGCCACCTTCAGTTTCGAAGCTTCTCTTAACGCTCCTCAAAAGTTTGAGGAAGAGAAAGAACTAACTATGTCCATGAAACTTTACGTCGGGAATCTTTCGTTCCAGACGACGCACGATGATTTACAGCAGTTGTTTGCACAGGCCGGAACGGTCGAGTCAGTCAACGTCATAGAAGACCGCGAGACGGGCCGTTCACGCGGCTTTGGCTTTGTCGAAATGGCCTCAAAAGAGGAAGGCCAGAGCGCTATAGAGCAGTTCAACGGCAAGGAACTCAATGGCCGCAACCTGAACGTCAATGAAGCGCGCCCGCGCGAAGAGCGAGGGCCTAGAAGCGGCGGTGGTCGCGGTGGATTCGGCGGACGCAACGACCGCACATCTCGCTGGTAAGCACTGTTAGAAACCAGCGACACTTTACAGAGAAGCGCCCCTGGTCAGGGAGAGAAACCTCAAGCCGGGGCGCTTCTCGCTTTGCTTAAATTGAAAAGAGAGCGCGCACGGAATTTAGAATCCGCGCGCCCGAAGATGGATAAATGAAATTTACTGAACTAGGACTCAAAGCGGCGCTCGTGCGCTCTTGCGAGTCGCTCGGATACGCCGAGCCAACACCAATTCAAAGTAAGGCGATACCCGTCGTCCTTACTGGCTCAGACCTCATAGGCTGCGCCGAAACCGGAACGGGAAAGACTGCTTCTTTCCTGCTCCCCATTATTCAAAGAATCACCGAGCGCACGCTTCCGGGCGTGAGAGTGCTTATTCTAGCGCCGACGCGCGAACTGGCTTTGCAGATTGAAGCGAGCTATCACGAACTGGCTCCGAAAAAGAGTCCGCGATGCGTTGTCATCATGGGCGGCGCGAGTATGGAGCGACAGCGCGATGCTTTACGCAGAGGGGCTGCCGTTGTCATAGCCACGCCTGGCCGCCTCCTGGATCATATAGAGCGCAGGTCTGTAGACCTTTCGCATGTAGAGGTGCTCGTGCTTGATGAAGCCGACCGCATGCTGGACATGGGCTTCTGGCCTTCGATTCGTAGAGTGCTTGAGCATCTCCCCAGCGCTAGACAGACGCTTCTTTTCTCCGCGACGATGTCGCCTGCCATAGAGGAGATTGCGCGCAAGACCATGCGCCAGCCTAAGCTGGTGGAAGTCAGCCCGCGAGGCCGCGCCGCTACGACCGTGGAGCAGAAAGCTTACACCGTGGCGTTAAGCTCCAAGACCGCGCTCCTTCTGAACCTTCTGGAAGACGAGCGCGATGAGTTCGAGCGAGTGCTCGTTTTTACGCGCACACGTCGCGGGGCCGAACGCCTCTCGCACATACTGCGTGCGCGCGAGCACAAGGTTAACCGCATACACGCAGACCGCACGCAGCCGCAACGCGAGGCCGCGCTCAGAGATTTTCGCGCGGGCAGCACACGCGTGCTCGTCGCCACAGACATAGCCGCTCGCGGCATAGACGTTGATTCCGTCTCTCACGTTATCAATTACGACGTGCCGTCAGCGCCCGAAGATTACGTGCATCGCATAGGACGCACGGGCAGGGCTGGCAAACAGGGGCGCGCCATCACGCTCGTTACCCCCGCCGACGAACTCTCCATGCGCGGCATTGAGCGGCTCACGGGGCAGTGCATAGAGCGCGTGCAATCGTCTGCCTCAGGCAGCAGTCTAGAAGCACCGACCGGCTCTCCTAAACCCTCGCCCGCGCCCGTCAGACGAGTGGGGCGCAGTAGCAGTAGCGGTAGGCGTTCTTTCAGACCACGCGCGTCCAGAGAAGCGCGCTACTGAAGTTTGAATGGCTGCCTCGTACGCGTAAAGCGTGCGTAAACGTGTGTGCCGGGTCACGGACTCGGCTCATGCGTGGCCGCGTATGCGGGAAGTGTGTGTTATACTTCTTTCGTCCTTTCCCGGCAGTTCTTTAGACAATACACTCTCGACATCGGGATTTAAGCCTTCCGGGCCATCTCCTTGTGCCGTCTGTTGTGTTCAAAACACGCGACCACTTGAGGAGAATCTCGATGCACGCATTATCTAGAAATCCAGGCAACAAACATTCTCAGTATACGCCGCTTGAGCGAGCGCTTTCCTTTCTGTCTATCATGAGAGTTGGTGAAAGGTGAGCGCGACCGCGTCGAACAGCTCGCCGGAGACGTGTGCCTGGTGCGCTGGGACGGGCAGGCGTGCGGTCTCTTTAGGTTACGTGGCCTCGTGTTTGGTTTGCGGCGGCAAGGGGCACGTCACGGTCAAACAGCCTGCGGGACAATGCCAGCAGTGCGGCGGCTCTGGTCATCGCAATGCGGCCAGCCCTTGCCTGTACTGCGCCGGGACGGGATGGGCGCTTGCGTTCGGTCAAACATAAGGGGAAGCCGCAGAGAGAGCGCGGCGCGTCTAGATGCAGCGCATCATGTGAAATAGTCTTAGGAAGTAGAGATACCTGATGAGTGTAACTTACAGAACTGATAGTGGCGGCCTGAGGGTGGCAATTGAGGACGAGTGGCCTGGAATAGATTCCAAGTTCCGCCTGATAGTCGTCGCGGCATTAAGAAGCAAACAGCTTCTGAGTGGCTCGGCCCCAAGAATAAACGCAGACCCCTTGAGGCGTAGGAACACCAGCATCGCGCTCGAAGAGGTCAAGCAGGGCCTCGTAAATTTCACGAACGGCAGCGAGCCTCAGAAGAGTAACGATTGAGTCATTCAGCCGAAGTTAGATGTTTCGGGATGAACGCAGCAGTAGCCTCTGACAAATTCAGACGAGTCTGCGACCAGGTGTGGCGCGACCGTGAAGCCCTTCTGACGAGGCGCGGTTGCCTGACAGGCGAAGCGGCGCTGATGCGCGCCGTCTACTGGCGTCTCTGCAATGCCTGGGGAGGAGTGAGTGCGTGCGGGGACGGCTCTCACGCGGGGCAGACGCTCTTCATCTACCAGCGATTGGTAAACATCCTGCTCACACAGAACGTAGGGCCACATTACGACGGCTCAGCACTGCTCAACGAACTGGTCAGACGGTACAGGGAAGAGGCTGTGCATTATGCCGAAAGCGTGCGAGCGCCGGAAGCGAGGGAGGGATGAAAAAAATTAAAGGATTCGCTGTGTTTCCCTCTGGCAACGAATATCACGCGGTTAAGGAGACGGCGTTCACTTATCACAGCAGCACGCACGGCAAAGTCAAAGGTGTCTCTTTGAACAGCCTGTGCGGCGCGTACATAGGTCTGGTTCCTTACGAGGGCGGCCTGTACCCTAGCGGCCAGCCCAGAACACGCCTTTACGATGAAGCTCCGGCGGAACTTGATTTCTGTAGAATCTGCGAGCGGCTGATGACTAAGCGTAGCGGGTTGAGGCTCTTCATCTCGCACCTCTATCGCCGCCTCGGAAACTTTCGCGCCACATCGAAGTTACTGTACCGCAAGACCTGAAGAGGAAGCTTGTTTTGGAAGCGACAAAGATGGCTATGATGAAAGACCTGCGGGTCTACGTTAATCCTGGTGACGCGCGACACAACGGCGAGCGCGAAGTTTTCTACAGCCGCCGCAGGGACGGCCCGTACTATTGCTGGCGATACGAGAAAAAGCTTGGGCACTGGTGCGGCTCTCGCGTCCTGCTCTCAGACCTACAGGTCAGGGAACTATGCGCCGCCCCCTGGAAGACGCTGCCAGCCGCATTGCAGGCAAGCATAGACGCCTATTACGTTGAATAGAATCGTTTAATTTTCAAGAATCAATTTTCGACATCGGGAGAAGGGAAACCTGTTCCTTGTGCCGTCTGCACTACGCTCGCAAGACGCGGAGCAAAGGAGATAACCCGATGCCTGAAAATAATCTGCCCCTGAAAAATCTTATCCTCGCCGCGCTCCCACACCGCGAGTACGAGCGACTGCTCCCAGACCTTGAGTTCATTTCATTGCCCCTGGACGTGACGCTTTATAAGTCCGGCGATTTCATAGAGTACGTTTATTTCCCAGGCGAAGGCGTCGTCTCTCTCATCACCCACATGAAATCCGGCGCGGCCATAGAAGTCGGCCTCATAGGGATGGACGGGATGGTAGGGATTCCCGTCCTGCTCGGAGACAAGATAGCATTCGAAGAAGCGGTCGTGCAGATTGAAGGCAACGCCCTGCGAATGAAGTCGGAGAAATTAAAGGATAGGTTAAAGAGCGCGCACAACTCTCTGCTTACGAATCTACTTCTCTACACGCGCACCCTTATGAAGCAGATCGCGCAGACCGCAGCCTGCAACCGCCTGCACACTGTAGAAGAGCGCCTCGCGCGCTGGCTACTGATGTGCCACGACCGTGTGGAGTCAGACGAGTTGCCGCTCACGCAGGAGTTCATCTCCAACATGCTCGGCACGCGTCGAGCGAGCGTAGGCTCAGCCGCAGGCGGGCTGCAAGAAAAAGGCGTGATTCGCTATTCCAGGGGCCGCATCACTGTCCTGAGCAGAAAGAAACTTGAGGAATCTGCCTGCGAGTGCTATCTGGCGGCGAAGGAATAGACCGTAGACAAAGTTTTTCTATTCGAAACTCCGGCGGAGGGAGCAATTCCTATGCACGCTAGCGTGCACAAGGTGTTATACTCCCTTGCGAACAACTCACCACTTCGACATCTGGAAAGAGTCGTCCCCCCCGCACTCCCTCCTTATGCCGCCTGATGTTTGTTCTCGCATCGATCGTAACGAACGATTATCAAACTACTCTTATTGATAAGGCAGGGAGATTATGAAAATTTTACTATACAACCCGGACAACGGCGTGACGCGCAACTTCATGCCGCACCTCTGGATGTTTCTACTCAAAGCCATCACTCCCTCGCCACACGAAGTCTTACTGATTGACGGCAACGCCCGCCCCATGAATGAATCCGAGTTGGTCGAGTTTGTCAGACGAGAACAGATAGCTCTGGTCGGCATCGGAGCCATGACCAGAATGATCGCTCGCGCCTACAAAATGGGCGACGCCGTCCGAGCGGCAGGCATCCCAGTCGTCATGGGCGGCCCCCATGTCACTGAAGTTCCAGATGAAGCTTTGGGCCGTGACGGCGGTCTCAGGCATGCCGACGCAGTCGCCCTCGGAGAAGCGGACGAGACCTGGCCTCAGATCGTCGAAGATGCCGCTCGCGGCCAGTTGAAAGAGATCTACGCTCCACTGGATGAGAAAGGCATAGAGCGCAAGCCAAGCCTCCAGCCATATCCCGACATCCCGTGGGAGAGCTACGACCTCGACCAGTTCAACATGATTCCCAGATTCGTCCAGCCCCTCCTGAAAAGATACGGCTCCGGCTGGGGAGCCGTCCGAGTGATACCGATGGAATCAGGCCGTGGATGCCCCTACGGCTGCGAGTTCTGCACGGTGACCGGGTTTTTCGGAGATTCCATACGCTTTCGCACGAATGAATCAGTCGTTAACGAGATGCTGAGGCTCAAGCGGCACGCCAGAGCCAATCGAGAGCAGGTGATAATCTTCTTCATAGATGATAACTTCGCCATTAACATCAAGAGAACGAAGTCACTCTTAAGAGATATTATTGCCGCCAAAGCACAACTGCCGTGGATAGCGCAGATAAGTGCCAACCTGCTGAGGGATGAAGAGTTGGTAGATTTAATAGAAGCCTCTCATGGGAAGTGGATATTCATCGGGATGGAGTCAATAGATACAGCTAATCTGAAGGATGTCAATAAGAGTTTTAACAAGCCTGCGGAATACTCGGCAGTACTCAACAGGCTGGCAAAGAGGAACATCTATGCGATTACATCATTTATTGTGGGGCTGGATAATGACACAGTGGGAGTGGCCGAGCGGACGCTCTCACAGATAGAGAGTTGGCCGCCAGGGTTGCCGGTGTTTGGGCAGTTGACACCTTTCCCCTCGACTCCGCTTTACAAGAGGCTGGAAGCATCGGGAAGACTGACGAGGCCGAAGCATTGGCTGGAGTTTGCGCCGTACCGGATGGCGCACACTCCTTTGAGGATGACGATCGAGGAGACGCAAGCAGAACTAGAGAGGGCGTGGGCGGAGTCATACAGCCCACAGAGGATAGAGAGGGCGATAGAAGCAATAAAGGAGCAGCCGATAAATTACCGCCTTATACATTTAGTGATGAGGTTGTTCTTTCGTGGGATCTATTTTCCGCAGATGACGAAGGGGGCGTGGTTGAAGGTGATAGCGCAGAACCGGAGGCCTATTTTTAATCTCACTAGAGAGGC
>JACVRN010000290.1 GCA_014534425.1 Pyrinomonadaceae bacterium
GGCCGAGACGGTCGCGACGTTGGCGAGTTCTTCCTTGCCCTTCACCTTCTTCGACATACGCTCAAGCTCTGCCACGGCCGCTTCCACTCCCAACTGTATGCCCCGCTGCAAAGCCATAGGGTTTGCGCCCGCCGTCACGTTCTTAACGCCCTCGCGGAAGATGGCCTGCGCGAGCACGGTCGCCGTCGTCGTTCCGTCGCCCGCCGTGTCGTTCGTCTTAGTCGCCACCTCGCGCACCATCTGCGCGCCCATGTTCTGATACATGTCCGGCAAATCAATCTCTTTCGCCACCGTCACGCCGTCTTTCGTAATCACGGGCGAGCCGTACTTTTTACCGATGACGACGTTGCGCCCCTTTGGGCCAAGCGTGACGCGCACGGCATTAGCCAGCGTATTCACACCCTGAAGCATCGCGCTCCGCGCCTCTTCCCTGAACTTCAAATCTTTTGCTGCCACTTTTGTTCTCCTCAAATTTGTTGATTTGAAATGTCAACTCTCAAATCAAAATCGCAACTTAAAAATCTCACTCCGATACTTTTTCGGCTTTCGCCTGCGACGCACGTCCAACCTGTACGCGCGCAGGGCGCAGAAGGCGCTCGCCCATCTTGTAGCCGCGACTGTATTCCGCCGTCACAGTGTTATCGCGCTCCGGCTCAACTTCGATTGTGTCTACAGCCTCATGCAATTCGGGGTCAAACTCTGCGCCGATTGATGCAAGCGGCTCAACGCCTGCCGAGGCAAGCGCGCTCTCGAAACTGCTGAGCGTGCCGCGCACGCCGTCCAGCACCGCTTCGAGCGTGCTGCCTCCCGCTCCCGCTTCAATCGCGCGTTGCAGATTATCGGCAACGGGCAGCAGGGCGCTGATAAACTCAGCCTGCTTTTGTCGTGCGCGCTCGTCGGCCGAACGACTCAAGCGCTGCCTCGTTTCATCCGTCTCACGCTGTAAGGCCGCACGCAACTGCTCGAAGCGTGCCTGTACATCCAAGACCTTCTGCTCCGCCTCGCGCTTTTCCGCTTCAAGCTGCTCGACATACGTGGGCTTGAGGCTCGGCTCTTCAACGCCCGCGCTCTCGCCTGCCTGTCCCTCTTCACTATCCAAATTAATGCGACGCCTATCCGTCACACGAATCTCACCGACCGCATTCGTCGCAGGCGCACTACCGCTCTCCTGCGCCTCTGGCGGCACACTCGTCTCCTGCATACGTTCTCTCTTTTTCTCCCTGCGAAAAGATACCATGACAACCTTAGTGATGCGTGATGAGTTAAAAACTTCTTTCTGTTACGCATCACTCATTACTCATCACTTCTTTATTGTATTTTAATCTCCACCCGTCGGGCCTGTTGTTCCTGACGCTTCGGCAGACGAATACTAAGGACGCCGTCCTTGTAGTCTGCCGTGATAGCCGACTGGTCTACCGTCGAAGGCAGTGGGCCAAACCTGCGCAGGAAGCGTCCGTGTTTGCGCTCAAGGCGTTGGGCCTCGTTCTGCTCGATCGAGCGCACGCCGCGCACCAGCAGCCTGCCTTCGTCAAGACTCAGTTCCAGTGCGTCGCGGTCAATGCCCGGCAAATCAATCATAATCACATACTCATGCTCGCGATTATAAACGTCTGCCGCCGGACTCCAATCAGCCCGCTCTATCTCCTGCTCGCCCTCTTCTTCTTCATCGCTTGAGCGCTGCTTCGTTGCGTCTTCAAATAAACGGTTCATATGCTCCTGCAACACTACAAGGTCGCGTAATGGATCCCAACGATGTGTCATCGCCAACTCCTTTAAGGATGAACGCGGAACACGTAGCCGTGAATGACAAAGACGCTGCCGACAATTGTTCCTCATTCTTCGTTTGTACTTCATAGTCTTTATTATGCTGCCGCTGCCGCCGCCTCGGTCGTAAAC
>JACVRN010000096.1 GCA_014534425.1 Pyrinomonadaceae bacterium
GCGCCGCGGAGCTCGAAATCCGGGTCGAAGACGACGGCCTCGGGCTCGCCAGCACGACCAACCTTTTCGTGCCCTTCTTCACCACGAAGCCCACCGGCTCGGGCATCGGCCTCGCCCTCAGCCGCCAGATAGCCGAAGCCCACGGCGGAAGCCTCACGCTCGAAAACCGCGCCGACGGCCCCGGCTGCCAGGCCCACCTTCGACTGCCGCTCTGACCTGCATTCTTTTGACTTCTTCAGTGTGTGGTAGACTTTTCGCATAGTGCTTGAGAATGCTGAAAAGAGGGCTGGCAGGTTTAGGCGGCGCGTGCGTTATGGACAGAAGCGCCTGAAGCGTCTCTCGGCTACTGCATCACTGGGCGGCATCTTTCTTTCCTTCCTTTACATTGGCCTGACGGGTTTTGGCGGCGGCCTGGCCGTCATCGCGCAGATTCGCGTGCTGGCAGTTCGCAGGCGTCGCTGGTTCACAGAGCATGACTTTGCAGAAGCCTTCGCGCTCGCACAGAGCCTTCCCGGCACGAACGCGGGTAATGCGGTCGCCTACATCGGCTGGCGTCTTCGCGGAATAGCCGGAGGAGCGGTTGCCCTGGCCGCTTTCATACTGCCTTCCATGTTGATGATGGTGGCGCTTGCCATAGGCTATCGCCACCTGCGGCAGTTGCCTAACATGGACAGGCTCTTTCACGGCTTGAATGCTGCGGTCGTGGCTCTCATCATCGTCACCGCTTGGCGCGTCGGCAGAAACACCTTGACGAAGCCATGGCAATGGTACGTCGCAGTCTTCTCCTGTCTTGTCGTAGCGCTCTTCGGCGCGACCATCATCGAAGTCATACTGGCCGCAGGTCTCATAGGCATCTACATAGACTCTTTCGCGGAAAGACGCTGGCAGCGCTGGCGACGCATAAGACGCCTCGCCGCACGCCGCCGCGAGCGAATGGCGGAGCTTGAAGCCAAGAACTTCGTCGGCGGATACCTGACTCGCGCAATGGCGGAAGAGCGCGTGCGCCGCGCCGCCCACGAAGAGGAAGAAAAAGCCGAAGAAGCCGCCAAGACTCCTTCTGAAAGCACACGCCTGCGCTCTGTTGCTATCTTGATGGCGGCGATGCCTGTGCTTGCTAAAGCGGGCCTGCTCCTGACTCTCTCCATGATATTTCTGCGTATAGGCACTGTGACCTTCGGCGGGGGCTTCGTCATGGTGCCGCTCATCGAAGCAGAAGTCGTCAACACTCACGGCTGGCTGACGCATCAGGAATTCGCGGACGCAACCGCGCTGGGGCAACTCACGCCCGGCCCCGTGCTCATCACGGCGACCTTCATAGGCTATCGAGTAGCGGGCACGCTCGGCGCTCTCTTTGCCACCATCAGCGTCTTTCTTCCGGCCTTCGTCATGACGATTGCGGCGGGCACTTACCTCAGACGCTTTCGCGCCAACCGACAGGTGCAGGCTTTCCTTCGCGGCGTCACGCCTGCGGTCGTGGGCCTGCTGGTCGCAGCCGCGTGGAGCATAGGACGCGCAGGCATTCACTCTTGGATAGGCATTCTGATTGCGGTTGCGAGCGCCCTTGTGCTGCTCAGGTTCAGGCCGAATCCCTTCTGGGTCATCATGGGAGCAGGAGTGGCACGCCTGCTCTTCGGACTGTTCCTGGCCTGAACATTAAACGGTTTTTTGAAAGGGGTGAATTAAAGATGATTACAGTTCGCAGGGCAGATGAGCGTGGGCATTTCAACTTTGGATGGCTCAACACCTATCACACCTTCTCGTTCGGAGACTATTACGACCCGCGCAACATGGGCTTTCGTTCCCTGCGCGTTATCAACGAGGACTGGGTGAAGGAGGGGCGCGGCTTTCCCACGCACCCGCATAGGGACATGGAGATTATCACCTACGTTCTGGAAGGCGCGCTTGAGCATCGTGACAGTATGGGCACAGGCTCTGTGATTCGTCCGGGCGAAGTCCAGCGCATGAGTGCAGGCACAGGCGTCACGCACAGCGAGCGCAATCCTTCCGTGGACGAGCCTGTGCATCTTCTGCAAATCTGGATTATGCCGGATAAAAGAGATTACAAGCCTAGCTACGAGCAGAAGGCTTACACGGATGAAGAGAAGCGCGGGCGTCTTCGCTTGATAGCTTCGCCCGACGGGCGCGACAACTCCGTCACCATACATCAGGACGCGCGACTCTATTCCAGTCTCATAGAGCCGGGCCAGAGGATTGAGCACAAACTCGAACCGAATCGTCACGCGTGGGTGCAGGTTGCGCGCGGCTCGGTTGAGATAAACGGCACAGCGCTCGACCAATCGGACGGCGCGGCCATAAGCAATGAGGAGTTGCTTTCGATTACCTCGAAGGTGCCGTCCGAGATTCTTCTGTTCGATATGGCCTGAAGCTGAAAAGGCGCAGATGAGTGACACGTTGAATCGCTCATCTACGCCTTTTTACAGCTTTCAGGCTGTCAGCATCTTTAACGAAGCCCGGCATGCTTTCTGAGCAGCCCGCGTAATTTCATCCTCGCCTTATGAAGCTGTGATTTACTCGTCCCAACACTGCACCCCAGCATCCTCGCTATCTCCTCGTGCTCGTGCCCCTCCACATCGTGCAAGATAAAGACTGTCCTGTATCCGGGCGGTAACTGACTAATCGCCTTATCCAAAGCTATTCTATCCACCACCGGCATCTGCAAAGGATTCTCTGTCCCTGCTACTACCTGCACTGGTGTCTCTCCATCCTCTGTGGTCTGCTCCATCCTGACTCCACGCTTTCTGAAGTGCATCAAGACCTGATTGACTGTCAGCCGATGGAGCCAGGTGGTAAAGGCCGATTCTCCACGGAAAGAGCCGATTTTACGAAAGAGTTGGATGAAGACTTCCTGAGCTAAATCTTCGGCTTCACTGGCGTTTTGAGTCATTCTAAGGCAGAGGGAGTAGACTCTGCGGTTATGGCGTTCGTAGAGCAGTTCAAAAGCGGAGATGTCGCCACCAGAGGCGCTCTGCGCCAACTCGTAGTCGGTTGCCGTGGGCGAGGGCTTTGCGGCCTGCGTCTTATACTGAGGGACTTGCCATGTGGGAAACGCTTCTGTCTTGATCATCACGACCTCCCGCTTCCGGTTACGAAATCGCACGCCTTTTAGGTTCCTTCTCATCCCGCCTTCCGAAGACGACTCTTGCGCGCTCTCTTTTGCGCTTCAGGCGAGAAGCGCCGCAGGGCATTTAAGCAATCAGGGTGCCAGCTTTATATCCGATAAAAGAGACTATAAATAGATTAAATCGTTGGCCGACCGCCTGAATTTTGCGACTATATGAGGTGTTTGCGCCCCGAAACCGTGTACAGCTTAGGGAGGCCCTGTAGCGATGCCCGGCACTCTGCTTGCTGCAACTCTCAGGAACGCTTCATCACGCAGAAAATGGTTCATTAGCGAACGATTCGACGGTCTGAAGGTGTACGGAACCGGCGCAAAAAGGCTGCTAGTCTAGCCCTTGAGTTCTGAGAAAATCTTTGAAGGAGAGAACCGCGATGGGCCTGGAGACCTATCATAAAAAGAGGGATTTCAGCCGCACGCCTGAGCCTAGGGGAAAGATTTCCAAAGCCAATCGTCTACGCTTCGTAGTGCAGGAGCATCACGCCTCAAAGCTTCATTTTGATTTCCGGCTTGAGATGGGCGGTGTGCTCAAGTCCTGGTCTATCCCGCGCGGCCCTTCCTTAGACCCAGGCGAGAAGCGCCTCGCAGTGGAGACGGAAGACCACCCCGTAGAATACCTGAAATTCGAGGGACACATCCCCGAAGGGGAATACGGCGCGGGCGAGCACATGATTTGGGACGAGGGCAGCTATAAATTGCTGGATGGCCGCGACGCGCTCGCACAGCTTGAGGCCGGAAGGCTCAGCTTCGAGTTGCGTGGAAAGAAGCTGCACGGTGCCTGGAACATGGTGCGCCTTGGACGCGGCGAGGGCCAGTGGCTTCTCATGAAGGCGCGCGACCGATTCGCAGAAAGCGGCTGGAAGCTTGAGCTTCGCATGCCCGACGAAGGCTTTGAGAAGAAGGAGCGGAAGACCACGAAGAGCAAAGAGAGAAGCGCTGCGAAGAAAAGCGTCAGAACTTACACTCCTGAAAAGAAGTCAAAGGGGAAGGCGGTTGCGGCGGCGAGCGCTTTCAAGGCAAAGACGCTGGCCGGAGATATTGATATTAAAGTCGGCGGCGACCGTCTGCATCTCACGAATCTTGATAAGGTTTTCTGGCCGGACGAGGGCTACACCAAGGGCGACCTCATACGCTATTACTACGAGGTCTCAAAATACATACAGCCTTACCTGAAAGACCGTCCGCTCATTATGAAGCGTTACCCGAACGGAATCGGCGGCAGCTTCTTTCACCAGCATGATGTCAACGAAGCGCCGCCGTTTGTCAGGACAGCCGAGATTGATGTCGAAGAAGGCCACGCGGTCGATTACATCATTGGCGACAATGTGCAGACGCTTCTCTACATGGCGAACCTCGGCGCGATAGAGCGGCATCCCTGGCACTCGCGTGTCAGCGACCTTAATCACCCGGACTGGGTCGTCTTCGACCTTGACCCTTCGAACGTAGAGTTCGAGGAGATTTGTGATGTTGCCTTGAGCACCAGGGAGATTCTTGAAAGGCTCTCGCTTAAATCATACGTCAAGACATCCGGCTCCAGGGGCATACACGTCTACGTGCCCTTGAAGCCCGTGCATACTTACGAAGAGGTCGCGGCCTTTGCGGAGCGCGTGGCGGAGCTTGTGGTAGAAGCCAACCCTGAGATTGCAACGGTCGAGCGCTCTTTGAAGAAGCGCAAGCGACGCGCAATCTACGTTGACCATATGCAGAACGCGCGCGGCAAATCGGTCGTGGCTCCTTATTCCGTCAGGCCCAAGCCGGGCGCGACCGTCTCCGCTCCTTTGGAGTGGAAAGAAGTGGAGCGCAGGAAGATTACCATTCAGGATTTCACCATCAAGAACATGCTCAGGCGCATAGAGCGCAAGGGCGAGCTATTCAAGCCCGTGCTCACAAAAGGGCAAACGCTGGATAAGGCTCGGAAGCTTCTGGACGAAATGACAGAGAAGCCAAAGCGACGAAGCGCAAGGGTGTAATTTACAAAGATTAGGGAGGGATTGAAAGATGGCTACGGGAATGCAGCGCAAGAAACAGTCGGGCGCAAGCGAGCCGCAGCAGAAGACGCGCCGCGTGAGCAAGAAGGATCAGATTCTGGCGCTCTTTATGTCAGGCATAAACGAGGTGGAAGATTTGGCTATGATAACGGGGTCAAGGCCGAGCTACGTCGGCTCAATCCTGCAAGAGTCCGGGTTGATGAAAGGCTACTTTGACCTCTACACCTCCACGGCTCACCCCATGAACGTCTACTCCAAGTTCTTCGCCAACAAGCTTGGCTTCAAAGACATGGAGGCCGCGCGCGAGAGCATAGAGATAATCGACCGCCTCTATCGACAGTTCGAGTTCGCCAAAGACCGAGCGGGACAGCACCACGCGCTCTCTATGGCGCTCACCATGTTCGACCGCGCTCGCTGGACGGGCAAGGGCGAAGAGGCAGACATCTTTCGCCACTGGCTGATGGCGAGACTGAACGAGGCGGAACTATTCAGGGATGAAGAGGAGGTCGGCGACGAAGAAGAGCAGAGGCTCCTGGAAGAATAAAGGTGCGCGCAAGATTAAATCTGTCCGGCGGCCCAATCATGGTTGAGTGAAAGGAAAGCCGTTTTTCACCACAGAGACACAGAGGACACAGAGGGGGCACAGAGAGTTGAATTCCTCTGTGCATCCTCTGTGCTCTCTGCGTCTCTGTGGTGAATATCAATCTTCCCCTCATTCAACTTCAAACTGAACCCCTATCAAACCCATCTTCTACGCTTTCACTCTCTCTTCCTCTCACGTTAGAATCAAAGAGTGATGAGTGAACGCGAGGAAAATCAGGCGGAGAGCGCCGGGCACAGCCATTACAGGAGCCAAGAGGCTGCGTCGAACGGTGAAGTTGAAGCGCGCTCCGTGAGCTTTGAAGGGCGCGCGACTGCTGCTCAGCCGCCGGAAGAGCTTGAGGGATTAAAGGTCAAGGCTCCTAGCAAAGTCGCGGGCGGCGTGGCGGCTGTCACTTCGGCGCTCAAGCACGCATGGGGAGAGATGGGCGTTGTACGCGGCACGCGTACGCTGCTTGAGTTGAATCAGAAGGGGGGCTTTGATTGTCCAGGCTGCGCGTGGCCTGACCCTGACGGCGAACGCTCGCACGCGGAGTTCTGCGAGAACGGCGCTAAGCATGTGGCGGACGAGGCTACACAAAAGCGCGTCACGCCGGAATTTTTCGCGGAGTGGAGCGTAGCAGACCTTGCGCTCAAATCCGATTACTGGCTTGGCAAGCAGGGAAGAATCACTCACCCTATGGTGCTGCGCGAAGGCGCTACGCATTACGAGCCTATTGATTGGGAAGAGGCTTTCCGACTCGTAGCCGACGAATTGAATGCGCTTTCGTCGCCCGACGAAGCAATCTTTTATACTTCGGGACGCACGAGCAACGAGGCGGCGTTTCTCTATCAACTCTTCGTCCGTCAACTGGGCACGAACAATCTGCCGGACTGCTCTAACATGTGCCACGAATCAAGCGGCTCCGCTTTGACCGAAACCATTGGCATAGGCAAGGGCACGGTCACTCTTCAGGATTTCCAGTTGGCCGACGCCATCTTCATCATAGGGCAGAATCCGGGCACGAATCACCCGCGCATGTTGTCCACCTTGCAGGCCGCAAAGCGTAGAGGCGCGAGCATAGTTCACATTAACCCTCTGCCAGAAACGGGTCTCAATCGCTTCAAGCACCCGCAGGAAGTCTTTCGCATTCTGGGACAGGGGACGGAGCTTGCAGACCTCTTCTTACAGGTTCGCATCAACGGCGACGTGGCGCTCCTGAAGGGCATCATGAAAGAGGTGCTGGAAGAGGAGGAGCGGCGTCCGGGCGAGGTGCTGGATAGAAAGTTTATAGAAGAGAAGACCGCAGGCTTTGAAGAGTTCGCGCGTGCTTTGAAGGATGTGGATTGGAGAGAGCTTGTAGAGCAGAGCGGAATCTCGCGCGAGGAGATGCGGCGCGCGGCGGAGGTTTTCATCTCTTCCGAGAGAACGATTGTCTGCTGGGCCATGGGCCTGACGCAGCACAAGAATGCCGTCGCCAACATTCAGGAGATAGTCAATCTTCTTCTGCTCAGAGGTCAGATAGGGAAGCCAGGCGCGGGCGCTTGTCCCGTGCGCGGCCACTCGAATGTTCAGGGCGACAGGACTATGGGCATCTGGGAGCGCCCGACCGAAGCCTTCCTCAACAGTTTGGCGAAAGAGTTTGATTTCGAGCCGCCGCGCAAACATGGCCTTGATACTGTGGAAGCCATCAAGGCCATGCACGAGCGTAAGGCGCGAGTCTTCTTTGCCGTGGGCGGAAACTTTCTCTCGGCCACGCCGGACACGGAATACACTGCCGACGCCTTGAGAAGATGCAGCTTGACGGCGCACGTCTCTACAAAGCTTAACCGCGCGCATCTCATCACGGGCCAGCAAGCGCTGATTCTGCCCTGCTTGGGGCGCACGGAGGTTGATGTTCAGGAGACGGGGCCGCAGTTCGTCACTATGGAAAACTCCATGGGCATAGTGCATTCGTCGCGCGGACACCTTGAGCCTGCGTCGCCGCATCTTTTGAGCGAGCCTGTCATCATAGCCGGAATTGCTAAAGCTGCTTTAGGCAGCCGGAGCCGCATTGACTGGGACTGGTACGTGGCGGATTACGACCGCATACGCGACGCAATCATGCGTACGATTCCGGGCTTTGACGATTACAACCGAAGGGTCAGAGAGCCTGCTGGCTTTTACCTTCCGAACGCCGCGCGCGAAGGCGTCTTTAAGACAAAGACGAACCGCGCCAACTTCACCATCCACGCGCTGCCGCGTCATGATTTAGAGCCAGGGCAATTCATGATGATGACCATACGCAGCCACGACCAGTTCAATACATCTATCTACGGGCTGGACGACCGCTATAGAGGAATCTACAACGGTCGCCGTGTAGTGCTGCTCAACCCCGAAGACATCAAAGAGGCAGGATTAGAAGAGGGACAAGCGGTAGACCTCACCAGCCACTTCGAGGGAGAAGAGCGCACCGCGCGTCGCTTCCGCGTTGTCCCTTTCAGCATCCCGCCGCGTTGCGCCGCCACCTACTTCCCCGAAACCAACGTCCTAGTCCCCATCAGAAGCGTGGCGGACAAGAGCAACACCCCCGCCTCAAAATCCGTACGTATCAGCATCAAGCCATCGGTTGCTACATCAGAATTCAACTACGACCACGTAGACGGCAGAGCCGGTTCATGAAGAATAAGTAATGTTTAGAAAGAGAATCGGGATTCATCTCGGAGGTTAAGAAGAAAAATAATGAGCGCTACGGCTCCCAACAAGATTATCTGTTCGATGGTCGGCGTCAGTAAGAATTACGACCGAAAGTTTGTCCTCAAAGACATTTATCTCTCCTACTTTTACGGCGCGAAGATTGGCGTCATTGGCTTGAACGGTTCGGGGAAATCCTCTCTGCTCAGGATTCTCGCGGGGCGTGACAAGGAATTTACGGGCGAGGTGGTCTTTTCGCCGGGTTACTCTGTGGGCTTTCTTGAGCAGGAGCCGCAGTTGGACGAGACGAAGACTGTCCGACAGATAGTCGAGCAAGGCGTGCAAGGTACGGTTGACCTGCTGAAAGAGTTCGATGAGATTAACGAGAAGTTTGCAGAAGAGATGACGGATGATGAAATGACGGCTCTTCTGGAGCGGCAGGGCGCGGTGCAGGAGAAACTGGACGCTGCGGGAGCCTGGGATTTGGATGCGCGGCTTGAGATGGCTATGGACGCGCTCAGGTGCCCGCCAGGGGACACGCCCGTCAAGATTCTTTCGGGCGGAGAAAGACGACGCGTTGCGCTGTGCCGACTGCTGCTTCAACAGCCCGACATTCTTCTGCTAGATGAGCCTACGAATCACCTGGACGCGGAATCCGTAGCCTGGCTCGAACAGCACTTGCAGAAATATCCAGGTACGGTGATAGCCGTCACGCACGACCGCTATTTTCTGGACAACGTGGCGGGCTGGATTCTTGAGCTTGATAGAGGCCAGGGCATCCCTTGGCAGGGAAACTATTCTTCCTGGCTTGAGCAGAAGCAGACGCGCTTGAAGCAGGAAGAGAAGGCAGAGACAGAGAGACAGAAGACCCTGGAGCGCGAGCTTGAGTGGATTCGCATGACGCCGAAAGGAAGACATGCGAAGAGCAAAGCGCGCATCAACTCTTACGAGGCGCTGCTGAATCAGGAGAGCGAACGTCGCGGCAAAGAGCTTGAGATTTATATTCCGCCCGGCCCTCGCCTCGGCCAAATAGTCATACAGGCCGAAAACGTCTCGAAGGCTTACGGCGAAAAGCTCCTGATTGACGGCATGACTTTCTCTCTTCCACCCGGCGGCATAGTCGGCATCATTGGCCCCAACGGCGCTGGCAAGACCACAACCTTCAGGATGATTACGGGGCAGGAAGAACCCGACGCGGGCACGATTCGCACGGGCGAAACCGTCAAGCTGGCTTACGTGGATCAGAGCCGCGATGCGCTGGATGCAGACAAGACTATCTGGGAAGAGATTTCGGGCGGAGCGGACACTGTGCAGTTGGGAACGCGCGAAGTAAACTCTCGCGCCTACGTTGCACGCTTCAATTTCGGCGGGACTGACCAGCAGAAAAAGGTCGGCACACTTTCGGGCGGCGAGCGAAACCGCGTTCACCTTGCGAAGATGCTGAAGTCGGGCGCAAACGTTCTGCTGCTTGACGAGCCTACGAACGACCTTGACGTGAACACCATGCGCGCCCTGGAAGAGGCGCTGGAAAACTTCGCAGGCTGTGCCGTGGTCATCAGCCACGACCGTTGGTTCCTTGACCGCATAGCCACACACATCCTCGCCTTCGAAGGCGAAAGCCGCGTCGTCTGGTTCGACGGAAATTACTCCGAGTACGAAGCCGATAAACGTGCACGCCTAGGCGCAGCCGCAGACCAACCCCACCGCATCAAGTATAGACAACTGACAAGATGAAAGAGATTGATTCATTTGTTCATCGATTCATTGAATCAATGAAACAATGAACCGATGAATCAATCTCTTTCATCCCCGCTTTTCTTACCGTTTCTTGCCTGCTTTCTTTCTAGACTTCTTGGCAGCGCCGCGTTTCATTGACTTGGCTTCTGTCGCTGCTCTGGGGATGCCCTTCATGGATGAAGGAGCGCTCAGGAGGGCTTCCCATGTGGCGGGGCCTACTACGCCGTCCGCCGTCAGGCCCTTGCTCTGCTGAAACTTCTTGACCGCAGCCAGCGTGCCCGGCCCGAAGATGCCGTCCGCGCCTGCGGCGGCCAGCAATCCTGCGCCTGCCAGCGCTTCCTGTAGAGCGCGCACGGCTTCGCCGCGAGCCTTCAGCCGCAGGATGGGACGCGACGAAGTAATTCCGGTTCCGCCGGAGGGCGGTGGCGGTAAGGGTGGCGGCGGTACAGGCAAACCGGATGGCGGCGGAGGCGGCGGGATGGGGGGCGCGCCCAGCAGCCTGCGCGTGGCTTCTGCCCAGACAAGGTCAAGCTTGTTGCCGCCCCTTCTGAAAAGCGAGAGGCATTCGGCAACGCTTAAGCCTGGAAGCTGCACGTGCGGCTTGTCAACGAATTTCCTCCAGTCGCCGCCCCATTCCAGGCCGAGCTTTTCCGCTTCTCTCCCTATAGTCGTCCAGACGCCTAGCGGCGCGTTCCAGTTAGGCTGCCCGTTGTTGAAGGGAACCAGGTCTACTGCCAATCCATAGTTGTGATTGCTCTGTCCGCCGCGTGCGCGCGTGACCACTGGGCCGGGTTTGGTTCTGCCCTGTGCGAACAGCGCGTCCTGCTCTGCAAAGGTTCTCAGGCCCTGCACAACCTCTACTTGCAGGCCGTGCTGCGCCAGGGAAACCAGCAGCGTCTCTATGCGTGTTGCGAGCGCAGGATGAACTTTATCCAATCTTCTTCGAGAAGCGTCGTTCATTATTTATCTCCTTCTATAACCATTCAAGGGGGTTAATGTTTAAGCAGCCTTTGAAGATAACCCGCCAGGCCCGGCTGCTATGGGAAACGCAAGGACTCTTTCTCTGAAATCCCTGGAACCCTGGGCCGAAGAGCGCGCCTTGCAGGACGTAAAGCAACGGCAAGGCTTTTTATACCAATCTCGTTTTAACTTCAAGATGTAAACGTTTGATAGCGCAAAAAGTAGAGGTCAAAGGCTGGTAGTTCTCTTTCTTTTCACGACTTTTGCCCTTTTCCGATGTATGCATCGAATGCGGTCAAGGTGAATCTTGACAGGGCCGGTTGCGGCGCATAAAATCTGAGTCACTTGGTACAGTACGTGGAAGGCTGTACTCGCGCTCTCCCGCGACACTAGGGAGAAGTGCCGGGCGAAGAGTCAAACACTTAGGCTCTCTACAGCTCGCGCGGTGAACGTACGCACCGCTTTCCAAAAATTGTGTCGGAGCTTTCCGACGCGCGCTCCGTCGCCCCACAGGGTTACAAGGCCCACTGTGGGGCGATGCCGTATTTAGAGCCAGGATAGGAAGAAATTGAATCATCGGTTCATTTCTTCATTGAATCAATGAACCGATGATTCAATGATTAAATTTCCTGCTTATCCTGTCCATCCTGTTAATTCTCCTTTCCCGCCCCTTAGCTGAATTATTGTTGCAAGCCGGGAGCGTTCAGTCTTATTATGATTTCGGTTCGCCCATGATAATTTTGGGGGCGCGTGCAGATGATTCCTGCCCTGGAGCTTGGCCGCTCTCCTCTCGGTAATAGTTATCTGTTTGGATAGAGTTGCTTGTCAGCCGATGTGCCCCACAACGTGGCCGGTTGGATAGCTAACCCGACAACTTCGCCAACTGAGGTTCAAGAAGACCCCATGACCCCTGAAACAGAACAATCCCCCACCACCACGGCGACAGCCACAGCTACCCCTGAAGGTAAATACGTCTACTGCATCATTGAAAGCTCAGAGCCGCGCTCGTTCGGGCCTATGGGCATAGGCGGTCGCGGCGACGAGGTCTACACGGTGCATCACCAGGGACTCGCTGCGGTCGTCTCAAACACGCCGCTAGTGGTTTACGACCCGACGCGCGACAACGTCTTCGCGCACGAGCAGGTGAACGAGACTGTGATGCGCGAGTTCACGGTTCTGCCTATGGCCTTTGGCGCGCTCTTTCGCACGGAAGACGACATCATTGAGCTTATGCGCGGAACGGAGGACGCCCTGCGTGACGTGCTGAACAAGATGGCAGGTAAAGTAGAGTACGGCCTCAAAGTCAACTGGGACAGAGACCGCGTGATAGCCGAGATAGAGCAGGAGAACGAAGAGATACGCAATCTGAAAGAGCAGATAACTTCACGCGCCACAGGCTCGACCTACTTCGCGCGCATGCAGCTTGGCCGACTGGTCGAGCAGGCTCTTTCCGAGCAGTCCGACTCTTACGTGCGCGAAGTCTACGCCGCGCTTCGTGACACTGCCGTAGCCTCTCGCGCCAACAAGCCCATCGGCGACAAGATGATTATGAACGCAGCCTTTCTCGTAGAGCGCGAGCGGGAGACGGAGTTCGACCGTAAGGTCAAAGAGATTGCGGCCAAGTACGAAGGCAAGCTCTCCTTCAAATACACAGGCCCGTGGCCGCCATACAACTTCGTTCACATTCGCCTCAAGCTTGAGCGCGGCGAAGGCGCGACCGAGGCTATGACAAGGTAAGGGAATGTTCCTGATAGACGACATACTGCTTTTCCCCGTCACCGGCTTCAAGTTCATACTCGGCCAGATTCAGACGGTCGCAGACCGTGAACTGAACGACGACACGCTCATCAAAGAGCAACTGCTTGAATTGCAGATGCGGCTTGAGTTGGACGAGATTTCGGAAGAAGAGTACGCCGAGCGCGAGGCGGAACTGTTCGCGCGCCTTCGCACTATACGCGAGCGCCAGCTTGAGCTTCTTCATCAAGTCCACACGGCTGAGTCCTCTTCCATAGTGATTGAATCGGGCGGAGACGACGAAGGCGGTTTCTGGGAGCCTGCCGAAAGAGAGTAGAGGGGTGAGCGGCCTTGAAAAAGCTAGCTGCCGCATCTCTGCGTCAAAAGCGCCGCGCCTCCGCTTCAATTTCATCACAACCGAGCGCCTCGACGCTTCCGCAAACACGTTATCTATTCTTCGGCGGCAAAGGCGGCGTGGGTAAAACCAGCGCCGCAGCCTCCACGGCCCTTTATCTGCTAGACCACGCTGGAAAGCCCGACGAGCGCATTCTTCTTTTCTCCACAGACCCCGCGCATTCTCTTTCCGATAGCCTGAACGTAAAGGTGGGCGACCAGTTGACGGAAGTGGCGCACTCGCGGCGCGGGGCGCAGCTCTTCGCCTACGAGATGGATGCGAGCGCGGCGCTTGAAAAGTTTAAGACCGAGCATCGCGCCGTCATTCAGGAGATAGCCGAGCGCGGCACTCTGCTGGACGAAAGCGACATCAACGAGCTTCTAAATCTTTCCCTGCCGGGGATGGACGAGGTGATGGCGCTCTTCGAATTGAGCGAGCTTGACCGTGCGGGGGATTTCTCTCGCATAGTGGTTGACACAGCGCCTTCGGGCCACACTTCGCGCCTGCTGCGTCTGCCGGAAACTTTCCTGCACATGATACGCGCGCTGGATTTGATGGCCGAGAAGCATCGCTACATGGTCTCGCAGTTCGTGCGGGGAGGAAGACGCGCGGCGGACAGCGTTGACGTTTTTCTCTCAGACCTGACGGAGAGAATCGAGCGCGTGCGCGCCATGCTCTATGACAAGAGCCGCGCGTCCTTCATGCTCGTGCTGATACCTGAAGCGATGAGCGTGGAGGAGACAGAGCGTTATTACGAGTTGCTTCTAGAGGAAAAGATTCCCGTCACGGACATCATCATCAATCGAGCGGAGCGGGAGCACGACGACTGCCCGTACTGTCACGCACGCGCCCGTAGTCAACAGGCGTGGCTCAGAGAGATAAAGAAAAAATTCAAAGCCCTCAGCGCTCATACTGTGCCGCTCATGCCCGTAGAGGTGCGCTGCCTTGCGGCCCTGCGCCGCTTCGGCAGGATTGTCTGGGAAGAAGAGACAGAAAAAGAGAGGCGCGCGGTTGCTTCTAAAAAGAAGCCCGGCATTCACGCAGTCGCTCAAGATGAAAGCGAGCGGCGCTTTCATCTTGAGCCGCGTCGTCTTCTAATCTTCGGCGGCAAGGGCGGAGTGGGGAAGACGACAGCCGCATCTGCCGCCGCGCTCGCCCTGGCCGAAGAGAAGCGCGAGGCGCGCGTGCTTATCTTCTCCACAGACCCCGCGCATTCTCTCTCGGACAGTTTTAATGAAGAAGTGGGCGAGATGAGAAAGGGCCTTGCGGGCCGTGCGAATCTGGATGGGATGGAAATTAATCCGGCTGCGCGATTTGAAGAATTGAAGACGCGTTATCGCGCTTGGACGGACGAGTTGTTCGCGTCTCTCACTGGCAACTCGCGCTGGGAGATTCAGTTTGACAGAGAAGCCATGCGGGAGCTTGTGGCGCTGGCCCCGCCGGGCATAGACGAGATAGCCGCGCTTTCGGCAATCGCAGACCTGCTGGGCGAAGGGGGCTACGAGACTATAGTCCTGGACACTGCGCCGACCGGACACCTCGTACGCTTTCTTGAGTTGCCCGACGTGGTGCTCTCCTGGGTGCGCGCGTTTCTGAAGCTCCTGCTGAAATACAGGGAGGTGGTGCGCGCAAGCGGCGTGGCCGAAGAGTTGATAGCTCTTTCGAAAAGCATCAAGCGCGTCAACGCCCTTCTCACAGACGCGCGCGAGTGCGAGTTCATAGGCGTCAGCATTCCTGAGCGCATGAGCCTGGAAGAGACCGTGCGGCTGGCAGAGAGCCTCAAACGCCTGCGCGTTCCCATGCGTAGGCTTTTAATCAACGGCCTTGTGCCGGAAGAGGCCGCGCACGCTTGCGACTTCTGCGCGGCAAGACTGAGAGAGCAGACGCGAGTCCTCAAAGAGTTTCGCCGAAGGCTGGGCCATGAGGTAGAGCTTTTCATCTCGCCTCAGCATCCGCAGGAGGTGCGCGGGCGCAAACGTCTCAAAGAGCACTTCGCGGGCTGGCAACTGCTCGCAGACTTTTAGACCGCATTTGAAGTAATATGGAGTCAGCAAGGAACCAATCATTATATGAGCGCGCGTAAAGTCGTAAAGAAGAGTGAGAGCGCCCTGTATCTCTACTGCATAGGCGAAGCGCTCACGCTCGCGCCGCTTCTCAAGGAGCGCCTTCCTGCACCGATTGAAGACGAGGGCCGTCTTGAGTTACTTGAAGCGGATGGACTGGCGGCTGTGGCAAGCGCGGTCTCCTTGAAGGATTACGACGAAGAGGCTTTGCAGGCTCATCTGGCGGACGCTGCGTGGATGGCGCTTCGTGCTATGCGACACGAGCGCGTCGTTGATTACTTTGCAAAGCGAGCGAGCGTTGTCCCCTTGCGCTTCGGCGTCATCTATCTGGACAGAGCGGGCGTGGAGCAGATGCTCAGGGAAAGAGCGCAGGAGCTTCGCGCCGCCATAGAACGGCTCGAAGGGCGCGAAGAGTGGGGCGTCAACATCTTCTGCGACCGCAAGGCTCTGATGGACGCGATTGCTTCCATCAGCCAGCGCCTTCAGGAATTGGAGGGCCAGGCCGAAGCGGCCTCTGCGGGCCAGGCTTACCTGTTGCGAAAGAAGATGGACTCTATGCGTAAAGACGAGGCGCGAGCGGAAGTCTCTCGAACGGTCGAGCGCATCGAGCGGGAGTTGCGCGAGGGAAGCGAGGGCGCAACCCGTCTACGCCTTTTGAAAGATGAAGCGGGCGAGTACGGAGAGCTTGTAGGAAAGCTTGCCTTCCTGGTAGAGCGTCGTCGCTTTGACGAGTTTCGCAGCGCGGCGGAGCGACTTGCGGGCGACGTGGGGCGGGCAGGCTTCCGGCTTGAGTTGACAGGCCCCTGGCCCGCTTACAATTTTGTCACCTCAAATTAAGAATCCGAGGAATGATGACGGGCGAAGAGTTGGAGTTTCAAGAGGACGAGCTATCTTTGCTCGAAACTCTGGATCATGTGCTGGATAGAGGGCTGGTGATAGCGGGCGAAATAACCATCGCCGTCGCAGACATAGACCTTATCTTCGTGGGCCTGAACGTTCTGCTCACCTCCGTCGAAACCGCGCGCGAAGTCCTGCACGAACGGAAAAAGAAAATACTGAGCGATGAGTAAGAAACAGTTTTCAGTTTTCAGCAAGAAGCAACTTGTCTTTTTCTGAAAACTGAAAACTTGTCTGTACTCAGCACTGTTTTTATGCGTCTTTATGCTTACTGCCTGAGCGATGAGTTGAGGGGCGGGATGTTGGAGGATGTGGCGGGCGTGTCGGACAGAACGCCGCGTCTTCTGGAGTTTGGCCTGGTCGCTGTGGCGGTGAGTGATTTCGAGGGCGAGAGGGTTACGGTCGAGCGCGAGAATGTGTTCGCGCACGAGCGCGTAGTGCAGCGCGTGCTGCGGCATGTGACCCCGCTCCCTTTTCGTTTCGGGACGCTCTCGACGCGCGAAAAACTGTCGGAGTATGTGGAAGCAAACCGCGCCCGTTTGATAGAGAGCCTGGAGCGCGTGCGCGGCTCTGTGGAGATGAGCGTGAAGATTATCTGGGACACGGCGGCTTCCGAAAAGGAGATGGAAGACGCGGGCGGCAAGGGTGAAGATGAGGCAGAAGCGACGGGAAAAGGCGCTGCCTATCTTGCCGCAAGGCGCAGGGCTTTACTTGGCGACGAGTTGAGGAAAGAGCGTGCCGTAGAGTTGGGGGAATGGCTCGGGAATCTGGTCGGAGATGCCGCCGTAGACAGCAACGTGGAGGTGCGCGCCCTCGAATCTATGGTCGTCCGTGCGGCTTTTCTGGTGAGGCGAGAGTGGCTTGACGATTATCAGGAGAGGATAAACGAGGCGCGAGTCCAGCGCTCGGACTTGCGCTTCTTGACGAGCGGCCCGTGGCCGCCTTACAGTTTCAGTTATATTAATCCTTGATTCAAAAGATGGTTCGGAGTAATCTGAAAAAGCCTTCCCCAGGCTCCCCCGTTCCGGTTGAACCGGAAATCGAGACCGCCCACGCGGCGGAGTTCACGCGTGAACTCCGCCGCGTGGCCGAAGCCCTTCCCCCGCGTATTAATGTTGACGCCGAATCCGTCGAACAGGGTTTAGCCAAGCTCGTTCTGACATTGATTGAATTCATACGAAAGCTCCTGGAAAAACAGGCAGTCCGTCGTATGGAGGGCGGCTCATTGTCGCCCGAAGAGGTGGAAGCGCTGGGACTCGCTTTGATGAAGCTGGAAGAGAAGATGCAGGAGTTGAAGGCGCAGTTCGGATTGGCCGACGAGGAACTGAATCTCGATCTAGGCCCCGTGGGGCGGCTGATTTGAGACAAATAAAAATGGAAGCGGTGGCGGCCTGCGCTTTTATCTAATGCATGAAGCCACACTCTCACAGGTGGAGGGGCTAAAGGTTTGTCGAGCGAGCGAACAAGCTTGATTTCGGCACGCCCGCCAGGACTGGTGGACGTGCTGGACAGGATTCTTGATAAGGGATTGGTCATTGCGGGCGACATCAAGGTGTCGCTCGCCAACGTGGAGCTTTTGACGTTGCAGATTCGCCTGTTGGTCTGCTCCATAGATAAGGCCGAGCAGATTGGCTTGAACTGGTGGCGCTACGACACCAACCTGACGACGCGTGCCGAGCGTGCCGAAAGCGAGAACGCTGAACTGCGTGAGCGCCTCGCAGAGCTTGAGCGCCAGGTTCTTCAACTTTCTTCCACGCCCGCAGCCAAAGCAGGAGCCGCGCCCGTAGCCGGTAAGAGAACTGCTACGAAGGCGGCTGGTCGTAGAGGAACGGGGGCGTCTAAAAAGGGGCGTTCCTGAGCGTTCCTTCCGGTTGTTTGACCCTCGCGGTCGCAAGGCCAAGCTTCGGCGCACGCCTCGGACAAGAGTCCGGGCGGCACGAATCGCTCGTGCGGTAGCGCTTTTGTGATTTGAACTTTTAATTTCGGGAAAAGAGGAAACAGGCAGATGGCTGTTGAAAGAGCACCGGGCGGCACCAGTTTGATAGATGTCCTTGATCGCGTGCTCGATAAAGGCATCGTAGTTGACGCGTGGGTTCGCATATCTCTGGTCGGCATAGACCTCATCACGGTCGAGGCGCGCGTCGTCGTCGCTTCGATTGACACATACCTGAAATACGCAGAGGCCGTGGGCTTAACGCCCGCCGTCTCTCGCCCGGCTCTCACGCCCGGCGCTGCCGAGCCACTGGAAGACGAAACGCGCCGCCGCGTGACCGTAGATGTGGAAAGAGGGTAAAGACAGTTCTCAGTTTTCAGTTTTTAGTTTTCAGAAAATGCCAAGGCTTTTCTGGAAACTGAAGACTAAAAACTGAGAACTGATTACTTGTTTTATGGAGAACAGGACGACAGAGACAGCAAGCCTCACATACTCTACTGCCGCCTCCGATGATGTTCCGGCTGAAGCGCGCCTGCGCCAGTACGAAGTCATCATTGAGATGACTACGCAGATATTTACCGCGCAGAGGTTGACCGACCGACTGCTGCTCGCGCTTGAAGCTCTGACTACGGGATTGGGTTTTCAGCGAGCAGCGATTGCCCTGATTGACGACCGCCGCAGCGCCCTTCGCATGCGCGCCGCCACAGGCTTTGAAGACGACGAGGCGGTAGAAGCTTTAGAGATTCCGCTAGATTCGAGCGGCCTGCAAATTAGCATCATACATGAAGGCCGCCCCGCGTGGATTCGCCGCGACGCGGACGATGCGAGCCGCGCTTTTCTCAAACAACTAGGATGTCCTACAGACGTGCTGGCGCTTCCGCTCTTCGGAAGCTACGAGCCTGCCGACGGGTTCGAGCGCGGCGCGGTGGCGCGCGGCCCCCGTCACACGCAGAAGTACTGGTCGCCGGAGCCTGCCGCCTGCATCGGCGCACTCTACGTGGGCGCGGACAAAGAC
>JACVRN010000198.1 GCA_014534425.1 Pyrinomonadaceae bacterium
ATTCATTTGTTCATTTCTTCATTGAATCAATGAACAAATGAATCAATCTCTTTCATCCCTGCTTTTCACGGTATGTCGTTCCTGACGTAAAGGGAGAGCATGATGCCGGAGCGCAGGGGGTACACACCTACGCGGTGGTAGCGCGTGCCGAGCGCGGCCTGGCACGTACTATCCTGGGCGTTGTTGCAGACGACCAGTTGCTCCGTGTGTGCGCCTACGCTTCCCGGATAGGCTACGGATTTGAAATCGCGCAAGTACCAGGGCATAGGCCAGTAATCGGGCGAAGCGATTGAGATGGTGGTCTGCTCGCCGGTTCCGGCACGCCGGGCCGCGTCATTTATCTCCTTGATGAGCGTCAGGTAGCCTCTCTGCGTATGCGCGTAGACGTAAGGATACTGCTCGTCGTCGTAGTGCCGGAAGTTTAGGTCTGCGGCCTGGTACGCGCCAAAGCCTACGACGATTAAAGCCAGCGCGAGCGCAAAGGCACGCGCCCGCACGTTGTTCTCCGTTTGATAGAGAGTGTTGACACTGTACCCGCCCATGATTGCCAGGGGAGGAATGAAGCTGAGCGCCAGCCAGGGCGTCTTGTAGGGCACAAGCGAATAGGCCGCTATGATTCCTATGGCCCAGAGCGCCGAGAAGATTGCGAAGCGATTGGTGGCGCGCGAGGCCGCCGTGATGATTCCGGCTATACCCAGCAACAGCAGCAGCGCCTCTTCCTGCCAGAGCCATTGCAGGTACGTGTTCCAGGGCTTGGCGTGGAACTCGCTGGTGCCTGTGCGTACCCAGATTTTGAAAGTGGCGAGCGAGTCGTTGACGCCCTGCGCGTAGGTGAAGAACGAAGAGTAGAAGAGAACGTGAACGAATATAAAGACCGCAAGGGCCGCAGCCGCCAACCAGACGAGCGTTTGCGTATCTCCGAAGCGCGCTATTGTAGCCTGCACGCCTACGCCTCTATGCGTCTCGCTCATCTCCCGCCCGTACCCGCTCTGCTTCCGCTTCTTTCTGCTCTTGCCCTTTGTCGCCCCGCGCGTGCCTCTCATGCGCTGGTAAATTTCCGTAGAGACGAGCGCAATGATGAAGACGGCTGCGGTAATCATGGCCGTCTCTTTGGTTGCAAAGAGCAGCGCTGCGGAAATCGCCAGCAGCATAAGGTAAATGGGCTTCACGGTCTCGTAGTAGCGGAGCGCGGCGACGACCATTCCTACTGAAAAGAAGACGAAGAGCGCTTCGTGTATGAAGTAGCGCGAGTAGAAGACAGCGCAGGGAGAGACGGCCACGAGCGCTGCCGCAGTGAGCGCGCCTATGGTGCCTATGTATCGCCTGAGCAGCAGCATTAACCAGACGGTGGCTATGCCGAAGATGGCTGGCACGAAACGGACTGCGAAATCGTTGAGGCCGAAGAGCAGAGACGAGAGAAGCGCGAAGTAATAGAGAGTAGGCCCGTGATAATTCGACGGGTCGTAATGATAGACGTGATTGCGTGCGAGATTGATGAGAAAGAAGCCGTTGACGCCTTCATCGTGATGAAAAGGCTTGATGTCGTATTGATAAAGTCTAAGAAAGGCGGACGCGGCCAGAATCAGTGCGCTCGCAAAGGGCCAGAGCCACTCTGGAAAATCCTGTGCGCTCGAACGCTTCGGCGTCAAAGCCTCAGGCTCTTTTCTTCTGGGAGCGGCGGCGTGCGGCGCTCCTTCTTCCCTCTGTGCTTGCGTGCGCGCTTTCTTCTGTTTACGGGCGCGTGATTTTGTAGAGGCTGTACCCACCTACTTCTCCAACCTTCGTGTAACGTTCAAAGAATGTCTGATTGACGGGCATCATATTGCGCTCAAGCGGCCCCACGACAGCATATTCAACGCCATGTCTTGCGAGCAAATCCACTGCATCGGGCGCGCCCGCGTAGATTCGCTTGATGTCCGTTTCTCGCGGCACGAACTCAAGGCCGTGCGTCCAGATGTGGCCCGGATAACCAAGAAGCGAGCGCCTGCCTGTCAACAGCACAGGATGATTAAAGGTCGGCGCGTTCAGCAGCAGGGCGCGCGGCGGCGTCTGCTGCTTTATCATCTCCGCGAACTGAATCCCGTCGCGGTCGAACTCTCCATGCTCTGTAGTCTGCGAGATGACTCTCCACACGTCCAGCGCTCCGGCCAGCGTGAGCGAGACAAGCAGAAGCGCCGCAGCAACACGCCAGGCGGCGCTGGTGCGCCACAGTTCCACTAGCAGAAGAGAGATGAGCGGCGCGCTCGCAACGTACCAGTAAAAGATAACCTTGTTGTTGTCCCAGACCCAGGGCGCAAGCCTTATCAGGTTCGGCATGATGAAAAAGATTGTGAAGGGCAGATAGAAGAAGAGCACCCTGCGCGGAATTAGAAAGTCCTGGCCGCGCCTCCACAAGAGGGCTGCGACGATGAGCGGGATAAAGAAGCCTGTGTTCTTGAACCAGAACCAGAGGAAATTCTCTTCGCCCTTGTCCCAACCGAACTGCCAGCCTAAGAAGCTGCGAAAGCTAGTAGAGCTTCCCATTGTAGACCAGAGCATTTGAGGCACGCTGACAATAAACGCAGCCGCGAAGAAGAGCGCCCACTCTCGCCACCGCTCACGAAAGATGGCTGCAAGACATGCAGCCGCGAGCAGACAGA
This sequence comes from Pyrinomonadaceae bacterium, assembly GCA_014534425.1. GTDB lineage: Bacteria > Acidobacteriota > Blastocatellia > Pyrinomonadales > Pyrinomonadaceae > JACVRN01. Next base: position 2,640 of record JACVRN010000198.1, read on the forward strand.
CGCCGAAGCTGTGAGCATGCACCAGCACCAGAGAGCCTGCTATCAAACCCGCCGCAATCATCCGCCTGGAAGAAGGAAGAAGGTAAAAGGAGTTGGAAAGCGCAGCCGTCTCTAGATTCTTCTCTCTCTCTTTCGTCCTCTTCCCTTTCGCCTTTTTCCTAACTTCTTTGTGGCTCTCTTCGCTTTCTTCGTCGCCGCGCAGGGCAGACCACCACTCTGTAAAGACCACCAGGGCGAGCGGGAGACCTAGCAGGATGCTGCGCTGCGGAATCAGCAGGGAGGTCAGAGAGTTTCCCCATCGCCAGCCGCCCCTAGGCATAATCGTGTAATCGTGCGGCAGGTTGCCCAGCATAGAGAAGATGCCCTGCCCGCCCTCGCGCGCTTCGGAAAAGAGCATCCACCATCCAAGCCCGCCGCTTAATAGAACCAGAACCGGCGTCAGCCTCGCAGCCGCACGACTTCGTGTTAAGACTCTGGCCCATCTATGCAGAAGCCCTACGAGCGAGAGCGACAGGATGTAGTTTTCCAGAAAGAGCGCCTCGCGCAAGCTTGCTCCGGCGCGCACGAAACAGGCGGCAACCAAATCCGCTATGAAAGGATAAGTGAACTTGACGCCAGCGAACTCAGGGTCTTGGGGCGGGAAGTTGTTGCCGTAAACGAAGCTCGTAATCACTCCCAGATGAAAAGGAAGGTCGCCGTAATTATTCGTCACGCCCGTAGCCCAACCGCCAGCCGTCTCCACCATCACCCTATCAAAGAGAAGCCACAGCAGCACGGCGACCACCGCGTAGAAGACGAAGCTCTGCGTGTCTCCCTTCGACGGATGAATGACAGAGCGCTTGGCCCTCTCCCAATCCGCGACGACGCGCTCTCGCTTACGCGCATCCTTCAGAAGTAGTAACGGCAAAGCTACGACCGCCGCCGCCAGGAGCAACGCAAGGGTCGTCAACCCCATGACAGACGCCAACAGGAACGCCGCGAATCCCAGCGCAGCAAACCCCGTACACGCCCCCATAGACAACCTCGCATAGAGAGGCGCATCCCCGTCATAAAGATAAGTAGCAACCGCCCCGCCCGCCACCGCGACCAGCGCCAACAAAAGTGCTATCACCATCGAAAAGAATATTAGGCCAAAAGACGAACTGAGCAAAAGCCGCAACGGTTCAATTTGAGGATGAGTGTAAAGCTGCCTGTATTCCGGCTATTGCTTGTTGGCTATTGCTAGCAGTACACTGATGCCAGTCAAAGTTTCCTTCCCAGGATAAGCCGCGTGACACTCTAAGAAATTTTCAAGCGGCTTCTGAAACTTCTTGAAGGCTGACAGCAGCAGACACGACCGTAGGGGCTTTAGCCCTTACGGCGAAGCCTTTCGCCTTTCTGGAATGCGGCGATAGGACACATGCTTTCTTAAAGCATTCCCCCGACAAAGAACAGGAGAGGAAACTATGTTAAGCATCTACAGTTGCACACGAAAAAGGTTTTTGGCCGGAACGCTGGTGATTGCGGCGGGGCTGGCCGTGGCTCTCTTCGCGCAGACTGCACAGGCGCAGGACATGGCTGCGGTCAGACGAGCCATAGTCTCAGCCACAGGCTCACGCGCCTTCCTCATTGACACTACAGGGCGGACAGGAAGCGCTGAGTCTATACTTGAAATCAACAGACTCGATGATTCCGGTGCGCTGGTCGGAAAGTATTATGCTCCCGGCACGCAGAGTCCGACAGCAACGAACGTCACAGGCACAGTCACCATCACCCCGGCAACGGCCCCCGGAACCAGAAATGGCATTGGAATATCGTTCACCGTTACTCAAAGGGGCGGGCTGTTTGTTAACCAAACGGTTTTTGATGGCGCAATCTTGATTAGCGGGACGGCCAGACAGCCCTTTGCGTTTATGGCTGGCACTTACACAGTCACCACAGCTGGGGGAATAAGCGGAGGGCCAGCCCGCTTCCCCTTTTGCGCGAAAGTAACATCCATCCCCGGTTAAACGACCGGCTCGATGTTCACAAAGGAAGGGATAATTCCCATTCGTCTAACTACAAAATGATTGGAGATTGCTCAGATTGCAATTGCGATTGAGATTAAAGCAATTGCAATTGAAGTAATCGCATCTGCATTTAGAGCTATTGCAAGTGAAATTGCCTCAATTCTTATTGCACCAGCAG
>JACVRN010000122.1 GCA_014534425.1 Pyrinomonadaceae bacterium
GACCAAGTCAAAAGAAGCACTGATGAGTTACAAACAGCTTACCCAAGAGCAAAGATACCAGATTTACGCCTGCGTGAAAGCCGACTGGACTCAACTTGAGATTGCTGTCGAGATCGGGGTTCATCCCTCGACTATCTCGCGTGAGTTGGCACGTAATCGCGGAGGCCGAGGCTATCGCCCGAAGCAAGCTCAAGAGAAAGCCGCAGAACGCAAACTCAAGCATGTTACGCTCCGCATTCCTCCTCAGATGTGGACTCTCATCGAGCGCCAGCTTCGTCAAGACTGGAGTCCCGAACAAGTTGCGGGCTGGCTCGCCAAAGAGAAAAGAGTGTGTGTCAGCCACGAGCGTATCTATCAATACATCCATGCTGACAAAGCAGGGGGCGGCACTCTGCATCAGCACTTGCGCTGTCGTAAACTGAGGCGCAAACGTTACGGCTCTTACGACCGCAGAGGCCAAATGCCCGACTGCCGCTCTATCGAAGAGCGCCCCGGATCGTTGACCAGCGTCAGCGCATTACCCATTGGGAGGCCGACACCATCATTGGCCAGAACCATCAACAAGCTATCCTCAGTCTAGTCGAGCGCAAGTCCAAGTTGTGTCTCTTGAAGAAAGTCGAGCGCAACACGGCAGAAGCGGTCGAGCAGGCAATCTGTGAGTTGCTGCGCCCACTCTCGGCAAAGGTCAAAACCATTACCAGCGACAACGGCAGAGAGTTCGCTCATCATCAGAGCATCGAGCGTGAGTTGAAAGCCCGATTCTATTTCGCGCATCCGTTTTCGGCTTGGGAGCGAGGCACCAACGAGAACACTAATGGGCTAGTCAGGCAATACTTCCCGAAAGGCAGCGACTTCAGTAAGCTGACTGATAGTGACATCCAACGAGCGATGACACGCTTAAACAACCGCCCGCGCAAGAGGCTGAGTTATCGAACGCCTCAGTGGGTCTTTTTCAAAGAACAGAAAATTGCACTTACAACTTGAATCCACGTATGAATAAGAACGCGTAAATTTCTTGATTCGCTGTAGGAACATTAGCCGAGTATTTAGAGACAATAGCTTTCATGGGATTAAATCATCAGCGTAATTATCTTATTAAGAAATCTTTAAATACAAGAGCTGATTCTAATTAAGGCTTAGCCAAATCAAAAAGTAAGAATAACAACTTTGATTAAAAGCACACTATAGGCACACAAAGTAAAAACGGGCAGCCTAAAAGTTGCCCTTAAGTCTTTGATTTAAATGGAGGCGGCGATCGGAATCAAACCGATGAATAAAGGTTTTGCAGACCTCTGGAACTGATTTGTACCTGCTTGTAAGTGCTTGTACCTACATGTATTTTTTTACATCTTGGGCTATGGGCGTACAAGTACATACAAGCAGATACAGACAGGTACCTACTACCGTTTCTACTACCGAATATATCAGCAATTGTTTCCACTTCAGGAACTAGCAGAATAATAGTTTCCCTTACGGTAACACGTCGAAACCTACCTTCGTCGGCGCATCTGCCAGTTGCACATCAAGCCCACAGACAGCTTAGCGCTCAACCGCTCCTTACGCTAAACTAGGAACGCAACAAGTACAAAGGAATCGGTATCTTAGCCCGCAAGGCCTGGGCATAGTTTCCGCAATCCTTTATACACGAGCACTCGGCATCACTCCAATCCAACAGGTGCGCCTACGCCCAAGTTAGATGTGCTCTGCTTCAAACCTCGTGCCGCTATTTTGTTATTACTCCACTAAGCTAATGATAAGGATGTTCTGAAGAATATTACAGTTAAGAGCAGTTGTTTGTGATGACAAAATGGAAAGGGGACAGTCTAAACTGTAGTCAACATTGGCGCTGCCTACTCCAGACGCGTCCCCCCAAGTGTCGTTTCAACCAGTCAGCATATTTCCCACCCTCGTTTGTCCCACGATACCTGTTCACTTGCATTGGAGAATGAGCATTCGCCGGAAAAGTCCGGGTATTCCGTAAAGAACGAGCATCATTCCAAGCGACCTCCTCTCGCGGAAGCACCGCAGTGGTTGGCCCAAGACACCTGTATTTCGTCGGGAAAACTAAAACATAGAATGCGACCCGCGTCAATACTTATGCACAGCAGGAACGGCCACTGTCAGCTTTTTAGTGGAAACGCCTGATCCAGAGGAATGGAAATAGACTGAGGCCCGTTCTCTATTATCAAATTTAACTTTTTCTCGTTCCATTTTAACCTTGCGGTGAAGCTCATATCCAGATCGAAATCTAGGCTGACACGACCGGGATTTTCCGGGTCGAGATCCAAAGTGGGCATCTCTATAGGCCACGATTCCGGCGGGTCTTTCTCGTGCGGAGGCTGCCAGCCGGGCGGTCTGGGCGGCATATAAAAGCCGTTATGTTCTACGATCGGGACTTTAAATCCGACCCCAAGAACGCTTAAGTCAAGCCACGCCACTCTAAGGTTATAGTTTCGTTGCGTGACGTTCGGGATAGGGACATCTATCTTAGTGGCTGTGGGAACAAGCTTGAAACCGGAAATCGTGACAAGATGTATATCAAGATCAGCTTTGCCCGTTTTGGAAAAACTCTGACTGGCGAGCGGCAGAATTTGATTTCCCGCTCCGGGCAATCTCGCGGCCATCAGCCAGTCTAGCTTAATGTCGAATGCGGCGAGACCGGCGCTTGCGTTGAGGGTAAAGCTGCCCCCGATAGTCATCTTAAAAAACAGGCTCGCAACCTTTATCCCCGCCGGCAGACTTGTCGGCAAGAGGTCTAGCGCGAAGGACGACTCGCCCGAGACGGTCACGGAAGAGTTGCCGATTTCAATACGCCCCTGAAGCCAGTCGCGACCTTGCCAGTTGAGCGCGCCTTCTGCGAACGCGGCGAGTTGGCCGTTGCGCGAGGAGATTCCGCCCTGACCTTTGATACGTAGGCCGTTGTCATCGAAGAGGTGAAGCTCCATTGCGCCTTCCAGACCGAAATCCGGCAGGTGGGTCTTGCGCAGGTTGAGCCAGCCTTTCAGCGACGCGTTGGCGAGCTTGAAGGGGGGCTGAAATATACTGACCCCCGGCCACGTAGTCCACTCGCCCTGCTTAAACTGTGTCTCTATCTCCGCACCTGAATTGCTGACAGCGCCCTTGATGCTCGCCAGAGGAATTCCGCAAAAGCTGCCAGAAGTAGCGCGGTCGGCTTCTTCATCCGTCCCGGTTGCAAAACCGATATGAAATTGCTCCCCAGGCCCTATGCGGCCTTCCGCTTTGGCGTGAAGCTCGAAAAGCCTTCTGCCAGCGACAAAGCCGAACACCAGGTCTAGCGAGCCGCTTATGAAGCAGTGCGTGTTACTGATACTCGCGTTGGCTTTAAGCAATCGGCAACCGGGGTTATTGAATAACGTTACGGAAGCGTCCGCGCTGAAAGCGAAACTGCCGTCGCTGAACAGTTCGAGCGCCGCCGGATGCTCGTTGCCTATTCTTATGTATAGCAGGCCCGGTACAACATTCCATTCCGTGCTCCCTTCGGCGCGTACTGAGCCTGTGATTCCGTTACGCTTGGCTCGCCCGACGAGCTGGAGCCGCCCTTGTACCTTGAACGGGAGTCGGAGAGGAATCCCCGCGACAGACAGTTCCAATGGATCAATCCCTGCCTCGCTAACGAGACTGAACGCGCCGTCGGCAAAAACGTAGCCGATAAAGCGGAATCGCTGCCCGCCGAAAACTCGCACACGTGCGCCGAGAAGGATGCCTGTAGTAGTGCGCAGTTCGTTCGGGTAGGCTGCCTCCAGCAGCATACGGTTCACCCGCAGCAACTCTTGCGGCTGGAGCGGCTCAGTTCGGTGCTTCTCTACTAATTTGCGGAGCAGTGGCTCCAGATGCACGGTCGCGAAGCGCTGCGCCTCAAAGATATTCTCTCCCTTTAGAAGGTAGTTCAGTTCACCGACCAGACGACGGGAAAGTCTACCTGGTAGAAGCCCGCCTCCGTACTCTCCAAGCATTGCCAGCAGGTCAGGCGTAAACTTATCACGAAGGAAGCGTGTGATAGGGCGGTCATCGGTCTTCAGCTTGTTCGCCAGGGCTTCCGTCATGTCTTCAACGTCTAACAGAGCATCACTCAGCGGTGGAGGAATGTCGTCCAGGTCTGAGGCGCTGAAGCCCTCGAACTCAGAGCCCCCCAGCAGGTTAGCGTCCGGCGAGCTAGGGTCATACATACGCGGCGCGCCGGGTACGCGGCGGATATTAGGATTAGTCATGAACTGCGGCGCAGTGCTTATAGGTGGGCGCTCTCCGGCCAAGGCTGAACGCGCCCCATTAGAGTCTATCAACACGAGCACCGCGCTGGCGTCGAATCCGGCAAAGGCTGCGGCTAAACGCACCTTGCGAAACTCCGGCGGCAAGTGCGCCAATATGTCCAGTGCGATTGTACGTAAGTCTGTGGCCTGTAATTCTGCGGCCTTGCGCTGCAACTCGGCAGCAAGGTGCCCACCGCGCCTCACCGCATCTAGCGCGGCTTCGGCGACGGGCTTGATAGTCTTCAGAGCTTGCTGGAACAGAGTTAAGAAGGTCGCCAGATTGATGGTGACGTTGAGCGGTTTAGGAAGTAACGCCTCGGCCTGCGGGAAGAGCCTGCGAACAGCCTCCGGCAGCATGATGTGGGCATTAAGGAGAGAGACGCGCGCGGTATCTGCCAACTCACCGCGCGGCGCTATCTGGTAAAGCGGGTCGGCCAGCAGCGCCAGGATTTCAAAGATGGCGAGAGGCGATAAGCTGGGAATGGGGCGCTGCACGTTGAATTGTACGCCGAAGCCCCCGAGCCTCAGGTTGACGCAGAAGTTGTCGCAGAAGGGCAGACCAAGAACCGGTGCCATCATGACTGCCGCCCCGCTATCCAGACCGTATATCCAATAAATATTATCCGCAACAACGGTAAGCCCATTCTCGGCGTTGCCAAGCATCAGGTCGCCGTCGAAGTCAGAGTTAGAAGAGGCATGATCAACTATCATCGGACTGTAAGAGATGCGTTTAAGCGAGAGGCGTATCACGTCCGGCACAATCAGTTGCAGGCCGTCCCAGAAAGGCTCGCATGTACGCTCGTCTCTAAGTCCGGGCGAAATATCCTTTCGCAAGTCCCAGTTAAACTGGAACAGAGGGATGGGGATCACTATCTCCTTGATGACTATGGGCATCAACTCGAACTGGAAGGCCAGTTTCGACTGTACTGGCAGTCGAATACCTGCGCCCAGCGTGTCAGAGGTGTCAAGGTCATCAACCAACTTTTCAGGCAACATCAATTCACCGGCAAAGGCCACGGCCAGCGATCTCTTCGCATAGCCGAAGCCGAACATCAGCTTGCCTACGGCTATGCTTCCCCCCTTGTCTCCTTTGTATGGCGGCAGTGGAATCTTTGTCTTCTCGTCCACGTGCAATGAAAAGTAGATCATGTCAGCCGAGAGGCCGACAGTCAGTTTGAATTTTCTGATGTCGCTGAGCGGGCCATCCACGCTGAATCTAATAGACCCGCCGACACGTATGCCGCGCGGGTTGCTGAACGGTAAGCTGAAGAAGAAATTGACGAACTCCAGCGCGGGCCTGGCTAGTAATAGGTTCCAGGCGTCTTCACCTTTGACCTGATAAGCGACCGCCAGTTCCCCAGACGATTGTAGCGTGCCGTTTGCCTTGCGCTCGCCGATAAATCCCATAGCCAGTTGCAGCGGCAGGTCTCTATTGATTGAAGCTACCTCGCCGAACCCGGCGTTGGCGCAGGGTTCGGCGGGTGGCCTGACCCTCCATTGATCCTCTTCCTGATAGGCAATCAGGATTTCGTCTCCTGCGGGCGCGATTCCGCTTAACTGTTCCACCACGTTGAAGTAGAACTCGAGCAACTCGTCGTAACGCCCTTTGCCTCCGCTGTCATTGCTCCTATCGATTTGCTCGTAGATGGCAAGGTCTAGCGGGCGCGCGCCGCGCGCATAGCGAGTCTCTTTGTTGATGGGCTTATCCTTCAAAAAACCGAACCCTTCACGCGAAATGCGTGGTAGACGCAGCGGAAGTCTGAGACTATCGCCGCCCGCCAACGGGAGCGCACGACCCAGCCCTATCTTCACGTCGGACTTGGTCAGCTTGAGGTAGGCCGGAATCTCTGCGCCAACCTTCGCCACCATTTCAATCGCGAAAGACGGGTCACGGCTTAAGCAGACGCAGAGACCGTTTAAGCCGAAGCCGAGTCCCGCATTTGGGGCAGCGTCTCCTTCGATAGGCTCCGGCGTACCAGTCAATCGCCGCAGCAATTCTAAAGGGCGTAGCTCCTGACCCATGTTCTTAAACTTGCAGCAGATACAGAATTCTGGATTCTCTTTGCTCAACAACAGACTGGCCTTGATCGTCATGTCAACGTTTTCAGCGGCAGCAGTCTGAGCCTCGGAAAGCGCTTGCTCGTGCCCCTTCTTATCAAGGCTTAAGCTCAAGGTGGCACTCACAGAACCTTCTATCAGCAGGTTATCTAGCAGGGGCTTCAGATAATCCGCGACAGGAATATCGGGCGCTGCTAGTTGGGGCTTGAACCTGAACCTGCCATTCTTGACTACTAGTTGGCCGCCGAGTTTGAACCTGTTCTTCTTGCTATCAGGTGGGTCGCCGGGCTTCTCCTGCGCAACGGCTATGCCGATGATGACGGACTCTAATTCTAAATGTAGCAGTGGCTGCCCGGATTGAAGTAAGACCGGAAAGTATACGTCCGCTTCGAGCCTGCCCAGAACTTCGGCGGTCAGTGTGACGCTGCCGTTGCTCTCGACCTTCGCCGTCAGACGCAGCGTCGTCCAGCCTTCGGCATCACCTGCGCGCACGCGAATGCCATCGAATGTGGGTAACGGGGGGAGCTTCGCAGCGACCTCTACCGTAAGAGTACCTTCGAGTCGGCGCGGCGTTGCGAGCGTCCTTTCACTGTCTGAAGCTGTAGGGAATGCGCTGCCTGTGAAGGTAAGGCGGCAGGCACGGCCCAACCGGAAACCCAGAAACGAGACTTCATTCGGGTTAATCTCGTAATCCGCCTCCAGCCTAATCTCGAACCCCAGCGATGCGCCGGGAGCAGTGGACGTAATGGCCGAGCCGGAGACATACACATCGAGATTTCCGCCCGGCAACGGCAGCGGGAAGTCTTTGGCTGAAGGCAGCCTCAAGAGGCGGGTCAGATCATCCCAAGACGCTTTCGCCTTCGCCCACAGTGACGCTTCGAGTTTTAGGCTCATGCCTGACAGACCCTTGAGCGATGGTCGAGCCATGACTGTTAAAGCCACGACTGCGAACCCTACTTGTTGACGGTGACCGTGCCTTCCAGTTCCAACCACAGCACCGCGCCGAAGGCCACTATCTCAATATTGAAGACCCTCGGTCGCGCTCCCGGGTCTGGCCTGAACATCAGACCGAAGCGGAACTTGCCATTATAAGTAGGGGCAGGAGTGCTAGGAGGATTAGTAGGCGGAGGATCGGGCTGCTTAGATAGTTCGAGCACAATCTCAACGATTCGCACATTCGTCTTGATGAAGGTATTGATAGCGCTACCTAAGATTGGGGCTTCCTTTAATGCTTGTGCGATACTCTGCCATTGCTCGAAGAAACGCTTGACCTGAGGAGTCGGGGCTTGCCGGAGCTGTTGGGGAACGAACTGAATATATAATTCATCCAGCAACTCGGCTGGCGTCCCCATGTCTATCGCGTCATCGAAATCCTCTTTGTAGCGGAATGGGATTAGCGTCAGGTCGCCCGGCTGAAAAGAGCCGCCCGGTGAAACTTTCAGAATCGGGGCTGTCAGATTGTAGGTCTTGTTTCGTATCTTAATTGCGACAGAAGCGCCATCAAGACCCAATTTCAGTTTGGTTGGTTGAGATGGTTGAGATGCTTGAGGTTGGTCAGCCATGTTATCTCCTTTATGTCAGAAGCGACTGCCGGCGGTTGAGTTGATGCGGATTACTGCTCTAGATGGTGTAGGTATACGCCAAAACGCCCTCTCGAACAAGAGAAAAAAACGAGCATTCACAGCCCCGTCTGCGTAGCAGCCGGGTACCATGTGTTACAGAGAATCTGTAAAGCACAGGGTAGCTGAGCGCATGACGGATTGCCCGAGGCGCTTTTACTCATGAGGTCGTGATTCAGAAAAGCTGCTTAACTGAAAAAGAGACTAGTGCGTACCCTTGCTGACTGAAATTTGCCAGTAAGCACATAGGGCAAAAGCAGGCGGTTCACAGCCGAGGATGGAGTCGTCCCGCCCCCTTTTTAACTTGCTCAAGGTGCTTAACTTATAATCTCGCTAGGCAAAGGTTCGCCACACCTTGAACCCCCTCGTTTTTCTACAAACACATCCAAAGACATACGAGTCATTACATGTCTTTACGAAATGCTTCAGGAGTTTCGCTCGTTCTGTTCCTACTACCGGAAATACTGAAGGGCACATTCGAGGACTATCTATCAGGCCTCTAAGTTATTGTTTTGGGAAGAATTATTTACGGGGAGGATCGGAATGCGAATAGACGGGCAGAGGTTTTTCGTAACAATCGAAACGAACCACCCTTGGTTGCCCGTAAACCGTTGAAAAGAAGGGGATTGTTAAGGCGTCGGTCGGAATCGAACCGATGAATGAAGGTTTTGCAGACCTCTGGAACTGATTTGTACCTGCTTGTAAGTGCTTGTACCTACATGTATTTTTCTACATCTTGGGCTATGGGCGTACAAGTAAACACAAGCAGATACAGACAGGTACCTACTACCGTTTCTACTACCGGATTTAATGGGAGTAACTTTGCCCTTTTATACTATATCTAGCATAATACGTGTATGAGTAGGCCCGCCATCAAACCACTTATTTGGGTCGGCTCATCGCTCAAGGATTTAAGAGCCTTTCCTGAAGCTGTCAAGGATGAAATGGGACATGCTCTTTTTGAAGCACAGTGCGGATTGAAGCCGCTATCCGCTAAGCCGCTCAAAGGCTTCAGTAGCGCGAGTGTTCTGGAAATCATCTCTGATTACCAGACAGATACTTATCGTGCCGTTTATACAGTGAAGTTTGGTGACCGCATTTACGTGCTACACGCTTTCCAGAAGAAGTCTAAGAAGGGAATTGCCACTCCGCAAGCTGAGGTTGAGCTAATCAAAGGTCGCTTGAAACTAGCAGAGGAGTTACATAAGGCTTGGCAGTGAGAACAGGAGATATAAGATGGTGAGAAGGAAGACCGACTATACTCAGAGTAGCGGCAATGTGTTTGCCGATTTAGGGCTGCCAAACGCAGAGGAGCGGCTACTCAAGTCACAGCTTGCCGTGCAGATTCGCCGCTTCGTCGAGCAGAAAGGATGGACGCAGAGTGAGGCGGCAGAGGTTATTGGGCTAGATCAGCCGAAGGTGTCAAACTTACTGCGCGGAAGGCTTTCCGGTTTCTCTGTAGATAGGCTGCTTAATGTCCTGAATCGGCTCGGACACAACGTTGAGGTAAGAATCTCTGCTAAGGAATATGATCCTGAAGATGCTAAGACACTGGTTACAGTAAGTTGAGGTTGTATTGCGGTCGGAGGGAAATCTTTGTTAGATGACACTCTATTCATCTTCATCCTTATAATCGGCTTCGGCTTCCTAAAGGGGAAGCGTATCCGGACTACAAACGTTGAAGCGGCACGTCAACAGTCTAAGTGTCCGAACAAGAAAAAGGGGGCTTATGGTTCCCTCTCTTTCTTATACTTACTGATGGCGACACGATTAGTAGCACAATTAGCGGCACAATTTTGAGCAGTGAACGCTGCCATCAAGATATAACTTCAGCCGACAAAACTACAGCGGCGTATGAGTATCATTGATAGAATACTGTTATGGAGCAAATGCCGGCATCGTGGTCTTTTCCGTCTCTCTTATCTCTTCAATTTTCTTTATCGTTATCACAAAGCGATACTCACCCAAACGACCGTGCCCTATATCGCTTCCATTAAATATACCTGTTACCAGCATCTCTGTCTCACGCCAATGATCATCCGCAGCGCACTTGCCGCATAATATTCGCTCCACTACTTTCTGATATATCTCCGGCTCGGAATTAGCCTTTATGGATGCGCCGTCAAATTCGGCCCAAGTCCTGTTCTCCTTTGAACTGCAATTGGGGTCGCCGAAAGCTCCCACCTCAGAATTGGCTAGATACTTTACGCGGAATCTGACTTCTTTCCCATCATAGAGGTCAGGGTTTTGAATCAGGTCACAGAATGTGATTGTAGGAATGTCTGATGATTCCACAGATTTATTATTCTGAGCGAAGCTTGTAAGCACGCTTAGCAGCAGCACAAGGATTGATAGCCAAATTTTCATAGACGTAATTTTAACAGTTCAAGGCAAAGGCTGTCATACGCTCTGGTTAACCGACCGTGAAGCATCTGCGAGCAGCATCTCTATGCCCACAAGTTCTTATAGCTGACACTATGCCTCGGTAGTTTCAAAATCCATCGCGTCCATGTCTTCATCTCCCCTCACGGGTTGGCCGAGAAACTTGAGCCAAAGGAAGCCGGCTGTTCCTGCCGCCAGGGATGCCAGCAGAATAGCCATCTTTGAGCTGTTGATGACAGGAGCTTCCCCTGCGAACGCAAGGTTCGTGATAAAGATGGACATGGTAAAGCCTATGCCGCCTAAGAGTCCCGCCCCGCAGATATGTTTCCAGTTCAGGTCGAGCGGCAGGCGGCAGAGGCCAGCGTAGACGGCAATCAAACTGAGCAGAGTAATTCCTATGGGCTTTCCAAACAGGAGTCCTGCAATAATCCCTAAGCTGTTGTGCGACGTCAGACCTTGCAGGGCATCCCCGCCGATTGTGATTCCCGTATTAGCCAGGGCGAAGAGCGGCAGGATGAAGAAGGCTACGGGCTTGTGCAGAAAATGTTCCAGCCTGTGCGAGGGCGATTCCTCATCATCCTCCTTCCTGCTTGAAAAGGGGATGGCAAAGGCCAGCAGCACGCCTGCGATGGTCGCGTGCACGCCCGACTTCAGCATCAGAAACCACATCAGGACGCCGCCCAGAAGATACGGGATGAGGCTCATCACACGGAAGAATCGGTTGAGGGCGACTAGAAGCGCGAAGATAATGAGCGCGCCCGCGAGATACAGGAGCGAGAGTTTCGTCGTGTAGAAGAGGGCTATGACGATAATTGCTCCCAGGTCATCCATCACTGCGAGCGCCGTCAGAAACACTTTCAGCGAAGCGGGCACTCGCCTACCCAGAAGAGCCAACACCCCCAGCGCGAAAGCTATATCGGTCGCCATAGGGATTCCTATGCCGGCCTGCGCTGGCGTGCCATAGTTCAGGAGAAGATGAATCAGCGCAGGCAAACAGATGCCGCCGATTGCTGCGACGATTGGCAGCAGAGCGTTCCGAAAGTCCGACAACTCGCCGACGTAGAGTTCTCGTTCAAGCTCTAAGCCTATGAGCAGGAAGAAAACGGCCATCAGGGCGTCGTTGACCCAGTGCTCAAGGCTTAGACCACCGACGTATGAGTGCCAGAAATTGAGGTAGCTTCCTCCGAAGAAGGAGTTCGTGATTACCAGCGAGATGACCGTGCAGAGAATCAGCAGAATGCCGCTCGACTTTTCCGAGTCGAAGAAGTTTTTGAATGTCCGGGATAGTTTCCTTTTAACGATGCTCATACCCTCAGATGCCCCCTTTAGCCCGAACACTTGAGCGAAAATCCGATTTGCCGAATATACCCTATCGTGAAGTGGTGGATTTCAACTACGCCACAGTGTATTTGCGATATTGGCCCTTCCGTCCGCAGTTAGAATGAGTGAGTCTTTATTAAGTTCGTTGTCGCCGGTCTGCTGTAGGCTTTCAACTTCAACGGTTTGCGTCTGGGTCTGATCCCCAACTGTGGCTAGCGGGAGACAGACAGTGAACCTCGCGCCTTGACCCTCACCACGGCTCTCGACCTTGACAGTCCCGCCGTGCAGCTCCACCAGGTGCCTCACGATAGAGAGTCCCAGTCCCAGTCCGCCCTTCCTCTTTGAGGCCGCGCCGCTCTCCTGGCTGAAGCGGTCGAACACGAATGGCAGGAACTCCGCGTCTATGCCCTTTCCAGTGTCGCTAACGGTTATCCGCGCAGATGAATCGACATGCTCCAGCCGAACGTCAATGCTGCCTCCATCGGGGGTGAATTTGACGGCGTTAGAGAGTAGATTCCAGAAGACCTGTTGCAACCTTTCCGGGTCGCCTATGACTGACCCGGCGGCCCAATCGTACTCGGCGTGAAGGCGTATGCCTTTGGCTTGGGCGGATAGCGCGACGACCGCGACGGCCTCTTCTATGACGGAGACGAGGTCGGTCTCCTTCGCGTCCACGCGCAGTCTACCGCTCGTGATGCGCGAGATGTCTAGCAGGTCATCAATCAGATGTCTCTGAATCTCCGCATTACGCTTGATAGTTTCCAGCGCGGCCTTCGATGCCTCTTCATTCATGTCACCTTTGAGCAGGATTCCCGCCCAGCCTGTGATTACGCTCAGGGGTGTGCGCAGCTCGTGCGTGACCATGGCTAAGAACTCGTCCTTGGTGCGGCTGGCGGCCTCAGCCGCACGTCGCGCTTCCTTTTCTCGTACCAGCATCTCGTCCCGCTCTGTAATGGCGCGTTTGCGGGCCGCGTCCACCCAGCTAATCAGCAATGCCACCAGCACGAAGACGGAGGTGCGTACCGTGTTGTCCAGGGAAAGCTCAAGGTGATAGACCGGAGCTATGAAGAAATAATCGACCGCCAGTGCGGCCAGAATAGTCGCCAGCAGGCTCGGTCGTAAGCCCCCGTACCAGGCGCTGACGGTCACGGCAGCCAGGAATAGCGACGTGGGATGAGGCTCGACCCACGTCCAAAGAAGCTGTGTGATAAGCAGCGCCGTTAGTACCGCAAGCACGGCAAGGCCGTAACGCGCTATTGTATTATCCGTATGCCTGAAGCTAGCCTGTTCCAACATCTCAATTCCTACCCTGTGAATTGGCCTTAGGCGGGCTGCCCGGATTGAGAACAGCTTTGTGGCCTCTGTCTCGACCGCTTGCTTACGACAAAGCTGAGACCGCACTCTTTACAAACATAGGTGTCACCGTTTTTGATTCCAGGCGCAAGCCACATCCTCTCGCATTCAGGACAGCGTACTGTCAACCGTTGCAACCCTCTATCTGAATTCAATATTTCTTGATCTGACATTTATATCTTCCGAAACAAGGTGGTCGTTCATTCGCCGCAAGGGAGTTCAACACTCCTTGCGGCGAATGAATGTGTCTACTCTTTGACGAGCTTCCCTCATCCTCTTAACACCTCGGTCTCAATAACGGAGCATGTTGAAGTAATGAGATTAGAAGACCGTAATCAAGCTGCCTGCTTCTTTGAAGGCGACTCGTGCGACTTGATGCTTGTCGCAACGATGTTCTTCTGGTGTTGCCTGCGCGCTAAGATGACGAACAGGGCAACGGCTACAATCATAGTTGGAATGGCTATTGCGAAGATGGTAGTGGTATCCATGATTAATTCTCCTCATCCTGATTAAAGTCAACGAAGTTTAGAGCTATCGCTCTCGACGCGTTCCGGCTCCCGCCCTGGCAGCTACGTGCGGCGAAGGCTGGCGCGTCGAACGGGCAAAGCCTTCCGGCCTTTCATGCACGTCCGCCTCTGGTTTTACCGGAACGGCCTGCCTCTCCTGCCGCCGCGCGTGTATGACGAGCCACGCGATGGCACCGAAGAAGATTGCCGCGAGAACGAGCGCGACTATGATTCCTGAATCCATAAAGCCTCCTGGAGTTTCGTGTCCGACATGCTTTCTGGGCATGACCTACACTTCTACCGAGCATGAAGACACATCATCCCCATGCCGGAATATGTAAGCCACTAAATTGTGCGAATGCTCGATTAGATCGAGAGAGGCGGAGCACGGCCACGGGGTCGTGATAGAGAAGGAGAAGTTACAAGATGTGATGAGTAGACGAATCGCCCCGGATTGCCGAGCGGCGGAAGGCTGCGCTGCGGCGCGTGCTTGGCAAGAGGCAGAGGCGTAGTTTCAGACCCCGCCCTCTTATTCGCGGGCGCGGCAATCGCCACGCGGAAAGTATCGGTTGCGTCCGACGTGGGCAGATGTGATGCCGTTGTATAGAGACTTACCTGCTTGACGGCACTTGCAGAAGCTGCAAGTGAAGGCAGCGGTAGCAGGCGCGGCCCGACGTTATTTGAGACGCACAGCGAGAAGAGCACGCCGAGGATAATCAGGGCGCGCATACGCATGATTCTCAAATTGGTCGTCTCACGTGCCATCTAAAAAGAGATGCTGGTTTCAACGAAATAGATGCACAAATTCCGCTTGATAACCCGATTTCTATAGCATTCGAGGGCAATAACATCACCGCAAAAATAAAGATTCCGCTAAGTGTACGCCATCAACGCGGTCAAACTGCCGCGAGAAGCAGGGAACGTAATTTCATTCTGGCCTTGTGCAGTTGAGACTTCGATGTCCCGCTCGTGCATCCCAGCATCTCTGCAATCTCCTCATGACTGTAGCCTTCGACATCGTGAAGCAAAAGGATTGACCTTTTACAGGGCGGGAGTTGCCGGATGGCCTTGTCCAGCATGACCCTATCCAGTGTATGGTTAAGGAACTGCCCCGCCGCTCCAGGGTAAATGTCTTCTAGAGTCCGTTCCCCTTCGAGGAATTCCTCTTTACAGACCTTAAGGTGAC